>JBFWXJ010000530.1:0-3872 GCA_050187535.1 Alphaproteobacteria bacterium | reverse complement strand
TCGACTTCGACGACGGCAGCAGCTTCCGGCTGCCGGCCGAGTTCCTCCGCGTCGAGAGCCCGTCCGCCGAAGTCCAGGGCCATGGGCCGGGCCAGAAGACGCTGGTCGCCGGCAAGCGCATGGTCGGGATCCTCGGCGTCGAGCCGGTCGGCAACTACGCCATCCGCATCCGCTTCGACGACGGCCACGACACGGGCATCTACTCGTGGAAGTACCTCCACGAGATCGGCCGCGACCAGGAAAAGCTCTGGGCGAAATATACCCAGGCCCTCAAGGCGAGCGATCAGTCCCGCGACAGCAGGAAATAATCCTGTATACTGAATACCATTCAGGATAGAATGCGGCCATGGACGCCATCGACCGGGCACTCCTCGATGCGGTTCAGGACGACGGGCGGCGGCCGCTGGCCTCGCTCGCGACGGCGGTCGGCCTTTCGACCTCCGCGGTCAACGAGCGTCTCCGCCGCCTGCATGCCGAGGGCGTGCTGACCGGGACCCATGGCCATGTCGACCCGCGGCGCGTCGGCTTCGACGTCTGCGCCTTCGTCGAGGTGTTGCTGGCGGCACCCGGCGACGACGTCGCCTTCATCGCCGGCGTGCGGGGCGAGCCGCAGGTCCAGGAGTGCCATCACGTCACCGGCGACTGGTCGTACCTGCTGAAGGTGCGCGCACACGACACGGGCGACCTGGAACGGCTGGTCGCCGGCCGCATCAAGACGCTGCCGGGCGTCGTGCGCACGCGCACGACGATCGCCTTGTCCTCGGCGAAGGAGACGGCGTTCCTGCCCTGCGCGGGGCCACGCGAGGATTGATGCTGGCGCTGTTCGCGAAGGGCTTCGTCCTCGGCCTCGCGATCGCGGCACCCGTCGGGCCGATCGGCCTGCTCTGCATCCGGCGCACGCTGGCGGACGGGCGCGCGATGGGCTTCGCAACCGGCCTCGGCGCGGCCACGGCGGACGCCGCCTACGGCGCCATCGTCGGCTTCGGGCTGGCCGTCGTCTCCGACGCGATCGTGGCCGGCCGCGGCTGGCTCGCGGTCGCGGGCGGGCTCTTCCTCGTCTTCCTCGGCCTGCGCACCGCCATGGCGCGGCCTGCGGCCGCTGCAGCGGGGGCGTCCGGGGCCGCCGGCCTCGTGGGCGCCTGGGCGACGACGACGGTGCTGACGTTGACCAATCCCGCGACGATCCTCTCCTTCGCCGCCGCCTTCGCCGGTCTCGGCCTCGGCGAATGGGCCGGCAGCCCGACCGCCGCCGCGGTGCTGGTGGCGGGTGTCTTCCTCGGCTCTGCCTTGTGGTGGTTCGGACTCTCCTCGGTCGTCGGCCTGCTGCGCCACCGCGTCGGGCCGGCGGCACTCGCCTGGATCAACCGGGCGAGCGGTGCCGTCCTGGTCGCGTTCGGAGCGGGCGCCCTCTACGCCGCACTCGCCTGACCCAGGCGCCGGCGCGCCTCGCCGACGAGGCGCACGAGCTCGACGCGGGCACCCTTGGCGTCGGTAATCGGTGCTGCGAAGGGCAGGCGCAGCACGTCGCCGCCGAGCCTCAGGTCCGCCCCCTCGGGATCGACGCCGGTCATGCGCCAGCCCACCGCGTCCGAGCCCAGCATCCGCGCATAGAGCTGCACCGCGTCGCCGTGGTCGTCGTTCATGTGGCCGACGATGCCGGCCTCCGCATCCGCCAGCGCCGGCGCATTCTCCGGCAGCACGATGGCGGCACCCTCGACCCAATGGATGCGCCCGAAGCCCGCGACCAGATGCGCCTGCTCGACCTCGACTCGGTAGAGGCGGAAATCCGGGAAGCCCGCATAGAACGCCGCGTCGGGATGGCGTGCGAGATAGCGGGCACGCGCCGCCGCATCGTCGACCGCCACGGCCCTCCCCAGCACCGTCGCCCGCGCACCCGTCAGCGGCCGCGCCAGGCCGCCCGTGCCGTCGAACAGCAGCGACACCCGCCCGTCGCGGGCGATGTTCTTCGAATGCTCCGCCAGGTCCGAGAGCAGCATCAGCGGCCGCCCGCACTGGTCGTGCGCCACCATCACCAGCGACGCGTAGGGCCAGCCCTCCGCATCGCGCTGCGCCGTCGCCAGCGCCGCGCGGTCGAGGCTGCGGACGAGGTGGCGGGCGGTGGCGGGAACGTCGTCGCTCATGGATCGACCTCGGTGGGGGCGGGCCGGCAGGGCTGCCGCAAGCTACCACGGGTGCCGCAGCCCGCGGCCGCGCATGTGCTACGGTCGAAGGCAAGCGATCCGGGAGCAACCGCGATGACCCCCGTCCTTCCCCCTTCCCTCTGGGCCGCGACCGCGCCGCCCGGGCCGGCAACGACGCCGCTGGCGGGCGACGAACGGGCCGATGTCGTGGTGGTGGGCGGCGGCTACAGCGGGCTGTCGACGGCCTTGCACCTCGCCGAGCGCGGCGTGTCGGTGGCACTGCTGGAGGCCGCCGTCGTCGGCTGGGGCGCCTCGGGGCGGAACAACGGGCAGGTCATCCCGACCCATCCGCGCTTCGACCCCGAGCACTGGGTCGCCATGTTCGGCAAGGAGCGCGGCGAGGCCTATGCGGCGACGGTGCGGGATTCCGCCGCCTTCACCTTCGACCTGATCCGCCGACTCCGCATCGACTGCGAGGCGGTGCAGAACGGCTGGGTGCAGCCCGCCCACCGCGCCAGCCGCGTGGCGCTCTCCCGCCGGCGCTTCGAGCAATGGGCGGCGCGCGGCGCGCCGGTCGAGCTGCTCGACCGCGACGCCACGGTCGCCGTGACGGGATCGGAGTTCTGGCATGGCGGCTGGCGCAACCGCGATGGCGGCCACATCAACCCGCTCGGCTATGCCCGCGGCCTCGCGCGCGGCGCCATCGCCGCCGGCGTGCGGGTCTTCGAGGGGAGCCCCGCGACCGCCATCGCGCGCGCCGGGACGGGCTGGAAGGTGACGACGGCCGCCGGCTCCGTGACGGCGGAGAAGGTCGTGCTGGCGACCAACGCCTATTCCGACGACCTGTGGCCGGGGCTGCGGCAGACCGTGATCCCCGTTCGCTCGTACCAGATGGCGACGCGACCGCTCGGAGAGAACGTCCGCCGCAGCATTCTCGTCGGCAACATCGCCCTCTCCGACACCCAGGGCGACCTCCACTTCTTCCGCTTCGACAAGGACGGCCGGCTGGTCTCGGGCGGCGCGCTCGCCATCCATGCCGGCCACGATGCGCGCCTGCGCCGGCGCATCGGTCAGCGCATCGCCCGCGTATTCCCGCAGGTCGGCGAGGTCGCCTTCGACCATCTCTGGCACGGCTATGTCGGCATCACCCAGGACCGCATGCCGCATCTGCACGAGCTGGCGCCGGGGGTCGTCGGCTGGATCGGCTGCCAGGGCCGCGGCGTCGCGCTGGCGACGATCATGGGCCGCATCGTCGCCGAGTGGGTCGCGACCGGATCGCGCGACGGCCTGCCGCTGCCGGTCGCCCCGCTGGCACCCATCCCGGCGCATGGGTTCGCCCGGCGCATCGCGCGCGGGATGCTGCTCCTCTATCGCTGGCGCGACGGGCGCGACTGACGGCTGCCTACCAGGCCAAGGCGCAGGCGGCGAAGACGTCGCCGCGGGCGCCGCGCGGGTCGGCGCCGGCTTCGAGCAGGCCGCTCGGCTCGCGGGCGGCAGCGAGCAGGTAGCCCTCGGACCAGTCGGCCGCCACCTCGACGTCGTGGCCACGGGCGGCCAGGTCGGCCAGCGTCGCGGCACCCACGCGCGGCTCGATCCGGACCCGGTTGGGAAAACGGTCGTGCGGCGCGAAGAATCCGGGGAAGTGCTCGCTGCTGAGCTTGGGCGCCTCCATCGCCTCCGGGATGGTCATGCCGAAGACCAGCAGGTTCAGCAGGAACTGCACCTGCCACT
>JBFWXJ010000529.1:0-3897 GCA_050187535.1 Alphaproteobacteria bacterium | reverse complement strand
CCGCCGCAGGGCGGCTTCGGGCAGCCGCCGCAAGGCGGCTTCGGACAGGCCCCGCCGGGCGGCTTCGGGCAGGCCGCGCCGGGCGGGTTCGGCCAGCCGCCGTCCGGAGGCTTCGGACAGCCGCCGCGGGGCGGCGACGAGCAGGTTCGCCTGCCGCCCGGCATGAACCAACAGGCGTTGCAGGCGCTGGCCCAGCAGGAGCGCCAGGACCTGGGCGCGCAGCCGACGGCACAGCTCCATCGCGGCCCGCCGCACGGCGCCACCCCGACCTCGATTCCGGGCGCCAAGCTGATCGACACGCTGGGCCTGGTCTCGATGCTGGGACACCAGCCACCGGTGCCGGTCGTCATCCTCGATGCGCTGGGTGCTCCGATCGGCCTGCCGAATGCCGTTCCGGCGGCCTGGGCGGCCGGCGGCAACTCGTTCCAGGACCAGACGCAGCAGCAGCTGGGCCAGATGTTGGGGCAGGTCACCCGCGGCAACCGGTCGATACCGGTCGTCGTCTATTGCGCCGATCCCAATTGCTGGATGTCGTACAACGTCGCGCTGCGCGCGGCGCAGCTCGGCTACCAGAACGTGCTGTGGTACCGCGGCGGCCTCTGGGCGTGGCAGCAGGCGGGCATGCGCACGCAGCCGATGCAGCAACAGCAGCAGCAACAGCAACGGTCGCAGTGAGCGAACGGGCGGCGCACGCCGACGGAGCATCCGCCGGCGCGTGCCGCCCGAGACGCTACTTCTTGCGCGGATCGTCCTTGGGATCGACGTAGACCACGTCGAACGGGCCGACGCCGTTGATCTGCACGACCGTCTCCTGCTCGACGAAGGCGAAGTGCGGCATTCCCGCCGGCAGGTGGACGAAGCTGCCAGCCGGCAGGATTTTCGCCGTGCGGTCGACCTTCTCACCGGCCGTGATCCCGAAGCCGCCGGAAATCACCGTCACGAACTCGTCCTTCGAATGCCGGTGCGGCGGCACGACGAAGCCGGCCGGGAACTTCAGGCGGAGCACGAACGGCCCCTCCTTCGCCGGGCTGCCGAGCAGGGCGGACGCCTGCGCGCCGGGCGGAAGCGAGGGCGGCGCCGGCCCCCACTTCACCTGGTCGGCCGGCACGATGGTGTGATGCGCGTCGGAGGCTTGCGCCCCGCCGGCGACGACGACGCCCAGCAGGACGCCGATGGCGAGATGCTTCATCGCTACTTTCCTTGCTGCCGGAGAGGAACGGGTCAGCGGCGGGTCACGACGACTTCGAGGTACTCGCTCGGCACCACGAGCGTGGCGTCGCCCGAGCGGTTGAAGCGCCCCATGAGCTCCAGCATGTCGTCCTCGAGCGCCTGGCGCCCGGGCGCCTCCAGCGCGGCGAAGGCCTTCAGCATCGGGCCGTAATACGTGCGGAAGATGTGCAGCATGTGGTCGGCCGAGCGGTAGCGGAAGGTGAAGTGCCGCTGGGCGGCGGTCACCGACGCGGCGTCGGCCTGGAACAGCTCGGCCAGGCGCGCGCGCGTGCCCCACTGGGCGGGCGAGCGGACGCCGGCCGGCGGCGGCAGATGCTTGCCGATGGTGCGGAACACCTGGCCGATGAAGCCGTCGGGCGTCCAGTTGGCCAAGCCGATGCGGCCACCCGGGCGGCAGACGCGGACGAGCTCGGCCGCGGCGCGATCCTGGTCGGGCGTGAACATGACGCCGAAGGTCGACAGCACCACGTCGTACGACGCGTCGGCGAAGGGCAGCGCCTCGGCGTCGGCCTCCTGGAAGGCGATGTCGAGACGGTCGGCCGCCGCCCGCTCGCGGGCGCGCTCGAGCAATGCCGGCACATAGTCGGTCGCGGTGACGTCGGCCCAGCGGCGGGCGGCGGCGAGCGACGCGTTGCCGTTGCCGGCGGCGACGTCGAGCACCTTCTCGCCCGAACGCAGATCGACCGCCTCGCAGAGCTCCTCGCCGACGATCTGCAGCGTGGTGCCGACGACGGCGTAGTCGCCCGACGACCAGGCGCCCTGCTGGCGCGTCTTCACGACCTGCAGGTCGGGCGCGGGCGTGGCGGCGTTTTGACTGAGGACGGCAGTGGCGGTAGTCATGTCGGTTCCTCCGATCCGGGGGTTGCAGCCGAGGTTCTTCGCCGACCGCTAGCCGCGGTGGCGAAGCGACGGGTTGGTGCGATTTCCGCCCCCGTCGCCGTGACCGGGTTGATAAGGTGGCCGCCGCCTGCGGCGAATGACCGCACGTCCGCATCACTTGACCGATCGTCCAAATGACGGAGAGCCGGCCCGCGATGAAGGATCCGCTTTCGGAGCTGCTGCGGACCGTCCGCCTGACCGGAGGCGTGTTCCTGGACGCGCGCTTCACCGCGCCCTGGTGCATTTCCGCCAAGCTGGAGGCGGAGGATTGCGCCCCGTTCCTGGCAGCTCCGACCGAGATGATCGCCTACCACCTCGTCATCGAGGGCCGCGTGGTGGTCGAGGTGGAGGGCGAACGGCCGATCGAGGTGACGGCGGGCGAGGTGGTGCTGCTGCCGCGCAACGATGTCCACAGGATGGGCAGCGACCCGGGCCTGCGGCCGGTCCCGGCCGGGCCCCTGATCCGGCCGGGTGGCGCAGGCGAGCTGGCCCGGATCGACCACGGCGGTGGCGGGCCCGCCACGCGCATGGTCTGCGGCTTCCTCGGCAGCGAGCAGACGCACAACCCGCTGATCGCGACGCTGCCGCGCCTGCTGAAGCTCGACATCCGGAGGGGTGCGTCGCGCGACTGGGTCGAAGCCTCGATGCGCTTCGCGGCGGCCGAGCTGGCCCAGGGGCGCCTCGCCTCCTCCGACGTGATGTCACGGCTATCGGAACTGCTTCTCGTGGAGGCGGTGCGCAGCTACGCCGCGACGCTCGACGAGCGCGACACCGGCTGGCTCCGCGGCCTTGCGGACCCGCATGTCGCGCGCGCCCTGGCGCTCGTCCACGGCGATCTGGCGGCACCCTGGTCGACCGAGGGGCTGGCGCGCGCAGCGGGGATGTCGCGCAGCGCCTTCATCGACCGCTTCGCCTCGCTGGTCGGCGTGCCGCCGATCCGTTACGTCACCCTCTGGCGGCTGCAGACCGCCAAGATCGAGCTGCGCGAGACCGAAGCCCCGGTCGCGCAGGTCGCCAACCGCGTCGGCTATGAGTCGGAGGAGGCGTTCAGCCGCGCCTTCAAGCGCGAGTTCGGCATGCCGCCCGCGCGCTGGCGCGAGGCGGGCGAAGCAGCACCGCGCGCCCCGGCCACAGCGGCCGTCCTCGCGGAACCGGCCCCGGAGCCATCGCGCGCGGCCATCGAAGCGGCCGTCGTGACGCCGTCGCGGCGCGCCTCGATCGCGGTGATGCCGTTCCTGGACCGGTCGGGGGGTGCACGAGGCGGCATGGCCGACGCCCTGGCGCACGACGTCATCACCCGGCTCGCCAAGCTCCGCAGCCTCTTCGTCATCGCCGAGGGAAGCGTCTTCGCCCTGCACGACCGGCGCGTCGCGCCGGACGAAGCCGGCCGGATGCTGAAGGTCGACTACCTGGCCGCGGGCTCGATCCGGCGCCAGGGCAAGCGCCTGACGGTCACCGTGGAGCTGACCGAGGCTCAGAGCGCCCGCATCGTGTGGACCGAGATTTTCGAGCAGGCCGCCGACGACGCCTTCCTCGTGCTGGACGCGATCGGCAACCGCATCGTCGCGTCCATCGCCAGCGAGATCGAGACGATCGAGCGCAACCGCGCGATCCTCAAGCCGCCGTCGACCTTGGACGCCTGGGAGGCGCATCACCGCGGCCTCTGGCACATGTATCGCTTCAATCGCGAGGACAACGGGCGCGCGCGGCACTTCTTCGAGACGGCGGTCCGCCTCGATCCGACCTTCGCGCGTGCCTATGCCGGCCTCTCCTTCACGCATTTCCAGA
>JBFWXJ010000528.1:0-3903 GCA_050187535.1 Alphaproteobacteria bacterium | reverse complement strand
CCATCAATGTGGGAAGCGATGATGGCGATTTCGCGGTGCCGGTGGAAGGATATTGGATCGCGCGGCGCCGCGAAAAGACCCCTCCCTCGGCGGGCGCCGGCGCAGCCGAAATCGGGCCAAACGAAAACGGCCCGGCGGAGGCCGCCGGGCCGTTCGTTCGGGAAGGGTCGCTGCCGGTCAGGCGGCGGCGGTCTTCGTCATCTTCTCGACGACCGTGTTCACGCGGGCGTTGATCGGGGCGAAGGCGTCGTTGGCGACCTTCACGCCGATCTCCGACAGCTTCGTCGACTCCGTGACGAACTGGTCGAAGGCGCTACGGGCGAACTCGGTCTGCAGGTCGACGAACTCCTTCAGGGTGCGGGCACCCATCATCGCCTTCATGGCGGCGAGGTTGGTCTCGACGCGCGCCTGGGCGTAGGTCACGACCTCCTTGCCGAGCGCCTCGACGCCCTTGGCGTAGATCGCCGACGCCTTCACCAGCGCGTCGACGTTGTCCTTGCCCAGCGTGTTGAACTCGTCATAGCCCTTGGCCATGGCGGCGCGGGCCTTCTCGACCTGCTCCTTCGTCATGCTCACGGCCTGCTCGTAGCCCTTCTGCGCGGCCTCCTGGCCGACCTTGACGAAGTTGTCGACCATGTCCTTGCCGGCCGCGAAGGTGGCGTCGGCGGGCTTGCCCATGTCCTCGACCGCCGGAGCGGCCTTCGTCTTGATGCTCATCGGGGGGATCTCCTCGGCCATTTGCGATCTCGCGATCTTTCCAGCGGTGCAGGCTTATGCTGCACTGCAACACGGGCCGTTATATGGGTCCCGTCCCCGCTCGGTCAAGGGTTATTGTGCACTGCAGCAAGCTGCGGCGCGGCGCCGCACCAGCGCCGCCATTCGGCGCGCAGGGCACCTTCCATCGCTCGTGTGAAGTCCGTTGCGTCCAGCAGCGGGGATGCCGCGAGGCGCTGGCGCAGCTCCGCCCTGATCGTCGCCCGTCGATGCGCGTCCGTGGCCAGCGCGACGGCGCTGGCGACATAGGCACCGGCATCGGCCGCCACGAGATCGTCGAGGCCGAGCGGGCGCAGGATCGCCGCGCCGACCCGGCCGGCGTGCCGGTCGCCCGCCAGCGTCACGACGGGCACGCCCATCCACAAGGCCTCCAAGGTGGTGGTCGTCCCGTTGTAGGGGAAGGGGTCGAGGGCGATGTCGACCGCGTCGTAGACGGCGAGGTGGGCCGCGGTCGACGCCACCCGGCCGCGCAGGTCGAGGCGGTCCGGCGCGACGCCGGCGGCGGCGAAGCGCGCGCGCCAGAGCGCGGCCGTGTCGGGATCGTCGAGGCCGCGCGCCTTGAGGAGCAACCGCGATCCCGGCACGGCGGCCAGGATGCCGGCCCAGGCGGCGACCGTGGCCGCCGAAATCTTGGGCAGGACGTTGAACGAGGCGAAGACCGGCGGCGCGCCCGCCGGTCGCGCGGAAACCGGCCCGGCATCGGGCGGCGGCGCATAGGCGAGGAAGGGCCGGCCGAGGCGCACCAGCCGCTCGCCCGCGGCGGGGACGTCGGCCTCGGGCGGGTCGGCAACGGCGTCGGTGATGCGGATGTCGATGGCTGCGACCCCGGTCGGATGGGGGTATCCGAGCCAGCTCGCCTGCACCGGCGCCGCGCGGCGCGCGAAGACACCGAGGCGATTCCAGGCGGTGTGGCCGCCCAGATCGACCAGCACGTCGACACGGTCGGCCTCGATCATGGCGAATACCTCGGCATCGGCCATGCCGCCGATCGGCCGCCACAGGTCGACCTTGTCACGCAATGCCGCCGTCGTCGCGTCGGGCGTCGTCACGTCGGCGTAGGCCACGACCTCGACGGCGTCGCGGTCGTGAGCGGCGAAGACCGGACCCGCGAACCAGGCGACGGAATGCGCCCGCAGATCGGCCGAGACGTAGCCGACCCTGAGCCGGCGCTCGGGGTCGGGCGGGTTCGCGAAGGTTCGCGGCGGCGGCAATGGAGCGAAGCGCTCGCCCCAGCCGCGGTGGGCGGCCGCGACCGCGCCCGGGTCGAGGTCGGCGCGGTAGTTGAGCGCGAACAGCTTGCCCGAGGCCGCCCGCCCGTGATCGGGATCGACCGCGAGCATCGAGTCGAACGCCTGGTCCGCCTCGGCGACCCGGCCCTGTTCCAAAAGCAGGTAGGCGAGGTTGAGCTCGGCCGCAGGGAAGCCGGGCCGGCGCGCCAGGGCCCGCTCCAGCGCGGCGATCGCCGCCCCCAGCCGGTCGCGGGCTCGCTCGGCCGTGGCCCGGTTGAACGGCGTCTCGGCAGTCGTGGGATCGAGCGCCTCGGCGCGGGCCAGGGCCGCCGCGGCGCCTTCGGCGTCGCCGCCGTCGAGACGGGCGAGGCCGAGCGCGCCCCAGGCTCCGGCATGCCCGGGCTCGGTCGCGACGGCCTGCTCCAGAAGCTGCGCCGCTGCGATCCGGTCGCCCTTGGCGCGCAGGGCCAGGGCTTTCACGGTCGCGACGTCGGCGATCGGGCCCAGCCGCACGCGGGCGCGGTCGGCGGCCGAGATCGCCTCCTCGATGCGGCCCGCGCGCAGCAGCATGTCCGCGATGCCGACCGCGGCCAGCCGGTGATTGGGATCGGCCCGGAGCGCATCGCGGAACGCATCGGCGGCAGGTGTGAAATGTCCGAGCGCCGCCAAGGCGGCGCCGCGATTGGCGTGTGCGTCGGCCATGCGCGGGGCGATCCGCCCCGCCTCCGCCCACGTCGCGGCGGCATCGTCGAGCCGGCCGAGGGCGGCCAGCGCATGGCCGTGGTCGTAGCGCACGGCGGCATCGCGCGGCGCCGCCCGGGCGGCGGCGCGCAACGCCTTCTCCGCCTCCTCGCGCTCGCCCGCCGCCAGCGCGGCCACGCCCAGATGGTGCATCGCGGGCACGTGGTCGGGGCGCCGGGCGAGAATCGCCCGGTAGCCGGCCATCGCGTCCCCGAGTCGCCCGGCGCGATGGAGGGACAGCGCGGCGGCGAACGCCGGGTCGGGCGCGTCCGGTCGCCTCACGATTTGGCCCGTTTCATGCCCCGAAGGCCCAATCGGTGCCATCGGACGACTGGTACGAAACCGGAATAGTCCATGAAAATCACGTAATTCGGCACTTCTGCGTAGACTCGTTCTGAGGAAGGCGGTATGCGTCGAAAGGACGGCAGGACGATGGCGCGGGGGGATTCTTGTCGTGACTTTCTGGCGTAGATTGCATGTGTTTCTGCTCGCAGCCGTGGTCGCGCTGGCAGTGTCGCCAGCCGACGCCGCACCGCGCAGCAAGCGCAAGCCGGTGGGGCCGGTCAAGGACCGCTACGCCGCGATCGTGATGGATGCCAGGACGGGCGAGGTCCTGCACGAGGTGAATGCCGACGCGCCGCGGCATCCCGCGTCCATCACCAAGATCATGACACTCTACCTCACCTTCGAGGCGCTGGAGCGCGGCCGGTTGCAGCTCGACCAGCAGCTCCCGGTCTCCGCCTATGCCGCGACGGTCCCCTGGGGCCTGCCCCTGCGCCCGGGCATGACCATCAGCGTCGAGGAAGCGATCCTCGGCCTCATCACCAAGTCGGCCAACAACGCGGCCACCGTCATCGCCGAGTCGATGGCCGGCACCGAAGCCGCGTTCGCCCAGCACATGACGCTGCGCGCGCGGCGGCTGGGGATGCACGGCACCACCTTCCGCAACGCCTCGGGCCTGCCCGATCCGCGCCAGATCACGACCGCCCGCGACTTCACCGTCCTGGCCCGTGCGCTGCTGCGCGACTATCCTAAGTACTATCCCTACTTCGCGACCCGCGGCTTCACCTTCCGCGGCAACTGGTATCACAACCACAACCGGCTGCTGGACCAGTTCGACGGGCTCGACGGCATCAAGACCGGGTTCGTCAACGCGTCC
>JBFWXJ010000527.1:0-3909 GCA_050187535.1 Alphaproteobacteria bacterium | reverse complement strand
CAGGGCTATTTCGGCGGCCTCGTCGACCTTTTCTTCCAGCGCTTCATCGAGGTCTGGTCGGGATTGCCGGTCCTCTATCTCCTCATCATCCTCGCATCGATCGTCGAGCCCAACTTCTGGTGGCTCCTGATCCTGATGCTGCTGTTCTCGTGGATGTCGCTGGTCGGCGTCGTCCGGGCGGAGTTCCTGCGCGCCCGCAACTTCGACTACGTCCGCGCCGCCCGCGCGCTCGGCGTCGGCGACACGACGATCATGTGGCGCCACGTCCTGCCCAACGCCATGGTCGCGACCCTGACCTTCATGCCGTTCATCCTGAACGGCTCGATCACGACCTTGACCAGCCTCGATTTCCTGGGCTTCGGCCTGCCGCCCGGATCGGCCTCGCTGGGCGAGCTCCTGTCGCAGGGCAAGGCCAACCTGCAGGCGCCCTGGCTCGGCCTCACCGCCTTCGCCGTGCTGGCGCTGATGCTGAGCCTCCTCATCTTTGTCGGCGAGGCGGTGCGCGACGCCTTCGACCCGCGCAAGACCGGGCGCTGACGGCGATGGCCCTGCTCGAGGTCCGCGACCTCTCGGTCACCTTCGGGCAGGGGCCGGGCGCGGTCGCCGCCGTGCGTGGCGTCTCGTTCGACCTGGAGCGGGGCGAGACGCTGGCGATCGTCGGCGAGTCGGGCTCCGGCAAGTCGGTGACCGCCCTCTCGATCCTCCAGCTCCTCCCCTACCCGACCGCCGCGCACGGGCCGGGCAGCAGCATCCGCTTCGACGGCCAGGAGCTGGTGGGAGCCCCGCCCGCCGTCCTTCGCGACGTGCGCGGCGGCCGCATCGGCATGGTCTTCCAGGAGCCGATGACCTCGCTCAACCCGCTGCACACGGTGGCCCGCCAGATCGGCGAGACGCTGCTGCTGCACAAGGGGCTGGCCGGCGAGGCCGCGCGTACGCGCACGCTGGAGCTGCTGGCGCTGGTCGGCCTCCAGGACGCCGCCAACCGGCTCGACGCCTATCCGCACCAGCTCTCCGGCGGGCAGCGCCAGCGGGTGATGATCGCCATGGCCCTGGCGACGGGGCCCGACCTCCTGATCGCCGACGAGCCGACGACGGCGGTCGACGTCACCATCCAGGCGCAGCTCCTGAAGCTGCTGCGCGAGCTGCAGGCCCGGCTCGGCATGGCCTTGCTGCTGATCACCCACGATCTCGGCATCGTGCGTCACATGGCGGGCCGGGTGCTGGTGATGACCCAGGGCGAGGTGGTCGAGCGCGGCACGGTGGCCGAGGTCTTCGTGCGCCCGCAGCACTCCTATACGCGCCGCCTGCTCGCGGCCGAGCCCAAGGGCGAGCCGCTGCCGCCGGCGGTCGGGGCGCCCGAGGTGATGCGCGCCGATGCGCTGAAGGTGTGGTTCCCGATCCGCCGCGGGGTGATGCGCCGCACGGTCGCCCATGTGAAGGCGGTCGACGGCGTCTCGGTCGCGGTGCGCGAGGGGCACACGGTCGGCGTCGTCGGCGAATCCGGCTCCGGCAAGACCACGCTGGGCCTGGCCTTGTTGCGCCTGACGCGCAGCGAGGGCCGCATCGCCTTCCTCGGCAAGCCGATCGACGGCCTCGGCTGGCGGGCGCTGCGGCCGCTGCGCAAGGCGATGCAGATCGTCTTCCAGGACCCCTACGGCTCGCTCAGCCCGCGCATGTCCGTCGCCGACATCGTCGCCGAGGGCCTGGGCGTCCATCGGCTGGCCCGCGACCGCGCCGAGGCGCGCGCCATGATCGAGACGGCGCTCACCGAGGTCGGCCTCGACCCGGCATCGGCCGACCGCTATCCGCACGAGTTCTCGGGCGGCCAGCGCCAGCGCATCGCGATCGCCCGGGCGCTGATCCTGAAGCCGCGTTTCGTCGTGCTCGACGAGCCGACATCGGCGCTCGACATGAGCGTGCAGGCGCAGATCGTCGACCTGCTGCGCGACCTGCAGGCGCGGCACCGGCTGGCCTACCTCTTCATCAGCCACGACCTGAAGGTGGTCCGGGCGCTGGCCGACGAGGTGATCGTCATGCGCGACGGGAAGGTCGTCGAATCCGGCCCGGCCGCGCGCATCTTCGACGCGCCGCGCGAAGCCTATACACAGGCGCTGATGGCCGCCGCGCTCCGCATGGAGGCGGTCGAGACCGGAGTTGTGAGGAGTTGAGATGGCACTCGTGATCGTGAGCCGCGCGCATCCCTCGGCGGATGTCTGGGCGCCCGAGCTGCGCCGGCTCATGCCGGACATCGACATCCGCTACTGGCCCGACGTCGGCGATCCGGCCGCGGCCGAGGCGGTGCTGATGTGGCAGGCGCCCGACGGCATGTTCGAGGCGCTGCCGGCGTTGAAGGCGATCTTCGCGACCGGCGCGGGCGTCGATGCCATCCTGCGCGACGCGCGGGTTCCGCACCGCCTGCCGCTCGCCCGTCTCGTCGACCCGTCGATGACGGCGGAGATGAGCGAGTACATCGTGATGCAGGTGCTGCGGTTCCACCGCCAGGAGCCGCTCTACGCCCGCCAGCAGCGGGACAAGGTCTGGGAAGTCCACGGCCAGCCGAACCCGCACACGCGGGGGGTGGGCGTGATGGGGCTGGGCGAGCTCGGCCGCGACGCGCTCGCCAAGCTGGCGCCGTTCGGCTTCGCGCTCCGCGGCTGGAGCCGCACGAAGCGAACGCTGCCGGGGGTCGAATGCTTCGCCGGCGCGGAGGGGCTGCCGGCGTTTCTGGCCCGCACCGACATCCTCGTCAACCTCGTGCCGCTGACCGCCGAGACCGAGGACATGATCGACGCGAAGCTGCTGGCCGCGCTGCCGGCGGGCGCGTTCCTGGTCAACTGCGCGCGCGGCCGCCACGTCGTCGACGCCGATCTGCTGGCCGCCCTCGATTCCGGGCATCTCGCCGGCGCCGCTCTCGACGTCTTCCGCGAGGAGCCGCTGCCGGTGGACCATCCCTTCTGGTCGCACCCCAGGGTGATCATGACGCCGCACTCGGCGGCGCTCACCAATCCCGCGACCGCGGCACCGCAGATCGTCGAGAACCTGCGGCGGCTCAGCGGCGGAATGCCGCTGCTCAATCTCGTCGATCGCGCGCGGGGCTACTGACGCGGGCGACCGCCGGCACCATATTGCCGCCCATGATCCGCCAGCCCATGTCGCGACCGGGGCGCCGCGCACTCATCATCTTCGCCGTCGGCTTCGGCCTTCTCGTCGTGGCGCTGGCTGCGCTCTACGCCGGCCGGATCGGCGGGACGGCGCGGCTGGCCGAGGTGACGGGGCCGCAGATCGGCGGCCCCTTCGCCATGACCGACCAGGACGGCAGGAAGGTGACGGAGGCGAGCTGGCCCGGCCGGCACCTCCTCGTCTTCTTCGGCTTCACCCACTGCCCGGACGTCTGCCCGCTGGCGCTGGGCGAGGTGTCGATGGCGCTCGACACACTCGGCAAGGCGGATGCGGTCAGGCTGCAGCCGCTCTTCGTCACAGTCGATCCGGAGCGCGACACCGCGGCGGCGCTCAAGGACTACCTGATGGCCTTCGACGAGCGCATCCTCGGGCTGACCGGGACGCCGGAGGAGGTGGCCGCCATGGCGCGGGCCTACCGCGTCTACTACAAGAAGACGCCGGTCCAGGGCGCACTCGGCTACACCATGGACCACAGCGCCTTCGTCTACCTGATCTCGCCCCAGGGCAAGCTCGAGGCGTTCTTCACCCACGAGACCAAGGGCGACGCCATGGCCCAGAAGATCAAGGGCTTCCTCGGGCGGGGGTAGCTTTCCCGCCCTCGCTTCCTCGTCCTCGTCTTAGGAAGAGAGCCTAGCTTGTGTGTGTCGCGTGAGCGATGCCGGACCCCGGGTGGCCACCCGGGGTCCGGCGGCTGGCCGAAGGATCGACCTCGTCCAATCCAACTGGGAT
>JBFWXJ010000526.1:0-3930 GCA_050187535.1 Alphaproteobacteria bacterium | reverse complement strand
CGGTCCGGCCTGGACGGCGGGCGGCATCTCGATCGACAGCCGTACGGTGGCGGCGGGCGACCTGTTCGTGGCCCTGCACGGGCCCAGCTTCGACGGCCACGACTTCGTGGCGACGGCGCTGGCGCAGGGTGCGGCCGCCGCGCTCGTGGACCGCATTCCGGACGGCCTGCCCGCCGGCGCGGCGCTCGTCCGGGTCCCCGACACGCTGGCGGCGCTGACCGCGCTCGGCCGCACCGGCCGGGACCGGTCGCGGGCGCGCGTCGTGGCCGTCACCGGCAGCGTCGGCAAGACCGGGACGAAGGAGGCGCTGCGCCTCGGCCTGTCGGCCCAGGGCGAGACCGCGGCCAGCGCCGCCAGCCTCAACAACCACTGGGGGCTGCCGCTCAGCCTCGCCCGCGTGCCGCGATCCGCCCGCTGGGTGGTGCAGGAGATCGGCATGAACCACGCGGGCGAGATCGCCGCGCTGGCGCCGATCGCGCGGCCCGACGTCGCGATCATCACCACGGTCGAGCCCGTCCATATCGAGTTCTTCCCCTCCGAGGAGGCGATCGCCGACGCCAAGGCGGAGATCTTCCTCGGCATGACGGCGGACGGCACCGCCATCCTCAATCGCGACAACCGGCATTTCGAGCGGCTGGCCGCTGCTGCCCGGGCGCGCGGCATCCGCCGGGTGCTCGACTTCGGCACGACCGAGGGCGCCTTCGCCCGGCTGGTCTCGGCCGACCTGCACCAGACCTGCAGCGCCGTGCGCGCGGTGATCGGCCGGACCGCCATCGACTACTCGATCGGGGTGCCCGGCCGGCACTGGGTCATGAACAGCCTGGCCGCCCTCGCCGCGGTCGACGCGCTGGGTGCCGACGTCGCGACGGCGGCCGCCGCCATGGCGCGCTTGTCGGGCCTCGCGGGGCGCGGGGCGCGGCACGTCGTCGCGCTCGGCGACGGCGGCTCCTTCACGCTGATCGACGAAAGCTATAACGCTAACCCCGCCTCGATGCGCGCCGCGTTCGAGGTGCTGGCGGCGACCCGGCCTCAGCCGGGCGGACGCCGCATCGCCGTCCTCGGCGACATGCGCGAGCTGGGCGACCTCGGAGCCGGTCTGCACGCCGCGCTCGCGGAACCGCTTCTCGCCGCCGGAGTCGATGTCGTTCTCTGTTGCGGACCCCTGATGGCCAATCTCTTCGCCGCCTTGCCCGCGCGTGTGCGCGGCGCCCATGTCGCCACCTCCGACGAGCTGGCGCCCCTGGCAGCCGCCGCGGTGCGCCCGGGCGACGTCGTCACCGTCAAGGGCTCGCTCGGGACGCGCATGGCGCCGGTGCTGAAACGGCTGCAGGCGGGCCCCTGGGGCGCGCCCCGGCACGCCGCCACCCGCTGACGCCGGACCGCCCGCCCGTGCTCTACAACGTCCTCGTGCCGCTGACCGACGAGTTCGGTCCGTTCAACCTCTTCCGCTACCTGACGTTCCGTAGCGCCGGCGCGGTGGTGACGGCACTCGTCATCAGCTTCGTGCTCGGTCCCTCGCTCATCCGCTGGCTCAAGTCGCGCCAGCCGCACGGCCAGCCGATCCGCGCCGACGGCCCGGAAGGCCACCTGCTGCGCAAGAAGGGCACGCCCACCATGGGCGGCTCGCTGATCCTGATCGCGCTCGCCGTCTCGACGCTGCTCTGGGCCGACCTGCGCAACGGCTATGTCTGGGTGGTGCTGCTGGTGACGCTGGGGTTCGGGCTGATCGGCTTCAACGACGACTATCTCAAGCTGACCCGGCGCAACCACAAGGGCCTGCCGGGGCGCCTCAAGCTGGTGGCGCAGTGCGCGATCGGGTTGGCCGGCACGCTCTGGATCATGTACCTGACCCGCGACCCGCTCTCGACCCAGCTCGCGATCCCCTTCCTCAAGAACGTCGTCGTCGATCTCGGCTGGATGTTCCTGCCGTTCGGCGTGCTGGTGATGACGGGGGCCTCCAACGCGGTGAACCTGACCGACGGGCTGGATGGGCTGGCGATCGTTCCGGTGATGATCGCCGCCGGCTGCTTCGCCCTCATCACCTACCTCGCCGGCAACTCGATCTTCGCCAATTACCTGCAGATCCACCACGTCCCCGGAGCGGGCGAGCTCGCGGTCTTCTGCGGCGCCCTGGTCGGCGCCAGCCTGGGGTTCCTGTGGTTCAACGCGCCGCCCGCCATGGTCTTCATGGGCGATACGGGCTCGCTCTCGGTCGGCGGCGCGCTCGGCGCCATGAGCATCATCACCAAGCACGAGATGGTGCTGATCATGATCGGCGGCCTCTTCGTGCTGGAGACGGTGTCGGTCATCGTCCAGGTGCTGTCGTTCCGCCTGACCGGCAAGCGCGTCTTCCGGATGGCGCCCTTGCACCATCACTTCGAGAAGAAGGGCTGGGCGGAGCCGACCATCGTGATCCGCTTCTGGATCATCGCCTCGGTGCTGGCGCTGGCCGGCCTTTCCACGCTGAAGCTGAGGTGAGAGCGTGATCGTCGTCTCCCACTTCTCCGGCCGGCGCGTCGTCGTCGTCGGGCTCGCGCGCAGCGGCCTCGCCGCCGCACGCGCGCTCGAGGCGGGCGGTGCGGACGTCGGCGTGTGGGACGATTCGCCGGCAAGGCGGGCCGAGGCGGTGCGCGCGGGCCATCATCAGGCCGATCCGGCGGCGGAGGACTGGACCCGCGTCGCCGCCCTCGTCATGAGCCCGGGCGTGCCGCTGACCCATCCCGCCCCGCACCCGGCGGTGACCGCAGCGCGGGCGGCCGGTGTCCCCGTCACCGGCGACATCCAGCTCCTGCTGACCGCCCAGCCAGAGGCGACGGTCTGCGCGGTCACCGGCACCAACGGCAAGTCGACGACCACGGCGCTCATCGGCCACATCCTGAAGGCGGCCGGAAGGCGCGTCGCGGTCGGCGGCAACCTCGGCACGGCGGCACTCGACCTCCCCGCGCTCGGTGCCGGCGGCATCTACGTGCTGGAGCTCTCCTCCTTCCAGCTCGACCTCGTCGAGAATCCCGGCTTCGCCGTCGCCCTGCTGCTCAACATCGCGCCCGACCATCTCGACCGGCACGGCTCGATGGCGGGCTACGTCGCGGCCAAGCAGCGCATCTTCGCGGGGCAGGGACCGGACGACACGGCCGTCGTCGGCGTCGACGACGCGGTCGCCTCTGCCATCGCCGAAGGGCTGGCCGCGACGGGCGGCCGGCGCGTCGTCACCGTCTCCGGCGGCGGTGCCGCAGCCGACATCCGGGTACCCGACGGCGTCCTGACGGACGGCGACGCCGTCCTCGACCTCGCCGTCGCGGCGACGCTGCCGGGCAGTCACAACGCCCAGAACGCGGCCGCCGCCTATGCCGCCTGCCGCGCGCTCGGCGTGCCGCGTGCGGCGATCGCCGCCGCCATCCCGACATATCCCGGCCTGCCGCACCGGCAGGAGCTGGTGGCCGTCATCGACGGCGTCGCCTACGTCAACGACAGCAAGGCGACCAATGCGGACGCGGCCGCCCGCGCGCTCGCCTGCTACGACGCCGTCTACTGGATCGCCGGCGGCGTTCCCAAGGAGGGCGGCATCGCGGCCCTCGCCCCGCTCTTCCCGCGGATCGCGCATGCCTTCCTGATCGGCGACGCGGCCCCGGCCTTCGCGGCGACGCTGGCGGGCCGGGTGCCCGCGACCATGGCGGGCGACATGGCGACGGCGCTCCAGGCGGCGCGCGAGCGCGCCGGCGCCGAGCGGCGCGCCGGCGCCGTCGTGCTGCTGTCGCCGGCCTGCGCTTCGTTCGACCAGTTCCGCGACTTCGAGGAACGAGGCGACCGCTTCCGCGCCATGGTGGCGGCACTGCCCGGCCGCCGCGTCCTCCTCTCCCCGTCGGAGTCCGCCGCATGACCGCGTTCTCGCGCGCCGACACGAGCCTGTTCGGCCAATGGTGGTGGACCGTC
>JBFWXJ010000525.1:0-3932 GCA_050187535.1 Alphaproteobacteria bacterium | reverse complement strand
GTGTCCAGAACACTGACATTTCACGTCATGCGCCGCCGTCGGTGCGGGCCCCAGCCAGACGAGGATGCGACATGTCGAACATCAGCGGCATTCGACGCCCCATGCTCTCCGCGACCCTCGGCGCGCTCGCCGCGGCCGCCGCATGTGCGGCCGGCCCCGCGGCCGCCGGCACGCTCGACACGGTCAAGTCGCGCGGCAACCTCATCTGCGGCGTCAGCGACGGGCGCGCCGGGTTCTCGTCGGTCGACAGCCAGGGCAACTGGACCGGCATCGACGTCGACTCCTGCCGCGCCGTCGCCGCCGCGGTGCTGAGCGACGCGACCAAGGTCACCTTCGTGCCGCTGACGGTGCCCAACCGCTTCGCCGCGCTGCAGTCGGGCCAGGTCGACGTCCTCGCCCGCACCGTCACCTGGACGCTGACGCGCGACGCGGCCGCCGGCCTCGACGTCACCGCCGTCACCTTCTACGACGCGCAGGGTTTCCTGGTGCCGAAGTCGCTGGGCGCGAAGTCGGCCAAGGACCTCGACGGGGCGACCGTCTGCATGCTGCCGGGCTCGACCTCCGAGAAGGCGATCGCCGCCTATTTCCAGCAACACAAGATGGCCTACAAGCCGGTCGTGCTGCAGGGCCAGAAGGAACTCTACACCGCCTTCTTCTCCGGCCGCTGCGACGTCTACATGCAGTCGACCTCCGGCCTCAGCTCGGCGCGCGCCAATTTCGCCAAGAACCCCGACGACTACGTCATCCTGCCCGAGCGCCTCGGCAAGGATCCGATGGGTCCCGCGGTGCGCCACGGCGACCACCAGTGGAAGGACCTCGTCACCTGGACGATGTTCGCCCTCTTCGAGGCGGAGGAGCTGGGCATCACGTCGAAGAACGTCGACGAGAAGCTGAAGTCCGACGACCCCGACGTGCAGCGCCTGCTGGGCGTCACGCCCGGCGTCGGCCAGCCGCTCGGGCTCGACGACCGCTGGGCCTACCGCGTGGTCAAGCAGGTCGGCAACTACGCCGAGGTCTACGACCGCAGCGCCGGCGCCGCCTCGGCCCTGAAGCTCGACCGCGGCATGAACGCGCTCTGGAGGGACGGCGGCCTGATCTTCTCGCCCTCGTTCCAGTAGCGCGGCATCGATCGGCTTCGGCAGCCCCTCGCGATGACTCGTTTCCTCACCCTGAGCCTGTCGAAGGGTGAGGCGGCACCGGCCGCGGAGCCTCGTCCTTCGACAAGCTCAGGACGAGGAACCCGCCGTCCGAGACACCCGTGAGCCCGCACCAACCGGGACGCCCCCCGCCCGCGCGGTGGTGGGGCGGCTCCTTCCGCGCGATCGTCTACCAGGGCCTCTTCATCGCCGCCGTCGTGGCGCTCGGCGGCTGGTTCATCGGCAATGCGCTCTCCGCCCTGTCGGCGCGCGGCATCGCGACGGGATTCGGCTTCCTCGACGACCCGGCCGGCTTCGGCGTCAGCGAGAGCCCGATCCCCTTCTCGCCCCAGGACAGCTACCTGCGCGCCTACTGGGTCGGCGTCCTCAACACGCTGAAGGTCTCGGTCGTCGCGATCGTGCTCGCGACCCTGCTCGGCACCGTCGTCGGTATCGCGCGGCTGTCGACCAACTGGTTGGTGGCGCGGCTCGCCCGCTTCTACGTCGAGCTCTTCCGCAACACGCCGCAGCTCCTCCAGATCGTCTTCTGGTACGTGGTGGTGACGCGCCTGCCGCGGCCGCGCCAGGCGATCGCGCCGGTCGACGGCTTCTTCCTGCACAACCGCGGCCTCAACCTGGCGGTGCCGTCCGCCGAGCCGGTGCATGCCTGGATGCTGGCGGCCTTCCTCGCCGGCTGCGTCGCCGCCTGGCTGCTCGGCCGCCGGGCGCGGTCGCGCGGCCGGGCCCTGCCGATGCTGCGCATCGGGGCGGCCCTCATGCTCGGCCCTCCGCTCGCCCTCTGGGCGGCGGCCGGTGCGCCGCTGGCCTGGGACATGCCGCGGCTGCAAGGGTTCAACTTCCGCGGCGGCTTCGTCGTCAATCCGGAGTTCCTGGCGCTGATGCTGGGCCTCTCGCTCTACATCGCCGCCTTCATCGCGGAGATCGTGCGCTCCGGCATCCAGTCGGTCGGCCGCGGCCAGACCGAGGCGGCCCGCTCGCTGGGCCTGCGCCAGGGTCAGATCTACCGCCTCGTCGTGCTGCCGCAGGCCCTGCGCGTGATGGTGCCGCCCGCCACCAGCCAGTATGTCAGCCTGACCAAGAACAGCTCGCTCGGCGTGGCGATCGGCTATCCGGAGATCGTCAACATCGGCAATACGACGATCAGCCAGTCGGGCCACACGGTCGAGGGCATCGCCATGATCATGGCCTTCTACCTCGTCCTCAGCCTCGTCATCTCGGCCCTGATGAACCTGTACAACCGCCGGATCGGGAGGGGGTGACGCATGCGCGCCGTCGCCTGGGCCCGTCGGAACCTCTTCGGCAGTCGCCTCGACGCCATCCTGACGCTGCTGTGCGGCACGGCGCTCGGCCTGTTCCTGTGGCGCTTCCTCGACTGGGCCGTGGTCGACGCGGTGTGGAGCGCGTCGGACCCGGCGGCCTGCCGCGACATCGCGGGCGCCTGCTGGGCGGTGATCGGCGAGAAGCACCGCGTCTTCCTCTTCGGCACCTATCCCTGGGACGAGCAGTGGCGCGGCATGGCGGTGATCGGGCTGGCGGTCGCGCTCGGCGTCGCATCGACGGTCGAGCGGCTGTGGCCGTGGCCGATGATCGTGGCCTGGGCCGCGGCACTTCCGGCGATGGTGGTGCTGATGGGCGGCGGCGTCCCCGGCCTGCCGCCGGTGCCGACGACGCAATGGGGTGGCCTGCCGCTGACCATCATCCTCTTCCTCGGTGCCGTCGCGGGCGGCCTGCCGCTGGCCGTGCTGCTGGCACTCGGACGACGCTCGACGCTGCCGGCGGTGAAGGCGGCCTGCGTCGGCTTCATCGAGATCACCCGCGGCGTGCCGCTGCTGACCGTCCTCTTCATGGCGTCGCTGATGATGCCGCTCTTCCTGCCGGCAAGCTGGACGGTCGACCTGGTCCTGCGCGCGACGCTGGGCATGGCGCTCTTCTTCGCCGCCTATGCGGCGGAGATCGTGCGCGGCGGGTTGCAGGCGATCCCCAAGGGCCAGTACGAGGCCGCCGCCTCGCTCGGCCTCGGCTACTGGCGGACGACGGTCCTCGTCGTGCTGCCGCAGGCGCTGCGCATCGTCCTGCCGCCGCTCGTCAGCGACGTCATCCGCGCCTTCAAGAACACCTCGGTGGTACTGATCCTGGGCCTGTTCGACCTGCTCGGCGCCACCTCGGCCGCCCTCTCCGACCCCTTGTGGACCAACTACTACGTCGAGGCCTACCTCGTGGTCGGCGCGGTCTACTTCGCCTTCTCCCTCGCGATGTCGCGCTTCGGCGAACGGCTGGAGCGGCGGCTGAACGCCCGACGCAACTTCTGAATCCCATCACGCTGCCCAAGGAGGAAGAGCACCATGCCCGCCAAGAAGTACGAGTATCGCGACGTCTGGCTGAACGGGGCGATCGTCCCGCAGGCCGAGGCGAACGTCCCGATCTTCACCCAGACCGCTCAGCGCGGCGCCAACGTCTACGAAGGCATCCGCGCCTACTGGAACCAGGAGAAGCAGAACCTCTACCTCTGGAAGCTCGACGCCCATGTGAAGCGCCTCTTCCAGAGCATGAAGATCATGCGCATCCAGTCGCCCTACACGGCCGAGGAATACAAGCAGGCCTGCATCGACTGGTGCCGCGCCAACCAGTTCAGGGAGGACATCCACTTTCGCCTCGTCACCTATCTCGGCGACGGCGGCGCCAACGGCGTGAAGATGTTCAAGCCGGACGAGATCGATTCCGGCACCGTCATCTTCGGCGGCCCGCGCCCCCACAAGGAGGCGATGGAGCAGGGCA
>JBFWXJ010000524.1:0-3943 GCA_050187535.1 Alphaproteobacteria bacterium | reverse complement strand
TCAGCTCCATGATCAGCACCGTCTTGCCGACGCCGGCGCCGCCGAACAGGCCGATCTTGCCGCCCTTGGCGTAGGGCGCCAGCAGGTCGACGACCTTGATGCCGGTGACCAGGATCTGCGCCTCGGTCGACTGCTCGATGAAGGGCGGCGCCTCCTTGTGGATCGGCGACGTCATCTTGGCGCCGACGGGGCCGCGCTCGTCGATCGGCTCGCCGACGACGTTGATGATGCGACCCAGCGTCTCGGGGCCGACCGGCACCGCGATCGGTGCGCCGGTGTCGAGCGCCTGCTGGCCGCGCACGAGGCCGTCGGTGGTGTCCATCGCCACCGTGCGGACCGTGTTCTCGCCCAGATGCTGCGCCACCTCGAGCACGAGGCGCTTCTGCTGGTGCTCGACATGCAGCGCGCTCAGGATCGGCGGCAGCTCGCCGTCGAACTTCACGTCGACGACGGCGCCGATAACCTGGGTGATGGTGCCGATGTTGTTCCGCGTCTCAGCCTGGGCTGCGGCCATTGCTCTGCTCCCGTGACGTGCTTGCGGGGCCGGCGCTTAGAGCGCCTCGGCGCCGGAGATGATCTCGATGAGTTCCTTGGTGATCGCTGCCTGACGCGAGCGGTTGTAGACCAGCGTCAGCCTGCCGATCATGTCGCCGGCGTTGCGGGTCGCGTTGTCCATCGCGGTCATCCGCGCGCCCTGCTCGCTGGCGTTGTTCTCCAGCAGCGCCCGGTAGACCTGCACCGCGAGATTGCGGGGCAGCAGGTCGGCCAGGATCTGCTCCTCGTCGGGCTCGTACTCGTAGACCGGCTGCGCCTCCTGCGTCGTCTCCGTGGCCGCCTTGGCGGGCGGCGCGAACGGGATGAGCTGCTGGACGGTCACGATCTGGGTGATCGCCGAGCGGAAGCGGTTGTAGACGATGGTGCAGACGTCGAACTCGCCCGCCGCGTATAGCTCGGCGATGCGCTCGGCGATCTTCGCCGCCTTCTCGTAGCTGAGCCGCGGCCGCTGGAAGTCGGTGATCGTGTCGACGATCAGCCGGTCGTAGTCGCGCCGGAGCTGGTCGCGGCCCTTGCGGCCGACGCACAGGATCTTCACCTGCTTGCCGGCCGAGAGCAGTGCCCGGATCTGCTTGCGGGCCTCACGGACGATCGACGAGTTGAAGGCGCCGCAGAGGCCGCGGTCGGCGGTGGCGACGACCAGGAGATGGACCTGGTCCTTGCCGGTGCCGGCCAGGAGCGGCGGCGCGCCGTCGGCCGAAGCGAGGCTGCCCGCGAGCGAGCCCAGCATCCGCTCCATGCGCTCGGCGAACGGCCGTGCCGCCTCGGCCTGCTCCTGGGCGCGGCGCAGCTTGGCGGCCGCGACCATCTTCATGGCCGAGGTGATCTTGCGCGTCGACTTGACGCTGTTGATGCGGACCCGGAGGTCCTTGAGGCTGGGCATGCGCGCCTATCGGTCTCGCAGGTGGCCGGCAGGTCAGACGACGAAGGTCTTGCCGTAGGCCTGGATGAAGGCCGTCAGCTTCTCGTCGGTGCCCTTGGAGATCTCCTTCTCGCTGCGGATCGCAGCCAGGATGTCGGGCGCCTTGGCCTTGAGGTCCGAGAGCAGCCCCTGCTCGAAGCGGCCGACGGCCGAGACCGGCAGCGGATCGAGGAAGCCGCGCACCCCGGTGAAGATCGAGACCACCTGGTCCTCGATCGCCATCGGCTGGTACTGCGCCTGCTTCAAGAGCTCGGTCAGGCGCGAGCCGCGGGCCAGCAGGCGCTGCGTCGCGGCGTCGAGGTCCGACGCGAACTGCGAGAACGCCTCCATCTCGCGGAACTGGGCGAGCTCGAGCTTGATGCGGCCGGCGACCTGCTTCATCGCCTTGATCTGCGCGGCGGAGCCGACGCGGCTGACCGAGATGCCGACGTTGATCGCCGGACGGATGCCTCGATAGAAGAGGCTCGTCTCCAGGAAGATCTGACCGTCGGTGATCGAGATGACGTTGGTCGGGATGTAGGCCGAGACGTCGCCGGCCTGCGTCTCGATGACCGGCAGCGCCGTCAGCGAGCCCTTGCCCATGGCGTCGGACATCTTGGCGGCGCGCTCGAGCAGGCGGGAGTGCAGGTAGAAGACGTCGCCCGGATAGGCCTCGCGGCCCGGCGGACGGCGCAGCAGCAGCGACATCTGGCGGTAGGCGACGGCCTGCTTCGACAGGTCGTCGTAGAAGATGACCGCGTGCATGCCGTTGTCGCGGAAGAACTCGCCCATGGCGCAGCCGGTGTAGGGCGCCAGGAACTGTAGCGGCGCCGGCTCGGACGCCGTGGCGGCGACGACGATCGAGTAGTCGAGCGCGCCCGCGTCCTGCAGCGTCTTGACGATCTGGGCGACCGTCGAGCGCTTCTGGCCGACCGCGACGTAGATGCAGAACAGCTTCTGCGAATCGTCGGTCGCCGCGTCGTTGATCTTCTTCTGGTTGAGGATGGTGTCGATGATGACGGCGGTCTTGCCGGTCTGGCGGTCGCCGATGATCAGCTCGCGCTGGCCGCGGCCGACCGGCACCAGCGAATCGATCGCCTTGAGGCCGGTCTGCATCGGCTCGTGCACCGACTTGCGGGCGATGATGCCGGGCGCCTTCACCTCGACGCGGGTGCGCGTCACGTTGGTGAGCGGGCCCTTGCCGTCGATCGGGTTGCCGAGCGCGTCGACGACGCGGCCGAGCAGGCCCTTGCCGACCGGGGCGTCGACGATGGCGCCCGTGCGCTTGACGACGTCGCCTTCCTTGATCGAGCGGTCGTCGCCGAAGATCACGACGCCGACATTGTCGGTTTCGAGGTTGAGCGCCATCCCGCGGATGCCGCCGGGGAACTCGACCAGTTCGCCCGCCTGCACCTTGTCCAGGCCGTGGACGCGCGCGATGCCGTCGCCGACCGACAGGACCTGCCCGACCTCCGCGACGTCGGCCTCGGCGCCGAAGTTGGCGATCTGCTCCTTGAGAATGGCGGAGATTTCCGCCGCGCGGATTTCCATCACGCGACCCCTTTCATCGCGAGCTCGAGACGTTGCAGCTTCGTGCGGAGCGAAGAATCGACCATCCGCGAGCCCACGCGGACGACCAGCCCACCCAGAAGCGACGGGTCGACCGACGGGTCGACCGAAACCTTGCCGCCGACCGCGCGCCGGAGCGCCTCGGTGACGGTCGCGAGCTGGGCATCGGACAGCGGTGCTGCGGAGGTCACCTGCGCGGTGACCTCGCCGCGGCGGCGCGCCAGCTCTGCGAGGAAAGCCTCGATCATGGCGCCCACCGCGAAGAGGCGGCGGTTGCGCGCGAGGAGGCCGAGGAAATTGCGGGTCAGACCGTCGAACCCGGCCCGCTCGCCGACCGCGGCGATCGCGGACGCCTGCTGGTCACGGCTCAGCACCGGGCTGCGCACGAGGCGCACGAGCTCGCCGCTCTCGGCGAGCATGGTACGGAGCTGACGGAGATCCTGAGCGACGGTGTCTAGGGCCTTGCGCTCGTCGGCCAGCTCGAAGAGAGCGCTCGCATAGCGCTCGGCCAGCCCGGCGGATACTGACGCATTCGCAGCCACGACACCTTCCCTTTGACGACGGGAGTGAGTGCGCTCCGGGAATCCGGCCTGGACAATGAGCCCCCACCGGGCGGGTCTCCCCGACCGAGCGCGGGCGGTTCGATAACATAGGCCTCGCCGCGTTGCAACACGCGCCGCGCCCCTCGGCCGGCCCTCATATGGGCCGGCCGAGGAGCGGGCATTTCGCAGCTCGGAAAGCGGCTCAGCAGCCGAGGTCGGCGCGCTGTCCCTCGCGTGCCATCGCGTTGCGCTGGCTGCCGCGGCAGAGATAGGTGATGACCAGCGCCTTCGGCTGACCGAAGGCCGGATCGCCGCACAGATTGTTGTCGGCGCGGACCGAGCAGCGGTCCTGGCCGTTGCAGCGGCTGGCGACGGC
>JBFWXJ010000523.1:0-3963 GCA_050187535.1 Alphaproteobacteria bacterium | reverse complement strand
CGACGGCCGACGCGCTGAATGCGGTCGGGCTGCCGGCGGCCGTGCTGCGCGCCGGCGGTCGCATCGCCGCGGCCAATGCCGGGCTGGAGGCGCTGATGCCCACCGCGATCGTCGAGCGGCGCCACCGCATCGCGCTCACCGACCCGCGGGCGGACGCGCTCCTCGCCACGGCGCTGGAGTCGATCGGCCCCCTCCATGACGGGGCGGCGGGGCTCGTCCGCTCGCTGCCGATCGCCGGCGGCGAGGCGCACCCGCCGCTGATCCTGCACCTCGTCCCCGTGCGCGGTGTCGCCCAGAACATCTTCGTGCGCACGGCCGCGATCCTGGTCGTCACCCCCGTCGAGCCGCGGGAAATCCCGCCGATCGAGCGCGTCCTCCAGGTACTGTTCGACCTCAGCCCCGCGGAATCGCGCGTCGCCCGCGGCATCGGTTCGGCGCTGACGGTGGAGGAGATCGCGACCGCCGGGCGGGTGTCGCGCGAGACCGTCCGCAACCAGCTGAAGGCGGTATTGCAGAAGACCGGGACCAGCCGGCAGGCCGAGCTCGTCAACCTGCTGGCCGGCACCCGGTTCCCGTGACGCGCCCGCACCCCGGGCGCGCGCGCCGGCCTCAGAGCGAGGCGGCGATCTGCTCGCGGGCGACGCCGATCAGGCGGTCCATCTCCTTGCGCACGCCGTGCTCGGTCACCTGCAGCCCCTTGGCGTTGAGGTCGCCCAGCACCTTCTGGAGCACGTCGTCGTCGCCGGGCTTCTCGAAGTCGGCGGCCACCACGGTCTTGGCATAGGCGTCCGCCGCGTCGCCGGCGAGGCCGAGCTTCTCCGCCGCCCACAGGCCCAGCAGCTTGTTGCGCCGCGCATTGACCTTGAACATCAGCTCCTGGTCGCGCTCGAACTTCTTCTCGAACCCCTTCTCGCGCTCGTTGAACGTCGTCATCCCTTCCCTCGTCTCCCTGCTGATGGCCGCCCCCATATAGCGACGGCGCCCGCGGTTGACGAGGCCGTACCGGTTGAGCCGGCGCCCCGGCGTTGCTATATCTCGCCCTCGGCAGCGTCGGGCAAATCCTCGAGATTTCGAGCCGACGCCCGGCGTGTCGACCCTGTTTCCTCCTGGTGGCCGCCCATGTCCCGCCGACGACAGATCTACGAAGGAAAGGCCAAGGTCCTGTTCGAGGGGCCCGAGCCCGGAACGCTCATCCAGTACTTCAAGGACGACGCGACCGCCTTCAACAACCAGAAGAAGGGCACGATCACCGGCAAGGGCGTGCTCAACAACCGGATCAGCGCCTACCTGATGCTGCGGCTGGGCGAGGTCGGGGTGCCGACGCACTTCGTCCGCCGGCTCAACATGCGCGAGCAGCTGGTGCGCGAGGTCGAGATCATTCCGATCGAGCTGGTGGTGCGCAACGTCGCCGCCGGATCCCTGTCGCAGCGACTCGGGATCAAGGAAGGCACCCCGCTGCCCCGCTCCATCGTGGAATATTATTACAAGAATGCCGAGCTGAACAACCCGATCGTTTCCGAGGAGCACATCACTGCGTTCGGTTGGGCATCGACCCAGGACCTGGACGACATGATGGCGCTGGCGCTGAGGGTGAACGACTTCATGACCGGCCTCTTCCTCGGCATCGGCATCCGGCTCGTCGACTTCAAGCTGGAGTTCGGCCGCCTCTACAACGGCGACGAGATGCAGATCGTGCTGGCCGACGAGATCAGCCCGGACAACTGCCGGCTCTGGGACTTCAAGACCAACGAGAAGATGGACAAGGACCGCTTCCGCCAGGATCTCGGCGACGTCGAGGCCGGCTACCAGGAGGTCGCCCGCCGCCTCGGCATCCTGCAGGAGGGGGCGCCGCTCGAGGTGCGCGAGGGAACTCCGCGCGTCCATCACCACCGCGGCACCCGGACCGTCCAGTGACGCCCCGACAAGTGGAAACGGCAGAATGAAGGCTCGCGTCCACGTCACCCTCAAGCCGGGCGTCCTCGACCCGCAGGGCACCGCCATTCAGGGGGCGCTCGCGCACCTGGGCTTCGGCGGCGTCCAGGACGTGCGCCAGGGCAAGTTCATCGAGCTGCAGCTCTCCGAGACCGACCCGGCGCTGGGCCGCGCCGCGGTCGAGGAGATGTGCCGGCGGCTGCTCGCCAACACCGTGATCGAAAACTACGCCATCGAGGTGGTGCCGTGAGGTCCGCCGTCATCGTCTTCCCTGGCTCGAACTGCGACCGCGACACCCAGGTGGCGCTGCGCGAGGTCGCCGGCTCCGAGCCGAACATGGTCTGGCACGCCGAGGGGACCTTTCCGGAGGTCGACCTGATCGTCCTGCCGGGCGGCTTCTCCTACGGCGACTACCTGCGGGCGGGCGCCATGGCCGCCCATTCGCCGGTCATGCGCGAGGTCGTATCTCGGGCTGGCCGCGGCGTGCCGGTGCTCGGCATCTGCAACGGCTTCCAGATCCTCTGCGAGGCGGGCCTGCTGCCCGGCGTGCTGATGCGCAACGCCTCCCTCCAGTTCGCCGGCAGGGACGTCCATGTCCGCGTCGAGACGAGCCAGAGCATCTTCACCAACCGCTATTCGGCGGGAGCCGTCGCGCGCATGCCGATCGCGCACGGCGACGGCAACTACTACGCCGACGACGCGACGCTGGACCGTCTGGAAGAGCGCGGGCAGGTCGCCTTCCGCTACTGCACCGCGGACGGCGCGGTCGACGCCGAGGCCAACCCGAACGGCGCCCGGCGCAACATCGCGGGCGTGTTCAACGAGACCAAGACGGTGCTGGGCTTCATGCCCCATCCGGAGCGGGCCTGCGACCCGCTGCTGGGCGCCACCGACGGGCGCGCCATGATCGAAGGGCTGGCCGGGGCGCTGGCGTGACCCGAGACGAAACGGTGCGGGCGAACGCTTCGATCACCCCGGAGGTCGTCGCCCAGCACGGGCTCACCCCGGAAGAATACGAGCGCGTGCTCGCCATACTCGACCGCGAGCCGACGCTGACCGAGCTCGGCGTCTTCTCGGTGATGTGGAGCGAGCACTGCTCGTACAAGTCGTCCAGGCGCTGGCTGAAGACCCTGCCGACGACGGCACCCTGGGTCATCTGCGGCCCGGGCGAGAATGCCGGCGTCATCGACATCGGCGACGGCGACGCGGCCATCTTCAAGATGGAGAGCCACAACCACCCCTCGTTCATCGAGCCCTACCAGGGCGCGGCCACGGGGGTGGGCGGCATCCTGCGCGACGTGTTCACGATGGGCGCGCGTCCGATCGCCAACCTGAACGCGCTGCGCTTCGGTCGGCCGGACCATCCGCGCATGCGCTACCTCGTGGCGGGCGTGGTCGCCGGCATCGGCGGCTACGGCAACTGCGTCGGCGTGCCGACGGTGGGCGGCGAAGTCAACTTCCACCCCGCCTACGACGGCAACATCCTGGTCAACGCCATGACCGTCGGGCTGGCGCGGGCCGACCGCATCTTCTATTCGGCCGCCGCCGGCCCCGGGAATAACGTCGTCTATGTCGGCGCCAAGACCGGCCGCGACGGCATCCACGGCGCCACCATGGCATCCACCGAGTTCAACGAGGATTCCGAGGCCAAGCGCCCGACGGTGCAGGTCGGCGACCCCTTCACCGAGAAGTTGCTGATCGAGGCCTGCCTCGAGCTGATGGCCGAGGACGCGATCGTCGCCATCCAGGACATGGGGGCGGCCGGCCTCACCTCGTCGTCGGTCGAGATGGCGGGCAAGGGCGGCCTCGGCATCACGCTCGACCTCGACCGGGTGCCGGTGCGCGAGACCGGCATGACCCCCTACGAGATCATGCTGTCGGAGAGCCAGGAGCGGATGCTGATGATCCTGCGTCCCGGCAGCGAGGACACGGCCCGGCGCATCTTCGAGAAATGGGAGCTGAACTTCGCCGTCATCGGCCGGGTGACGGAGACCGGGCGGCTCATCCTGCGCATGAACGGCGAGGTCGCAG
>JBFWXJ010000522.1:0-3974 GCA_050187535.1 Alphaproteobacteria bacterium | reverse complement strand
CGAGCAGGTCGTTGCCGGTGCCGCCCAGCAGCGTGTCCATCCCCGTGCCGCCGTCGAGGTCGTCGTTGCCCGCGCCGCCGTTGAGGAAGTCGTCGCCGGCCTTGCCTTCCAGCACGTTGCCGTCGGCGTTGCCGATGATCTGGTTGGCGAGCGCGTTGCCGTAGCCGTCGATGCCGGGGGTGTTGGACTGGGCGAGTTGCAGGTTCTCGAAGTTGGCGCCGAGCGTGCGGGTGACGGTGGTGACGACGGTGTCGATGCCGCCGCCCGCGCCCTCGTGCAGCTCGTCGCCCGCGGCGTCGACGATGAACTTGTCGTCGCCGGCACCGCCGATCATCGTGTCGTTGCCGGTGCCGCCGTTCAGCGTGTCGTTGCCCGACCCGCCGTCCATGAGGTCGGCGCCGCCATTGCCGGAGATCGCATCGTCGCCGCCGTTGCCGGCGAGCTCGTTCGCCGCGCCGTTGCCGATGATGGTGTCGTCACCGCTGCCGCCGGAGGCGTACTCGACGGTGACGCCGTTCGCGATGGTGAAGCCGCCGGCGATGCCGTCGACGCGCGAGAGGTAGCCGCCCGCGTCGGGGCCCGTCAGCGGTGCCGCGCGCAGGTCGATCGTCGCCGGCGCCGACCCGGTGTGGCGGATCATGTCGGTGCCGCCGGTGTCCCAGATCGCCCGCCAGTAGGTGCCGTCCCCGTTCACGGTCGGCAGCGTGTAGGTGTCGTTGCCGGCGGCCGTCGTCGGGTTGGCGCCGTAGATGTGCTGCAGGGCGGCGATGTCGAGGCCCATCGGCGAGGCGATGTAGCCCCAGCCGAGGTCGGAGGTCGCCGGCATCGGCGCCCAGAACTGCGAATGGTCGAGATACGACATGACCGTGTAGATCGCGTTGTTCTGGCCGTCGTCGCCGTGGTCGCCCGAGTTCTCGACGCCGGGGAAGGTCTGGCCGTTCAGCCCGCCCGTGTCGTGCGGATGGCCGAGGCCGAGCCCGTGGCCGACCTCGTGCATCGCCGTCTCGTAGGCATAGCCGCCGACCTGGAGATGCCAGGGCGTCCAGCGCGACCAGTCGAACGGGAACTGGCCCAGCGCCTGGTCGTCGCTCTCGTCGGGGTGTCCGAAGCGCGCCGTCGCCGCGATCTCGTCGAGGGAGTCCATGCGCAGCACGAAATTGGCGTCGGCCGCGCTCGCCACTTCCTGGAACTGGACGTCGATGTAGGTCTCGTAGGTCGAGAAGACGTTGCGCAGCGCGTCCTTCGCCGCGTCGAGCCAGACGTCCTCCGGCTGGCTGCCGTCGTCGAAGTAGAAGGTGACGGCGTGATCGTCGTTCCAGCGATCGCCGATGATCAGCGTGTCGAGAAAGTCGTTGCCGGTCATGTCGACGACGTTCTCGGATGCGCTCGCCTTGTTCACCATGTGAACCTCCCTGCTGTTCGTGGCGATTTGTCTCGCTGTCCGCTCGGTCGCAGGGCTTCGGCCGGAGGTTCACTTCACGAGGCCAGTTCCCGCGGGACGTGCAATGCGCGTCGCGGCATGACGCGATCGTCGCGGCCCGGGAAGAAAGCGCCCCACGGTCCGTTCTCGACGCAGAGGTTCCGGGCGGATATCAGGATGCGGCGTCGGCCGCGACCGGGAGCGGCCGCCGGGGACCTCAATCTCCCGCCCGAGGCGACCGCCCGTGAACGATCAGAACCGAATCGACGTCGACGCCGCCTTCCGCGGCGCCAAGGTCATCATCACCGGGGGCCTCGGCTTCATCGGCTCCAACCTGGCGCGCCGCCTGGTCGGCGTCGGCGCCGACGTGATCGCGGTCGACAGCCTGATCCCGGAATACGGCGGCAACCTCGCCAACGTCGACGACATCGCGGGCCGCATCCGCGTCAACATCTCCGACGTGCGCGACATGCACGCGCTCCGCTACCTCGTCCAGGACCGTGACTTTCTCTTCAACCTCGCGGGCCAGACGAGCCATCTCGATTCGATGAACGATCCGCAGACGGATCTCGCGATCAACTGCACGGCCCAGCTCTCATTGCTGGAGACCTGCCGCAAGCACCGCCCCGGCATCCGCATCGTCTTCGCCAGCACCCGCCAGATCTACGGCAAGCCGGACTATCTGCCGGTCGACGAGAAGCACCTTCTGCGCCCCGTCGATGTCAACGGCATCAACAAGATGGCGGGCGAGTGGTACCATATCCTCTACAACAACGTGTACGGGCTGAAGGCATCGGCGCTCCGCCTGACCAACACCTACGGGCCGCGGATGCGCGTCAAGGACGCGCGCCAGACCTTCCTCGGCATCTGGATCAAGATGGTGCTGGAAGGCACACCCATCGAAGTCTGGGGCGGCGAGCAGCTGCGCGACTTCACCTATGTCGACGACTGCGTCGAGGCGCTGCTGGCGGCCGCCATGACCCCCGCAATGGAGGGCGAGGCGCTCAATGTCGGCGGCGACGGCGTCATCAGCCTGAAGGACCTGGCCCAGATGCTGGTGCGCGTCGCCGGGACCGGCACGGCCGCGATCAAGCCCTTCCCGCCCGAGCGCAAGCGCATCGACATCGGCGACTACTATGCCGACGACGGCCGCCTGCGCGCGCTCACCGGCTGGACGCCGGCGGTCGGCATGGAGGAAGGTCTCAGGCGCACCGTCGCCTACTACCGCGAGCGCCTGCCGCTCTATCTCTGATCCCCTCCCACCGACCCCGCGAGACCCCGATGTCCGATCCGATCCCGCAGACCGACCCCAGGGCCGGCTACCTCGAGCGCAAGGCCGAGATCGACGCCGCCGTCGCGCGCGTGCTGTCGGGCGGCTGGTACATCCTCGGCAAGGAGGTCGCCGCCTTCGAGCAGGAGTTCGCGGCGTGGTGCGGCAACGCGCACGGCATCGGCGTCGCCAACGGCACCGACGCGCTGGTGCTGGCGCTGCGCGGCCTCGGCGTCGGCGCCGGCGACATGGTGGCCACCGTCTCGCACACAGCGGTCGCGACGGTCGCCGCGGTCGAGCTCGCGGGCGCCACGCCGATCCTCATCGACATCGAGGCCGACACCTACTGCATGGACCCGGCCGCGCTGGAAGCCGCCTTCGCGCGCGAGGGCGGGCGCATCAAGGTCGTGGTGCCGGTGCATCTCTACGGCCACCCGGCCGACATGGGGGCGATCGCGGCGATCGCCCGCAAGCACGGCGCGCACCTGCTGGAGGACTGCTCGCAGGCCCATGGCGCCACCATCGGCGGCAGGCGTGTCGGCGGCTTCGGCGACGTCGCCGCCTTCAGTCTCTATCCGACCAAGAACCTGGGCGCCCTCGGCGACGGCGGCGTCATCACCACCGACGACGGCGACCTCGCCCGGCGCATCCGCGAGCTGCGCGAGTATGGCTGGCGCGAGCGCTACATCAGCGCCGTCGCCGGCATGAACAGCCGCCTCGACGAGCTGCAGGCCGGCATCCTGCGCGCCAAGCTGCCCTTCCTCGACGGCGACAACGCGCGTCGCCGGGCCGCAGCCGCCGTCTACGACCGCGAGCTCGCCAATTCCGGGCTCGTCCTGCCGACGGTGCGCGCCGGCACGGAGCACGTCTACCACCAGTACGTCGTGCGCCACCCCGACCGCGAGGGCCTGCGCCAGCGCCTGAAGGACCAGGGCATCACGACCAACGTCCACTATCCCGCCCCCGTCCACATGCAACCCGCCTACCAGGGCCGCACGCCGGTCGGCCCCGGCGGCATGGCGCAGACGGAGAAGGCCCAGGGCGAGATCCTGAGCCTGCCGATGTTCCCGCAGCTCTCGACGGAGGCGGCGTCGCGCGTCGCCGCGGCGATCCGCGGGGCGATGCGGGACCGGCCCTAACTGATGACCGGGAAGGTAACGGACACCGACGTGCCCTGAGCCGAGCTCCGCCGCTCGACCTCGCCGCCGATCTGCCGGGCGAGGGAGTCGATCAGGTGAAGCCCCGAGCCACCGCCGCGCGCACGGGATTTCTGAATTCCACGCC
>JBFWXJ010000521.1:0-3974 GCA_050187535.1 Alphaproteobacteria bacterium | reverse complement strand
GCCGCCTCATCGAGGTGGTCCGAATGGCGGCCGCGCTCCCCGGGTTGCGCGATCCGTGCCAAGCCGGGGCGCCAGCGCTCGCCCTCAGATCGCCTCCGCGCGGTCGGCGAAGAACGCCGCGATGCCGGGTAGCCCGCCGCGTTCCAGCGTCGCCAGATACTCCGCCGGCGTCGTCTCCGGCCGGCGAAGCGCGAGCCGGCAGGCGCGCATCGCCGCGGCGACCCCGGTCGGGTCGGCGTCGGCCAGGTCGAGAACGAGGGTGTCCGGATCGCACAACTCGATGCCGTAGCCGACCAGGACCCGTGCGGTTGCAGGGTCCTGCCGCCATGTGACGACCGTGTCCGCGCCGGCCCGCGCCGCGGCCGCGGCGATGGGGTCCTCGTCGGCCGCGGCGGGGTCGAGGCCCGGCATCATCGGCGCCGGCGCGGCGACGCGGGCATCGGGCAGAGCCGCCTCCATCAGGACGCGGACGCGCCCGAGCGCGGCCGGCGACAGCCCGGGTTGCGCCGCCAGGGCCCCGGCGATCCATTCCGCCTGCGCCGCGTCGGTCCAACGCGCACGGAAGAGCCCCTGGACGGCCAGCCGCAGCAGCAGGTTGCGCACCGGGGCGCGGCCGAGGACATCGGCGCAGAGCAGCGCCGTGGGGCTCATCCCCGTTCGAGCCCGATCTCCTGGTCGTGCAGCGCGAGGGCATCGAGGGCGGCACGCTGGCGCCGCTCGTCGGCGTCGCGCCATGCCATCGCCCCGTCGATGCTAACCCGCCGCCGCGCGCCCCGCCTGCTGTGGGCGATCGTCCCCTCGTCGAGCAGCCGATCGAGGCGCGTGCGCGTCAGCCCGAGGAGGTCGGCCGCCTCGCGCAGCGTGAGGTCGGCGCGCTGCGGCGCCAGCCGGACCGCATCGCCGCGCGCCATGATCTCCAAGGCGTCGCGCAGGAGTGCGGCGGCCGCAGCCGGCAGCGGGTTCGCCGGTCCGCCGTCCTCCCCCGGCGCGGCGAGCCCGACGCGGCCGCCATTGCGCAGGGTCGCGGCGAGCCAGACCGCCAGGGCCTGCGCACGATCACGGTCGGCGTCGTCCAGAGAGTGGGTCAGGGTGCGTTTCGTCATAGCCGTCGACTGCATATCGTAGCGATCGGCGGCCGCCAATACCACCTGTTGCGCTGTTTGCAGGCGACCGTTGGTTTCGGCCTTGCTTGCACCGCCGGGGTGGCAACGGCGCTCGTCCACGTTGCACGAGCATCCTCGCTCACTCCCGGTGATACGGGTGCCCTGACAGAATCGTATGCGCGCGAAACAACTGCTCGGCCAGCATGGCGCGGGCGAGCAGGTGGGGCCAGGTCATGGCGCCCAGCGACAGCAGCAGGCCGGAAGCTGCGCGCATGCGATCGGTCAGCCCGTCGGCGCCGCCCAGCACGAAGGCGAGATCGACGACCCCATCGTCGCGCCACCGGCCGATGCGCAGGGCGAAGGCGGGGCTGGTCAGGGTCCGTCCGCGCGGGTCGAGTGCCACGACGGTGGCGCCGGGCGGGATGCGGGCGGCGAGAAGCGCGTCCTCGCGCACCGTCCGATCGCCGCCCGCCCGGTCATGGCCAGCGCGCGCCTCGACCTCGTGCAGGCGCACGGGCCAAGGCAGCCGGCGGACGTATTCCGCGAACAGTGCCGCCGTCGGGTCGCCGCGGGCGCGACCGACCGCGACGACGTGGATGCGCATGGGATCAGGCGGTGGCGGCCGCCGCCGGCTCGGGCAGGCTCATCCCCCACATCTTCTCGAGGTTGTAGAAGGCGCGCACCTCGGGCCGGAAGAGATGGACGATCACGTCGCCCGCATCGAGGAGGACCCAGTCGCCCTGGCCCGCTCCCTCCACCGAGACGCGCCGCACGCCCGCATCCTGCAGGTGCCGGCGCAGATTTTCCGCCATCGAGATGACGTGGCGGGTGGAGCGGCCCGTGGCGATCACCATGAAGTCGGCGATCGTGGACTTCCCGGCCAGCTCGATCACGACGATGTCCTCGGCCTTGTCGTCGTCGAGCGACTTCTGGATCAGCTCCGCCAGCTCGCGGTCGGGTGCGGCGGCGGCGGGGGTGCGGCGTCTTATGGCGTCCTCTCTCCGGCGGCCGATGCGGCCGCGCTGCGGATCCGGGTTGACGATTCGGGGTGGAGCGGGATCCGGATGAACGCCCACGCCGGCGGCTTCCGGTCCGGCAGGGTGGCCACCGCATTCGCGGGCACGCGCGATCGCGCGTAGCGGCGCGCCGCCGTCCCGGTCAGCGCCCCCAAAGCATAGGAAGGCCGGTCGAACACCGCAACGGGCATGGCCGCGAAGATTTTCCGCCAGCGCCGCCAGCGCGGGATCTGGCGCAGGTTGTCCGCGCCCATCAGCCAGACGAACCGGGCCCTTGGGAACCGCCGTCCGAGCGCAGCCAGGGTGTCGGCCGTGTAGACGGTGCCGAGCTCCGCCTCCACGAGGGTCGGCACGATCCGTGGGTGGCGGGCGACGCGCTTCGCATCCTCGAGGCGCTCGGCCGCCGCGGCCATGCCCGCCACCGGCTTCAGCGGGTTCTGCGGCGAGACCAGCCACCAGACCTGGTCCAGCCGCAGCCGGCGCATCGCCTCCAGCGAGACGTGGCGATGGCCGTCATGGGCGGGGTTGAACGACCCGCCCAGCAGCCCGATCCGCCGCCGCCCCGGCGCCAGGGCGGCGACGTCGCTACGGCCGGAGCTGCCCCGTGCCGCGCACGACATATTTGTACGAGGTGAGCTGCTCCGCACCGACCGGTCCGCGCGCATGCAGCTTGTCGGTCGAGATGCCGATCTCCGCCCCCATGCCGAACTCCGCCCCGTCGGTGAACTGGGTGGAGGCGTTGTGCAGCACGACCGCGCTGTCCACGGCCGCGAGGAAGCGGGCGGCGGCGGCGGCATCGTCGGTGACGATCGCGTCCGTATGGTGCGACCCGTAGCGGCCGATATGGTCGACCGCTCCCTCCACCCCGTCGACCACCCGGGCCGAGATCACGGCGTCGAGATACTCCGTCGACCAGTCTTCATCGGTTGCGGCCTGCACGCGCGGATCGACCGCCCGCACCGCCGCGTCGCCGCGCACCGCGCAACCCGCATCGAGGAGATCGCGGACGATCGGCACCAGATGCGTCGCCGCGGCGCGCCGGTCGACCAGCAGGGATTCCGCCGCCCCGCAGATGCCGGTGCGCCGCATCTTGGCGTTCATCACGATGGCACGTGCCATGGCGAGGTCGGCCGCGCCGTCGACATAGACGTGGCAATTGCCGTCGAGGTGACGGATCACCGGCACGCGGCTCTCGGCGATCACCCGCTCGATCAGCCCGCGTCCGCCGCGCGGCACGACCACGTCGATGACACCGGTCATGCCGAGCAGGATGCCGACCGCGGCGCGGTCGGCGGTCGGCACCATCTGGATCGCGGCCGCCGGAAGCCCGGCCGCCGCCAGACCCGCCTGCAGCGCGGCCAGGATGGCACGCGACGACCGGAAGCTCTCCGAGCCCGGACGGAGCACCGCCGCGTTGCCGGACTTGAGGCAGAGGCCGGCCGCATCGGCGGTCACGTTGGGGCGTGATTCGAAGATGATCCCGATGACGCCGAGCGGCACGCGCACCCGCGCGATGTCGAGGCCGTTCGGGCGCGTCCAGCGGGCGATCGTGTCGCCGATCGGGTCCGGCAGGGCCGCCACCTCCTCCAGCCCGCGCGCCATCGCGGCGATGCGCGCCTCGTTCAGCGCCAGCCGGTCGAGCATGGCCGGCGACAATCCCGCGGCGCGCCCGTCCGCCATGTCCTCGGCATTGGCGGCGAGGATCGCCGGCGCGGCGGCACGGATCGCCGCCGCGGCCTCGGCGAGGGCCGCGTTCTTCGTCGCGGTCGAGGCGGTGGCGAGCGTCGCGGCGGCGGCGCGCGCGGCGGCACCCATGGTGGCCATGCGGTCGGCGAGCGTGCCCGTGGTCTCGGCG
>JBFWXJ010000520.1:0-3991 GCA_050187535.1 Alphaproteobacteria bacterium | reverse complement strand
TCGACATAGTGCAGCTCGATCGCGTCGTCCCGGGTCGCCACGCCCCGGTAGTAGGCGCGCAGGCCGACCGCCGTGTGGTCCTGATCGTGCGCATAGAGGCCGAGGCGGCGGGCCACGATCGAGCGGTAGCCGTCGGCACCCATCACGACCCGGGCGAGGATCTCCTCGGTGCGGCCGGTCGCGAGATCGCGTCCGCGGACCCCGACGACCACGCCGTCCCGCATCACGAGGTCGTCGACGGCGAAGCCTTCGCGGCACTCCGTTCCCGAGCGGGCCGCTGCGGCGAAGAGGAACGCATCGAAGTCGACGCGGCGGACGACGAAGCCCGTGACCTTGTCCGGATCGGCGGCGCGCGACAGGTCGATGTCGGCGGCCACGTGATCGGGGCTGCCGAAGACGATGTGGCGCACTTCGACGCCGGGCAGCCCGCGCACCGCGTCCAGCAGGCCGAGCTCGCGCAGGATGGCGACGGACTTGGCGCTGACCGCGTCGCCGCAGATCTTGTCGCGCGGGAAGCGATCCTTCTCCAGCAGCACCGCGTCGAGGCCGGCACGGGCGGCATAGAGGGCGGCGGTGGCTCCGGCCGGCCCGCCGCCGACGATGACGACGTCGCGGATCACCGGCGGCCGCGTCGCCGTTCGGCCGCGCCGGCGACCAGGGAGCGCCCATAGGCGTCGAGCATCGCGGCGTCGAAGCCGGCATCCCGCAGGCCGGTTGCGGCGGCATCGAGCAGTGCCGCGACACGGGCGCGCGCAGCCGAAGCTCCCGCCAGGCTGGCCCAGTTCGGGCGGCCGCCGGCCGCGTCGGCCTCCCGGTCGGCCACGTCGTCGGCGATCTGGTAGGCGGTGCCGAGCGCCAGGCCCCAGGCGGCGAATGCGCGTCGCGCGTCGGCGCCGGCCCCGCCGGCGATCGCGCCGGCCTCGCAGGCGGCGGCCATCAGCCGGCCGGTCTTGGCCGCGTGCAGCGCTTCCAGGCGGTGCGTGTCGCCGACGGTGTCGGACGCGCCCTGAACCGCCAGATCGGCGAGCTGGCCGCCGCACATGCCGGCCGCGCCCACCGCGGCGGCCAGCAGCGGCACCGACGCCGTGCCCCGCTCCGCGTCGTGCCGACCGGCGACCTCGAAGGCGCGCGCCAGCAGCGCGACGGCGGCGAGGATCGCCACCGCCTCGCCATGGCGGCGATGGAGGGCGGGGCGGCCGCGGCGCAGGCGGTGATCGTCCATCGCCGGCAGGTCGTCGAGCACCAGGGAGGCGGCGTGGATCATCTCGACGGCACAGGCGAGCGGCAGGGCCTCCTCCCCGACGCCGCCCGCCGTGCGACAGGCGAGCAGCGTCAACGTCGCCCGGATGCGGCGCCCGCCGGCGAGCGCCGCCTCGGCCATCAGCCGCTCCAGCGGCGCCTCGCCGCCGAGCAGCCGCCCGAGCGCGTCGTCGACGAGCCGGCGGCAGCGGCCCGCCACGTCGTCGTCGCATGTCGCCAGCGCCGTCATCCGCCGGACAGCTGGCGTGGGCGCAGCCCCGCAATCTCGCCGAGCGTCGCGAGCGACTGCCCGATGCGCTCGCCGAGACCGGCTTGCACCGCGCGAACCGTACCGCCTTCGACGTCGAAGGCGAAGGCGAAGGGGTCCCACGCGTTGCCGAGGAGCGCGAAGCGGTAGCGCAGGTCGTGGACGACGACACGGCTGCCGGTGACCGTCCAGACGGGCGCCTTGAGGAAGGGTTCGGCGGCGGCGAGCAGGCCCGACCGGCGCACCGACGTGACGGCGACGTCGTCCGCCGCGGAGGCGACGTCCGGCAGCGGCAAGGCCGTGCCGGCTATCGGGTCGATGAGCATCTGGTGGTAGCCGTCCGGCGCTGCCGTCACGGCGCGCCAGCGCCAGGGTGCCAGCGGCTCCGGCACGAGCATCGCGTCGCTGCCGGCGATGCCGGCCGCCGTGGCGCGCAGGTGAAGGGCGAGGCCGAGATAGGCCGCCGCCGCCACCAGCCCCCAACGGGCGAAGGCACGGCGTCGATGCCGGTCGGTCGCGGCCCATAGCGAGGCGCCGGCGGCGACGGCGAGGACGGGCGTCACGATCGGATCGACGACGAAGAGGAGCGGCAGCTCGAAGCGGGCGTCGGACAGCGGGTAGAGCAGTGCCACCCCGTACGCGTTGATGAGGTCGAGAAGGAGGTGCAGCGCGATGCCGAGGGCGGCGATCGGCAGCGCCTCCGCCGTGCTCAGCCGGCCGGTCGCCGACACGAGGAGCGCGAAGGCGCCGGCCAGCACCGGCAGGAAGAGCAGGGAGTGCGTCAGGGTGTGGCGGTAGAGCGTGGCCTCGACGGGGTCCAGCAGGACGACCGCCACGTCGACATCCGGCAGCAGCGACGCGCCGACGAAGGCCCATGCCACGGCCGGGCGCCCGAGCCAGCGCCGCCGCGTGCGGGCGGCGAGCAGGCCGACGAGCGCGTGGGTGGCGAGGTCCATGGGCGCGGGGCTCCGTCTCAGCCGACTGCGCCGCGCAGCACGGCGAGCGGATCGGAGGCGGCGGCCCGGCGCGCCGGCATCAGGGCGCCCAGTGCGGCGGTGGCGATCGCCGCTGCCGCCGCGATCGCGTAATGGCCGATCCAGTCGTGCAGCAGGAAACGGTCGGACTGGATGATGGGGCCGTGGATTTCGACCGGGACACCGGCCAGCAGCCAGACGGCACCGTGCCCGACCAGTCCTCCCGCCAGCGCGCCCAGCACGCCCAGCAGCAGGCCCTCGGCCAGGAAGGTGCCGACCACGAAGCCCGGCGGGAACCCGAGGGAGCGCAGGATGGCGATGTCGCGGACCTTCTCGTTGGTGATCGTCGAGACGATGTTGTAGACGGCCGCCCCCGACATCACGAACAGCCCGGTCAGCGCCGTGTAGGTGACGGCGTTGAGGATGCCGAAGAGGCCGAGCACGCTCCCATGCGTCTCCTGCCAGGGCTCGGCGCGGAAGCCGTGCTCGGCCTCCAGACGGGCGGCCAGCGTCACCGCGCGCTCGGCGTCGTCGAGGCGTATGTGGATCTGGTTGACCACGTTGGGCTTGCCTTCCAGCGTCTGGGCACGCTTCAGGAGGATGTAGCCCTGGGTCTCGTCCAACTGCGGCACCCCGGTGCGGAAGGCGCCGACGACGCGCAGCCGCATCTCGGTCCCCGACGGCCCGCGGGCGACGACGGTGTCCCGCGGGCCGACGCCGAGGCGGCGGGCCAGCCCCTCGCCGACGATGACGCCGTCGGACGTTGCCGCCAGATCGGTGAGCGCGCCGTAGCGCAGGTCGCGGTCGAGATTGCTGACCCGGCGCTGCAGGTCCGGGTCGATGCCCAGCAGGGTCACGGGCTCGGCGACCGCGCCGTAGCGCAGGATGACGGGCGTGCGCATCACCGGCGCCGCATAGGCGCCGGGCTCTTCGGCCATCGCCGCCAGGGTGGCGCCGACCGTCTTTATGCCGCGGGCGGGCGGGCGCGGCCGCACGCCCGATACGACGGCGAGCCCGCCGCCCGCCGCGGTCTCCAGCGGCTGCGGCGCGGGTGTGCGGTACTCGTCCTTGACCAGGACGTGCGGCGCCACGTCGATCAGCTTGGCGACGAAGTCGTGCTGGAAGCCTTGCAGGAGCGCGGCGATCGCGATGAAGAAGCCGGCGCCCAGCGCGATCACCGCGATCGCCGCCGCCGTCTGCCGCCGCCGCTCGCCCAGATGGGCGAGCGCGATCTCCAGCAGCAACGGCATGGCCGGCGGAAGAGGCCGTCGGCGGCGGTCAGAAGAAGAAGTCGAAGTTGGCTACGGTCAGCTGCCCCGGCGCCACTCCCTGGATGAACAGCGAGTTTCCTGCCCCGAGATCGATCAGGGTGCCGCCCTGGCTTGCGGTCATGCGTGCCTGCAGGCTGGAGAAGACACTGGATCCGTTCAGTCCGGTGCCGTTGAGCCCTGACTCGAATACTATCATCTCATTGGAAACATCGAAGTCGACTATCCTGTCGTTCCCATCG
>JBFWXJ010000519.1:0-4015 GCA_050187535.1 Alphaproteobacteria bacterium | reverse complement strand
TGGAAGAAATGCGCGAGCCGACGCACCCCGCCGTCGCGGAAGGGCTCTGCAAAGGCCTGACTGACGACCAGCCGGTTCTCCAGCGCATAGCCCATGCCACCCGGGGACTCGACGCGGTCGGCGAGAACGGTCCAGTCGCCGCCGGGGGCGCGCGCAAGGTCGACCGCGTGGATATGGACATGCACGCCGCCCGGCGGCACGACGCCGCAGAGCGCGCGCAGGAAGTGCGGGTGGCCGACCACCACATGCGGCGGCAGCGTGCCGGAAGCGATCAGGCGCTGCCGCCCGTAGACGTCCGCCAGCACCGCGTCGGCCAGCCGCGCGCGCTGCACGACGCCGGCCTCGATGCGCGCCCAGTCGGCCCGGTCCATCACGACCGGAAGCACGTCGAGGTCCCACGGCCGCGCCTGGCCGTCGGCGTCGTCGTAGACGTTGTAGGTGACGCCGTTGTCCCGGATCATCCGGCGCGCCGCCTGCTGCCGGCGCGCCAGCTCCGCCGCGTCGATGCGGGCGAGCTCGGCCAGGAGCGGGCTCCAATGCGCCCTGACGCCGCCGTCCGCCGCCTTCAGCTCGTCGTGCCGCCCGGCCGGCGCCGGATAGGATGCGGCCGGCGACGGAGCGAGGGCAGCTTCGGTGCCGGCGGCGGTCGGCGGGCTCAATGGAACCTGCGTAGGTCGAGCGTCAGCGGGAAGTCGGGATTGGCCTGCGGCGGGGCCGGATCGATGGTGCCGCCGGTCAGGCCGAGCGGCTCGAAGCGGGCGAGCCGGCGGCCCTCCGCCTCGTAGGCGTTGACGGGGAAGGTGGTGTAGTTCCGCCCGCCCGGATGCGCAACATGGTAGGTGCAGCCGCCGACCGAGCGCCGCCGCCAGGCGTCCCACAGCTCGACCACGAGCGGCGCGTGCGGCGCGATCGTCGGGTGCAGCGCGTTCGGCAGCCGCCAGGCGCGGAAGCGCACGCCGGCCACCGCCTCGCCGACGCGCCCGGTCGATGCCAGCGGCACCGTTCTTCCGTTGACGAGGACGCGGTGGCGGTCGGGCGTGATGCCCGTGACCTTCACCTCCAGCCGCTCGACCGAGCTGTCGACGAAGCGCACGGTGCCGCCGGCCGCCCCCTCCTCGCCCAGCACGTGCCACGGCTCCAGGGCCTGGCGCAGCTCCAGCAGCACGCCGTCATGCTCGACGGTGCCGTAGAGCGGGAAGCGGAAGGTCCAGTGCGGCAGGAACCAATCCGCCTCGAACGGGAATCCCGCCTCGCGCATCTCGGCCACGATGTCGGCCAAGTCCGCCCAGACGAAGTGCGGCAGCATGAAGCGGTCGTGCAGCGCCGTGCCCCAGCGCACCGGAGGCCGGCGGTAGGGCTCGCGCCAGAAGCGGGCGATGAGCGCGCGCAGCAGCAGCGACTGGGCGAGGCTCATCTCCGCGTGCGGCGGCATCTCGAAGGCGCGGAACTCGACGAGGCCGAGCCGGCCGGTCGGCCCGTCCGGGGAGAACAGCTTGTCGATGCAGATCTCGGCCCGGTGGGTGTTGCCGGTGACGTCGGTCAGCAGGTTGCGGAAGATGCGGTCGACCAGCCAGGGCGACATAGCCACGCCGTCCGGCTCGGGCACCTCGGCGAAGGCGATCTCGAGCTCGTAGAGCGAATCCTGGCGGGCTTCGTCGATGCGCGGCGCCTGGCTGGTCGGGCCGATGAACAGGCCCGAGAACAGGAACGACATCGCGGGGTGGTTCTGCCAGAAGGCGACGAGGCTGCGCAGCAGGTCGGGCCGGCGCAGGAACGGGCTGTCGGGCGGCGTGGCGCCGCCGACCACGATATGGTTGCCGCCGCCGGTTCCGGTGTGCCGCCCGTCGGTCAGGAACTTCTCGGTGCCGAGCCTGGTCTGCCGGGCCTCCTCGTAGAGGGCGGTCGTGACCTCGACCTGCTCGCGCCAGCTCCGGGCGGGGTGGATGTTGACCTCGACCACGCCCGGATCGGGCGTCACCTTGATGACGTTGAGCCGCGGGTCGTAGGGCGGCGCGTAGCCTTCGACGTGCACCGCGACGTCGATCTCGGCCGCCGCATCCTCGACCGCGGCGACCAGGTCGAGATAGTCCTCGGTCGTCTCGGTCGGCGGCATGAAGACGCAGAGTCGGCCGTCGCGCGGCTCGACCGAAAGTGCCGTGCGCACGCTCGCCCCCTCGAAGGGCGGCTCCTGCTCGATGCGCCGCACGCGCGCCGCCCATTCCGGCCCGCGCGTGGCGCCGGCGAGGTATGGCTGGCGGGCCGCATCCGGATCGGGCAGCGGCGGCAGCGCCTCCATCGGGTCCTGCGGGATGATGTGCGGATAGGCGTCGGGCGGGATCCAGGGCAGCGCGCCGATCGGCAGCCGGAAGCCGATCGGGGAGTCGCCCGGCGCCAGGTGCAGGCGGCCCTTGCGCAGCAGCCAGCGTTCGGATTTCCAGCGTCGGCGGTCCGGCGCGTTCCAGCGCTGCACCGGCAGGACCCAGCCGACCGGGCTGCGCAGGCCGCGCTCGAACACGCGCGCGAGCCGTGTCCTCTCCTCCGGGTCCTCGAGCTTGGAATCGAAGGGATCGACGTTGGCCGGCAGCGCCTGTTCCTTGCCGAGATAGTGCCAGGGGTCCTCGTAGGCCGGCACGGCGTAGTCGGGCCGCATGTCGAGGCGGCGCGCGATGCCCTGGGCCAGCTTCTCGGCTGCGGCGACGGTGGCCGGTGCCGCCCCCTTCTCGCGGGCGATGCGGTCGGCATCGCGCCACACCGGCCGGCCGTCGCCACGCCAGTAGAGGGCGAAGGCCCAGCGCGGCAGGCTCTCGCCCGGGTACCACTTGCCCTGGCCATAGTGGAGCAGGCCGCCGGGCGCGAAGCGGTCGCGCAGCCGTCGAATCAGGGTGTCGGCGAACTGGCGCTTGGTCGGGCCGACGGCGGCCGTCGTCCACTCCGCCCCCTCCATGTCGTCGATCGACACGAAGGTCGGCTCGCCCCCCATGGTCAGGCGGACGTCACCGTCGGTCAGGATGCGGTCGATCTCGTCGCCGAGGCGATCGATCGCCGTCCACTGCGCCTCGGTATAGGGCTTGGTCACCCGCGGCGTCTCGCGCACCCGGGCGACGCTCATCTCGAAGTCGAAGTCGACTTCGGCCGGCTCGACCCCGCCCGAGATCGGCGAGGCGGCGGTCGGGTCGGCCGCGCAGGCGAGCGGGATATGCCCCTCACCCGCGAACAGGCCCGAGGTGGCGTCGAGACCGACCCAACCGGCACCGGGCAGATAGACCTCGCACCAGGCATGCAGGTCGGTGAAGTCGTGGTCGGTGCCGGACGGGCCGTCCAGCGCCTCGACGTCGGGCTTGAGCTGGATCAGGTAGCCGGACGCGAAGCGGGCTGCCAGTCCGAGGTGGCGCAGGAGCTGGACCAGCAGCCAGGCCGAATCCCGGCACGAGCCCGATGCCAGCCGCAGGGTCTCGTCCGGCGCCTGGATGCCGGGTTCCATGCGGATGAGGTACTTCGTGTCGCGGGCGACCATCGAGTTGAGGTCGAAGAGGAAGGCCGTCGTCGGCTTGGCCTCGCGCGGCACCTTCGCCAGGTAGGACGCGAAGAGATCGCCGCACTCCTCACGCCGCAGATAGGGCGCCAGGTCCTCGGTAAGCTCGGCCGGATAGGTGAAGGGGAAGGTCTCCGCCGCCGGCTCCAGAAAGAAGTCGAAAGGATTGATGACCGCCATCTCGGCGACGAGGTCGACCTCGACGGTGAAATGATCGGTCTTCTCGGGCACGACGATGCGCGCCAGCCAGTTCGACTGCGGATCCTGCTGCCAGTTCAGGAAGTGATCGGCCGGGCTGACCTTCAGCGAATAGGCCACGATCGGCGTGCGGCAGTGCGGCGCCGGGCGCAGGCGGACGACCTGCGGCCCGAGCGAGACCCGGCGGTCGTAGCGGTAGCGGGTGACGTGATGGATCGCGGCGCGGATCGTCATGGCCGCGGAGTATGGAACGCCCGGAGCATGGCCCCCTACCGGAATCTGCCG
>JBFWXJ010000518.1:0-4020 GCA_050187535.1 Alphaproteobacteria bacterium | reverse complement strand
GTGATGCCGGCGGCCGCCAGCCGCCCCACGAGCGGGCGCAACAGCGCCTGGAAGCGCGGCTTGAGGGCATAGAGCGTCGCCGGCACGGAGATATCCTTCTCGGGTGGCCATGATACCGCCCTGGGTCGCGCGGTGCGCGTCCGGGGTTCATGCCCCGGTGCATGGCCGTCTGCCGCACCGGCGGTTGACGCGGTCGGCCGGACCCGCCACATCGGCGGCATCGCTCCCGTCCCCGCCGGCCGCCGCCGCCGGCCAATCCCCCGAGGCACCGATGGATTCCACGGCATCGCTCGATCTCCTGTCCGATCTGGTCCGCCGGGCGAAGGCGGGCGGTGCCGACGCGGCCGATGCGGTGCTCGTCCACGGCACCTCGATCTCGCATGCCCAGCGCCTGGGCGCGACCGAGAAGCTGGAGCGGGCGGAGGGCCAGGATGTCGGGCTGCGCGTGCTGGTCGGGCGGCGGCAGGCCGTCGTCTCGTCCTCCGACTTCGGCCCGGCCGCGCTGGCGGAGCTGGTGGAGCGCGCGGTCGCCATGGCCCGGGTCGTTCCGGAGGATCCCTTCTGCGGCCTGGCCGACCCGGGCGAGATCGCCCGCGACTGGCCCGACGTCGACCTGGCCGACCCGTCGGAGCCGGCGGCCGAGACCCTGATCGACTGGGCGCGCCGGGCCGAGGACGCGGCGCGCGCCGTCCCGGGCGTCACCAACTCCGAGGGGGCCGAGGCGGGCTGGTCGCGCCGGCGGGTGGCGCTCGTCGCCTCCAACGGCTTCGCCGGCAGCTACGAAGGCTCGGGCTGGTCGGTCAGCGTCTCGGTGCTGGCGGGCGAGGGCACCGCCATGGAGCGTGACTACGACTATACCTCGGCAACCCACGCGGCCGACCTGATGTCGCCCGAAGAGGTCGGCACCTCGGCCGGCAGGCGTGCCGTGCGCCGGCTCGATCCGCGGAAGGCGTCGACCACCAGGGCCCCCGTCGTCTTCGACCCGCGCGTGGCGGGCGGGCTCGTCGGCCACCTGGCGGGCGCCATCAACGGCGCCGCCATCGCGCGCGGCACCAGCTTCCTCAAGGATCGCATGGACCAGCCGGTGTTCGCCCCCGGTGTCGCCGTCGTCGACGACCCGCTGCGCCGCCGCGGCCAGCGCTCGCGTCCCTTCGACGGCGAGGGCATCGCCGCGCGCCGCCGCGCGCTCGTCGAGGACGGCGTGCTCAGGAGCTGGGTGCTGGACCTTCGCACCGCCCGCCAGCTCGGGCTCGCCACCACCGGCAACGCTGCCCGCGGCACCGGCGGGCCGCCGTCGCCATCGACCACCAACCTCTACCTCGAAGCCGGCAAGGACACCCCGGCCGCCCTGATGAAGGGCATCCGCCAGGGCCTCTACGTGACCGACCTCATGGGCTTCGGCGTCAACCTCGTGACCGGCGACTACAGCCGCGGTGCCGCCGGCTTCTGGATCGAGGACGGCGAGCCGACCCACCCCGTGAGCGAGGTCACGATCGCATCGGGCCTGCGCGAGATGTTCCGCACCCTGGTGCCCGCCGACGACCTCGTCTTCCGCTACGGCACCAACGCGCCCACGGTGCTGATCCCGGAGATGACGATCGCCGGGCGGTGAAGCCTCACGGTGCCAGCACCAGCGTATCGCGCTCGGCCATGCGCACCGTGACCGGCAGGTGGGCGACGATGTCGCCGTCGGCGTGCACCGGCTCGCCGGCGCCGTCGGCGGCTGCGATCTCGATGATCCGGCCGGGCACGATGCGCACGTCCGGCAGGTGGCCGATCAGTCCCGTCGCCATGGCCAGGACGTAGCGCAGGACGGCGCCGCGGCTTCCGCGGCCGAACAGCACGACGTGCAGCAGGTCGTCGTCGAGGCGCGCGGCGGGCGCCAGGACGAAGCGGCCGCCGTAGAAATGGCCGTTGCAGCAGACGACCGACGCCGCCTCGTGGTCGATCCCGTCGATCGTCACACGATAGGTCTGGGGTCGCCAGCGGCTGAACACCTTCATGCCCGACAGCACGTAGGCGACTTTGCCCCAGCGCCGCTTCGTCGCCGGGTCGATGCCGTCGACCACCCAGGCATCGTAGCCGGCACCCGCCATCATCGCGAAGCGTCGCCCCTCGACGGCGCCGAGGCGGATCGGCCGTGTCGCGCCGCGCTCCAGGACCCGCGCGGCGCCCGACAGCGAGCCGCCGATCGCCAGTTCGTGGGCCAGCACATTGGCGGTGCCGAGCGGCAGGATGCCGAAGGCCGCACCGCTGTCGGCCAGCCCGTTGATCGCCTCGTTGATGGTGCCGTCGCCGCCGGCGACGACGATGGCTCGTGTCGCCGGATCGGCCGCGGCCGCCCGCGCGAAGGCCTCGGCGTCGCCGCGCTGCGTGGTGCGCCGCACGACGAGGCCGCGGCCCGAAGCGGCCAGCCGCTCCAGCGTCCGGGCGAGCCGCCGCGCGCGCCGCCGCCCGGCCGTCGGGTTGTGGATCACCACGAGTTGATCCGCCGTCATCGCCGCCGCCTCGTTCATCATCCCAGTCTCTGTTTCTTCAAAATTACGAAAATATTACGGAACGAAGATGCAAGAGTTACCAAGTGAGTCAACTGGATAGCGGGCGAATTGGATTGACACAAGACTTTGTCTCTGTATGTTGCACCTGCAACGAGCGCTATACCGCTGCGCGGGGGACAGGAGCGGCATGACGCACATGCCGACAGTGCGGAACTACCGGACGATCTGGATCTCGGACATCCATCTCGGCACTCGCGGGTGCAAGTCGGAGTTCCTGCTCGATTTCCTCCGCCACACGGAATCGGACAATCTCTACCTCGTCGGTGACATCATCGACGGCTGGCGACTGAAACGGTCCTGGTATTGGCACCAGACGCACAACGACGTCATCCAGAAGCTTTTGCGCAAGGCGAGAAAGGGCACTCGGATCGTCTATGTGCCGGGCAATCACGACGAGCTGTTCCGCGACTTCCTCGACCTGCAGTTCGGTGGGATCCTGGTCCTCGACGAGACGATCCACGAGACGGCCGACGGCAGGCGCCTCCTGGTGCTGCACGGCGACCGCTTCGATGCCGTGGTCAAGCACGCCCGCTGGCTCGCCGTGCTGGGGGACCTCGGCTACAACGTGCTGATGGCGGTGAACCACGGGTTCAACGTGCTGCGCCGCCGTCTCGGCTTTTCGTACTGGTCGCTCTCCGCCTATGTGAAGCAGCGCGTCAAGAACGCGGTCGAGTATGTGGGCCGGTTCGAGCATGCCGTCGCCGACGAGGCCCGTCGCCGACGGGTCGACGGCGTCGTCTGCGGCCACATCCACAAGGCCGAGATGCGCATGATCGAAGGCGTGCTCTACTGCAACGACGGCGACTGGGTGGAGAGCTGCACCGCGCTCGTCGAGCATCTCGACGGCCGGCTCGAGATCATCGACTGGATCGGCGTCCGCGCGCTCGACCCGATGCGTGCCCACGATCCGGTGGAGCCCATGGCGACGGCAGCCTGAGGCATCCCACAGAATCCCCATGCATCTGGTCATCGTAACCGACGCCTGGTTCCCCCAGGTCAACGGCGTCGTCCGCACGCTCTCCACCGTGAAGGAAGAGCTGGAACGGCGCGGCCTCGTGGTCGACGTCATCGGTCCCGAACGCTTCCGGACCGTGCCCTGCCCGACTTACCCCGAGATACGCCTAGCGGTGCTGGCCGGCCGCCCGCTGGCCCGCATGCTCGACCGGATGGCGCCCGACGCGATCCACGTCGCGACCGAAGGGCCGCTCGGCATGGCGGCGCGCGCCTATTGCCGGCGCCGGAAGCTTGCCTTCACCACCTCGTTCCACACCCGCTTTCCGGAATATGTCGCGGCGCGGACCGGCATCCCCAAGGGCTGGCTCTACGCCTGGCTCAGGCGGTTCCACGGTGCCTCGGCCGGCGTCATGGTCGCGACCGACAGCCTGATGCGCGAGCTCGAAGGCTACGGCTTCCGCAACCTGCGGCGCTGGTCGCGCGGCGTCGACACCGAGCTGTTCCGGCC
>JBFWXJ010000517.1:0-4026 GCA_050187535.1 Alphaproteobacteria bacterium | reverse complement strand
TCGTCGCCTGCGCACGCAAGCTGCTCATCTTCGCCAACGCCGTCCTCCAGCGCGGCACGCCATGGGAAATTCAGCGCCACATTGTTAATGGTTGCTGAGCCTGTCGAAGGACGAGGCTCTCCGGCCTCAGAAGTAGGTGCGGACCGCTGCGATCACGTCATAGGCGTCGTCGACGACGGGGATCACCTGCCACTTGTCGAACGTCACGCAGGGATGCGAGACGCCGAAGCAGACCATGTCGCCGAGCGCCAGAGGGCTCTCCGGCGGCACGGTCATGTGGCAGTGCTGGTCGTTGAGGCCGGTCACCACATGGCCGGGGCCGATCGCGACGGGTGCGCCGGACTGTCCGGGACGGTAGTGCAGGACCGGCACCGGAAGGCCGCCGGTCACGCCGACGTCGCGCTGCCCCATGGTGAGGATGACCTTGCCCGCCTCGGGCCGCGACTGCACGTAGGCCCAGACCTCCATCGCCGGCCGCAAGCCCTCGCCCAGCGCCTCGGTCGTGGGGGTGCGGCCGCGCAGCTCGGCGAAGAAGTCACGGTACATGGCGGAGTCGTGGGTGATGTAGCAGCCGCTGCGCGACACCAGCAGGACCTCGCGGGTGAGCCCGGCGCGGCGGAAGCGGTCGACGACGAGGTCGTAGAAGGCCGATCCGCCGGCGCTGAGGATGACCGGGCCGCTGCCGAACAGGCCGCCCGTCTCGGCCGCGGCTGCCATCGCGACCATGTCGTCGAGGAAGCGGCGCACCTGTACCGCCGCCTCGGCGATGGTCTTGCCGGAGACGAGGCCTTCGAAGCCCTCGACGCCGGCGAGCGTGAGGAATGGCTCGGCCGCCTTGACCGCGCGGGCGACCGCCATCGCGGCGGCCGCGTCGCGGGCACCCGTGCGGCCGCCGGCATAACCGATCTCCAGCAGCAGCGGCAGCGGCCGGCCGATCGGTGCCGCCTCCGCCGCGGCGGCCATGCGCTCGACGCCCTCCACCGAGTCCGCCAGTGCGTAGAGCTCGAAGCCGGGGTCCTCGCGCAGCATGTCGAGCGCGCCGCGGATCGCCTCGCGGCCGACGAGCTGGTTCGCCAGCAGCACGCGGCCGACGCCGAAGCGCCGGGCGACGGCGGCCTGGTGGACGGTCGCGACGGTGATCGCCCAGGCGCCATGGGCGAGCTGCTCGCGGAACAGGGCGGGCACCATCGTCGTCTTGCCGTGCGGCGCCAGCACGGCGCCGGCGCGGGCCACGAAGCGCGCCATCCAGTCCAGGTTGTGATCGAGCGCGGAGCGCTTCAGCACGGCCAGCGGCAGCGGCAGGTCCTCCGCCAGCACGTTCCAGCCCATGCCGCCGATCGCACCGAGGGGGAAGGGCGCCACGCCGAACGGGATGCCCTTCGTGGTCTCGTCGACGACGAACGCGTCCAGATCATCGGTCGGCGGGCGCAGGGCGGGGTTCTCGGTCACTGCGGGCACTCCATGGTCTTGCCGTCGAGCCGGCAGCGCTGCACGGCGTTGCCGTCGAGGTCGTAGAGCGTCGCTGCCCAGCCGCCGCCGCTGCGCTCCATCAGCAGGAAGGCATAGCCTGCGGTCGACGTCAGATGGGCGATACGCGCACCCATGATCGCCATGTCCTTGGGCCGGTCCTCGTCGATCACCGGATCGAGGGCGGTGCCGCCGCCGCCGACCACGATCTGCGCCGCCTTGCCGTCTTCGAACGAGAAGGCGTCGAAGCGATGGATATGACCCGAGAACACGGCGCGGAACGGGTCGGGGCCGAGATTGGCGACTGCCGCCTGCAGCGTCTGGTTGTTGAGGATCGGTTGCCGCGTGCGGGGATCGAGCTTCCAGATGCCGTAGAGCGGCCTGTGGGTCAGCAGCCAGCTCTCCTCGGTCGCGAGCGACCAGGCCGTGGCGAGCTGGCCGCGGTGGCGCTCGACCTCCGCCTCGCGCGGGTCCTGGTCGCGGGCGATCGCGGAATCGTGGACCACCAGGCTGAACTTGCCGAAGGAGATGCGGTAGGGCTCGGTGAAGCCTTCGCAGTCGGCCGGCCGCGGCCGCGGGTCGAGGAAGCGGAACCAGCCCTGTCCGGCGCGATCGCAGTCCTCATGGTTGCCGCGCACCATCACCCATGGCGCGGCGGCCAGAAGCGGGGCCGCCGGATCGAAGAAGTCCGCCCGCCACGCCGCCCAGTTGTAGCCGTAGGGGCTGCCCTCGCAGCCGGCAGAGGGCTGCGGGCAGGGCGATTCGCGATAATGGTAGTCGCCGACATGGATCACGAGGTCGGGCGCCAGTGCCGCCGCCGTGGCCGCCACGCGGGCGAATGCCCATTGGCGCGGGTCGTTGCAGGCCTGGGCATTGCCGCGGAGAATCCGGCATCCGGTGTCGCCCAGCACGATGATGCGCTGCGGATCGGCCGACGGCACCGGCACCGGCCGGCCGGCGAACGTGACCTGCCGGACGATGGCGGGCAGGGGTGCCTCGCACACGGTGACAGGGTATGCGTCCCAGGGCCCGATGCGGATTTGCATCGGCCGGTCGAAGTCGTCGTAGCGGACCGTCGGGCAGGCGGCATCGGTGGTGATCGTCCGCACGACGGGTCCGGCCGGACCCATCGTGACCCAGGGATGGAAGGTTTCCGCGGCGGCCGGCGTAGCGAAGAGCGCCACCGCCAGGCAAGCGATCGCAGACGCGCGCATCGGACGTCCCCTCAGGTGATCGTCGGCTGCACTTCCGGGTCGTGCCACTTGCCGCCCGCGACCATGCCGCGGGCGAGCAGGCGCTGGCGACCCTCCAGGCGCTCGCCGAGCACGTCGCGATAGGACCAGCTTCCTTCGGCGATTTCGATGACGGAGGCGTCGCCGACGCCGCCGACCGCGAGGCGCCCCAGCTCCGGGCGCTGCACGGCCGCTGCCGCCGTCTCGGTCGCCCGCCGAATCACCTCCGGCAGTGGCACGCCGAGGCAGACGAACTTCGACAGCGTCACCAGCAGGTCGTAGGCAGGGCCATGGATCGAGATTTCGTGGACGTCGCTGGAGATGACGTCCGGCAGGAAGCCGGCGGCCAACATTCCGCGCGTCGTCTTGAAGCCGAAGCTGCCGCCGCCATGGCCGATATCGAAGATGACGCCGCGCTCGCGGGCGGCGGCGATCTCCTCGCGCACCTTGCCGTCGGGCGAGAGCGGCGCGTTGGGGAAGGGCCGGAAGCAGTGGGTCAGCACGTCGCCCTTGCGCAGACGCTGGATGACCTCGAGCCGGCTCGGCGGCGGGTTGTCGAGGTGGCACATGACCGGCATGCCGACCTCCTCGGCGACGTCGAGCGCCATGTCGAGGGGGGCGATGCCCGACGCGCCGCCCGCCGATCGGCCGACGCGCACCTTGATGCCGACGACGATGTCGCGGTTGGCAGCGGCGACGCGGGCGCATTCGCGTGAATCGAGGAGGCGGATGTCGGCGCACTCGCCGACCATCACCGCCTGGCTGAACGCGAAGATGCCGGGATAGGAGAGGTTGAGATAGGGCAGGATGCGGACCGGCGACCGGTCGATGAGGAAGCGGCGGAAGCCGTGGAGCGTGCCGGGGCCCGCGCTGCCCGCGTCGATCAGGGTCGGCGTCGCCATCTGGCGCGCGACCTTCACCGGATCCACTCCCAGCGAGGTGGCACCCCAGTAGACATGCGTGTGCAGGTCGATGAGGCCGGGTGTCACGATGCATCCGGACACATCCCTGACCGTGGCGCCGGCCGACACCGGCAGTGCCGCGCCGATCGCCGCGATCCTTCCGTCGGCGAAGGCGACGTCGGCGGTCGTGTCGATGCCCTGGCCGGGATCGAGCACCCGACCGCCCTTCAGTACGAGATCCGTCATCGCCTGCGCCTCTTGCCGTGAGCGGGCGCCATCCTGTACGCGGCCGTCACGTTCGCCAAGGCCCCGAGACACCCAGGGCGTGGGCGCGCACCACGATGAGAGAAATAGGCCGGCTCGCAGCTTGGGCCCTCTCCGCCCATCGGGGGGAGAGGGAGGGGACCCGCCGCGTGAGCGGTGGG
>JBFWXJ010000516.1:0-4086 GCA_050187535.1 Alphaproteobacteria bacterium | reverse complement strand
GGCCACAGCTTCGCCAGCCCCTGCGTAATCGTGCAGGAAGACACCACCACCTGCGTCCCGGCCGGCTTCACCGGCACGGTCGACGCCTATGGCAACCTGCTGCTGACCCTCGACCGCGAGGCCGTCCGATGATCAAGATCGATCCCGTCACCCTGCAGATCCTGCACAACCATGCGCAGGCCGCGGCGGACAGCATGGCCTACACGCTGTTCCGCACGGCGCATTCGACCTTCGTCAAGGAGACGGAGGATTTCACCTCCGGCCTGACGACGCCCGACGGCATGACCTTCGCCAGCCCGCGCGAGCTGGGGGCGACCTGGTTCATCGGCCTCGACTACGGCAACGCCATCCGGATGATCAAGGACTACAAGCCGGGCGACGTCTGCATCACCAACGACCCCTACTCGGGCTACGTCTGCACGCATCCGCCCGACCTGCACATGTGGAAGCCGATCTTCTGGGAGGGCGAGATCGTCGCCTTCGCGGTCGGCCACATCCACAACACCGACATCGGCGGCGCGGTGCCGGCGTCCTTGTCGCGGGCACTCACCGAGGTCCACCAGGAAGGCATCCGCGTCCCGCCCGCCAAGATCGTGCGCGAAGGGGTGCTGGACGAGACCCTGCTGCAGGTCATGCTGACCAATGTCCGCATGCCCGAGCAGAACTGGGGTGACCTCAAGGCGCAGATCGCCTCGATGACGACCGGCGAGCGCAAGGTCCACGAGATGATCCGCAAGTTCGGCGTCGATACCTTCCGGCAGGGCGTAAAGGACCTGCTCGACCTCGGCGAGCGGCAGGCGCGGGCACTGATCTCGTCGATCCCCGACGGCGACTACCACTTCGCCGATTATCTGGACGAGGACGCGCCGGGCGGCGTGCCGGTACGCCTCAACCTCGACCTGAAGATCCGCGGCGACGAGGTGACGCTGGACTTCTCGGGCTCGGATCCGCAGCTCCAGTCGTCGTTGAACGTGCCGACCGGCGGCGCCGACCGGCACATCCTGCTGATGGTCGGCTACACCTACTGCCTCTACACGCTGGACCCGACGATCCTGCTGAACGGCGGCATCACGCGGCCGGCGACCTGCATCGTGCCCGAGGGCACGATCCTCAACCCGAAGTTCCCGGCCGCCGTCGGCATGCGCAGCATGACCTGCACGCGCCTGCAGGGCGTCATCATCGGCGCCTTCCAGTCGGCGGTGCCCGATCGCCTGCCCGCCGGCCCGGCCGGTGGCGGCGCGATCATGAACGTGAAGACGACCGACAACAAAACCGGCCGCCTGCTGATGGCGTCCATCGACCCGATCGTCGGCGGCGCCGGCGCGTCGGCACTCGGCGACGGCACCGACGGGTCGGGCGCCAACGCGTCGTTCCTCAAGAACACGCCGGTCGAGATCAACGAGGTCGAGGTGCCGATCCGCATCCTGTCCTACGGCCTGACCCCGGATTCGGGCGGCCCCGGGCAGCATCGCGGCGGCCTCGGCACCTATCTCGAGTTCAAGGTGTCGTCGCCCAACACGGTGGTGACCGCGCGCAACCGCGACCGCACGCGCTTCAGCTCGTGGGGCACCGAGGGCGGCAGCCCCGGGCAGAGCTCGCACTTCACGCGCAATTTCGACCGCAACGATTCGGTCGACCTCGGCAACACCGACGTGGTGCCGCTCGATCCGGGCGACACGATCCGCATCGCGGCCGGCGGCGCCGGCGGCTGGGGCGACCCGGCCAAGCGCGATCCCGCGGCCGTGCTGTTCGACGTGCGCCAGGGCAAGGTGTCGCTGCGCTCGGCCGAGGAGGACTACGGCGTCGTCATCCGCGACAACGCCGTCGACGAGGCGGCGACGACCGCGCGGCGCGCGGAAATGCGGGCGATGCCGGCCCATTCCGGCCGCTTCCGCTACAACGCCGAGCGGGTCGCCTTCGAGAAGGTCTGGACGCCGGCCAACTACGACATCCTGACCAGCCTGCTGCAGCGCCTGCCGGTGCACTGGCGCTATTTCGTGAAGCGCCGCGTCTTCGAGCGCATCGACGCCACCCCGGCGGCCGAGCGCAAGGGCGACGGCAGCGAGGTCCGCCGTGCCTTCCACATCGTGGTCGGCGAGTTCCCCGAGCTGCGCCCGCTCTTCGCCGAGGCGGCGGAGTAGGCGCACCGCCGGTGGACATCCACTTCGAAGGGCGCACGGTCGTCGTCACCGGTGCCGCACGCGGCATCGGCGGCGGCATCGCGCGCGCGTTCGCGGAGCGCGGCGGTCGCGTCATCGCCTGCGACGTGCTGGAGTCGGAGCTGGCGGCGCTGGCCGCGGCGACGAAGCCGGCACGCGGCGGCACCATCGAGACCCGCGTCGTCGACGTGACGGATGCGGGCGCGGTCGGCCGGCTGGTCGCCGACGCCGGCACGGTCGACGTGCTGGCGCTGGTCGCGGGCGGGGTGCGCGGCCAGACCCCGCAGCCGATCGAGGACGTGGACGAGGACGCGTGGCGCACGATCTACGACGCCAACGTCATGGGCGTCTTCCAGTTCGCCAAGGCGGTCGTGCCGGGGATGAAGGCGGCCCGCTACGGCCGCAGCGTGACGATCTCCAGCGGCGCCGGGCTACGCCCCAGCCTGACCGGAATCCAGTCCTACTGCTCGGCCAAGCACGCCGTCGTCGGGCTCACCCGCCAGCTCGCCCAGGAGCTGGGGCCCTTCGGCATCACGGTCAATTCGGTGGCGCCCGGCTTCCTGCGCACCAGCCCCGACTACGAGCGGCAATGGCAGGGCTATGGCGAGGCCGGCCAGAAGGCGCTGGTCGAGCGCATCCCCATGCGCCGCCTCGGCGAGCCCGAGGATATCGCATACGCGACACTGTTCCTGGCTTCGGACTACGCTTCCTGGATAACCGGACAGGTGCTGCCCGTGTCCGGCACGCCGTTCCCCTAGGAGAGGAAGAAGCCCAATGGCCGTCCGACCCCTGCCGTCTGTGCCAGCGCCCGTTCCGCCGCCCGATCTCGAACCGTGGCAGTGGCCCGAAGAGCAGTGGCGCGCCATCGTCGACCATGTCCGCGCCGGCCGCACGCTGCGCCCGACCGTCTGGCCGAACGGCGCGCGCTGCGCCGTGGCGCTTTCCTTCGACAGCGACCACGAGACCAACGAGCTGCGCGACGGCGGCAAGTCGATCGGCCGCATGAGCCAGGGCCAGTACGGCTACCGCCAGGGCGTGCCGCGCATCCTCGACATCCTGAAGCGCTATGACGCGCCGGCCAGCTTCTACGTGCCCGCCGTCGTCGCCAAGCTCTACCCCGACGAGCAGCGCCGGGTGGTGGCCGAGGGCCATGAGGTGGCGATCCACGGCTGGATCCACGAGCGCAACTCGATCCTGCCAGAGGCCGACGAGCGCGACCTGCAGATGCGCTCGGCCGACGTGCTGGAGAAGGTGACGGGTGTGCGCCCCGTCGGCATCCGCACGCCGTCCTGGGATTTCAGCCCGAACACGCTGGCCATCACCAAGGAGATGGGGCTCATCTACGACAGCTCGCTGATGGCCGACGTCGACTGCTACGAGCTGATGATGGATGGCGAGAACACGGGCGTCGTCGAGCTGCCGGTCGAGTGGATCCGCGACGACGCGGTCTATTTCTCGATGCTGCGCTTCGGCGGCCTGCGCCCGTACACGCCGCCCGAAGGCGTGTTCGACATCTTCCGCCGCGAGCTCGACGCGGCCCATGCCGAGGGCGGCCTCTTCCAGCTCACCATGCACCCGCACATCACCGGCTACCGGTCGCGCGTGTGGATTCTGGAGGAGATCATCCGTCATGCCCGCGCACTGGGCGGCGTGTGGTTCGCCACGCACGCCGATATCGTCCGCTACGTCAAGAAAGCGTGCTGAACAGAGGAGAAGAAGGCTATGCGCATCAAGGCTCTGGTCCTGGCGGCCGCTCTCGCCGCTCCGGCTCTCGCCGCACTGGTCCCCGCGACCGCGCTGGCGCAGGGCAAATACGTCCATGCCAACAACAGCAACTACGACACGCTCGACCCGCACGCGGTGTTCGACGTCGGCCGTGCTGCGACCCGCATCAACATGTATGACGGCCTCTACCGCTGGGTCGACA
>JBFWXJ010000515.1:0-4099 GCA_050187535.1 Alphaproteobacteria bacterium | reverse complement strand
TCGCACCCGGCCCGTTCTGGACAGCGTTGCAGGTGACGGGCGGTCAACTGCCGGACAAGCTGCCGGAGTTCGGGGCGCAGTCGCCCATGGGGCGCCCCGGGCAACCGGCCGAGCTCGCCGGCATCTATGTGCTGCTGGCGTCGCCAGAATCGAGCTATTCGACCGGCCAGGTCTTCGCGGCGGTCGGCGGGCGCGGCGGCCCCTGACGGACGCGCGGCACCCGGACGCCAGCCCCGGGAACAATGCCGTCCCCCGACGCGCCTCACACCGCTAAGCTCAGGCGACCATCCGGCGAACAGCGTCTGCCGCAGCGGCCGGCGCTCAGACTGGATTCCGGCCTGTGGATCGGCGAGGAGGCGGGGTGACGTACATCGCGAGCAAGCTCTTCTGGTACCTGGCGGCACCGGGCAATCTTCTCGTGGTGCTGCTCGCCTGTGGCTGGCTGGCGATGGTCGTGGGCGCTCGCCGGCTCGGGCATCTCCTGCTGGCGCCGGCCGTGCTGGGAGCGGTCGCCATCGCCGTCCTTCCCATCGGTGACTGGCTCATGGCCCCTCTCGAAGCCCGCTTCGGGACCGCGGCGGCGCCCGAGCGGGTCGAGGGCATCGTGGTGCTCGGCGGCGCCCTCGACAGCCGACTGTCCGCGGCGCGCGACCGGCCGGCGCTGACGGCCCATGCCGACCGCCTCTATGAGACGGCGGTGCTGGCGCGCCGCTATCCGGATGCGCGCATCGTCGTCACCAGCGGCGAATCCGGCCTGGCCCCGGAGGGCACACCGGAAGGTCCCTACATGCGCCGCTTCCTGGTCGATCTCGGCATAGCCGACGACCGCATCCAGGTCGAATCGGCTTCGCGCAACACCTTCGAGAACGCCGTCGAGGCCCGCAAGCTAGCGGCTCCGATGGCGGACCAGACTTGGCTGCTCGTCACCTCGGCCTTCCATATGCCGCGTGCGGTCGGTTGCTTTCGGCGGCTGGGCTGGCAGGTCGTGCCCTACCCGGTCGACTACGAGACGACGGGGCGGGAATCGGGGGAGGGACTGGATTTCAACTTCCGGCGCGGACTGACCCTCGTGACCCTCGCCCTCAAGGAGTGGACGGCGCTCGTCGCCTACCGGCTGCTCGACCGCACCGACACGCTGTATCCCGGCCCCTGATCACGGCCTGCCGCCGACGGCGAGAAGCCCGGCGACCAAGGCCGCCACCATCCCGAGGACGAGGGCCGCCAGCGCTCCCAGGCGCAAACGGCCGATCCAGGGGCTGCCCGCCGGCAGGACCTGCTGGACGAGAAAGAACAGCACCGCCAGGGCAGCGATGGCGCCGAAGAGCCGTCCATCGTCGAGCATTCCTCCTCCCTTCGTCACCAGTTCGCGTTGAGCGGGACTCGGCCATCGTGGCACACAAGGCGGATGGCAACCGTTCGATTCGTGCCGGCGGCGCTCGCTCTCGCGGCGGGGCTCTCATGGGGGAGCGTCCGCGCCAACGAGCAGCCGTTCCCGGCCTGGATGGCCGATCTCCGACAAGAGGCGATCGGTCGCGGCATCGCGCCCACCACGTTCGATCAGGCCTTCGCCGGCCTGGAGATACCGATCCCGCGCGTCATCGAGCTCGATCGCCGGCAGCCCGAAGGGACGATGACTTTCGCCGACTATCGGGCCAGGGTCGTCTCGCAGCAGCGCATCGAGAGCGGGCGCCAGAAGCTGGCGGAGTATGCGCCGCTGCTCGAGCAGGTGCAGCGCCGCTACGGGGTTCCGGCCCGCTTCATCGTCGCGCTGTGGGGCGTGGAGACGGGCTACGGCCGTAATATGGGCAGCTTTCCCGTGGTCGGCGCCCTGGCGACGCTGGCCTATGACGGTCGGCGAGCCGACTTCTTCCGCGGCGAGCTCCTGAATGCATTGCGGATCCTGCAGGAAGGGCACATCGCCCCGCAGGCGATGCTCGGCTCCTGGGCGGGCGCCATGGGGCAGAGCCAGTTCATGCCGTCGAGCTTCCTGCGCTTCGCTGTCGACCAGAACGGCGACGGGCGACGCGATATCTGGGGCACCGAGGCCGACGTGTTCGCGTCGATCGCCAACTACCTCGCCTCGTCCGGCTGGGTCTCCGGGATGACCTGGGGGCGGCCGGTGGTCGTGCCGACCGCATTCGAGCGCGAGGCCGCCGGCGCGGACAACCGGCGGCCGCTCGCCGAGTGGGCGCGTCGTGGCGTCCGGCTGGTCGACGGCAATCCCTTGCCGGCGATGCCGGAACTGCAGGCGGGTATCGTCCTGCCGGAGCGCGACGCGCCGGCTCCCGCGTTCATCGTCTACGAGAACTATCGGGTCATCATGCGGTGGAATCGTTCCAACTACTTCGCGCTGGCCGTGTCGGAGATCGCCGACCGGCTGGGCGCACTGCCGAACTGACCATGATCGGCAAGGGGGGAGCGGTCGCCGCCGCGCTGCTGTTGCTGGGCGCCTGCTCGACGACGCCGCAAACCGCTTCGCCGGGCCCCCAGACGGGCTCGCCGCGAGGCGTCTACAAGGTCGGAAGTCCGTATCAGATCAGCGGGGTATGGTACTATCCTAAAGAGGACTATGAGTATCGGGAGAGCGGCATCGCCTCGTGGTACGGAAGCGACTTCCACGGCAAGGCGACGGCCAATGGCGAAGTCTACGACATGACCGAGATGACGGCGGCGCACCGTACGCTGCCGCTGCCGTCGCTGGTCCGTGTCACCAACCTCGACAACGGCCGCAGCGTGCTGCTGCGCGTCAACGACCGCGGCCCATTCGCGCGCGGCCGGATCATCGACGTGTCCCGGCGCGGCGCCCAACTCCTCGGTTTCGAGCGCCAGGGCACCGCGAAGGTGCGGGTCGAGATCATGGCCGACGAGAGCCGCCAGCTGGCTCAAATCTACCGCGGCTCCGGCACCATCGGCCAGGCCCTGGCCCGCACGCCCGCGGTGGGCGAAGGTGGCTTCATGCTGGCCGCAGCACCTGCACCGGCCCCGGCGGTGCCGATGACGGCAGCGCTGCCGGCGCGCGTCGAGCCGCCGGCCGCGATCGCGACGGAGCCGGTGGCGCCAGTCCCGCCGGCCGCGATCGAGACGATGCAGCTTCCGCCGCCGCCGGCACGGGCGGGCACGCCGCCACCGGCGCTGCCGGCACAGGTCGCCGTCGCCGCGGAAGAGCCTCCCGCCCCGGTCGTCACTCAGGAAGCCGCACGGCGAACGCAAATCTACGTACAGGCGGGGGCGTTCTCGCAGCGCACCAGTGCCGAGCGCGTGCGGCAGAACATTGGCGTCGCGGGACCGGCACGCGTCACCCAGGTCTCGGTCAGCGGCGCGCCGCTCTACCGCGTTCGGGTCGGACCGGTGCGGTCGGTCGAGGAAGCCGACCAGGCGCTCGCCCGCGTCGCCGACGCGGGCTATCCGGAAGCGAGGATCGTCGTCGAATGAGCCGGATCTCCTACTTCCGCGGTCTCGGTGCCGCGGCGCTCCTCGCCGTCTCGGCCATCTCCGCGGCCGAGGCGCAGACGTTCGACACCGCGGCCCGCGCGGCGATCGTCGTCGACAACGAGACGGGGACGGTGCTCTTCCAGAAGAACGCCGACGCCCGCATCCCGCCCGCGTCCATGAGCAAGATCATGACGATGTACGTCGTGTTCGAGCACATGAAGGCGGGCAAGCTGAAGCTCGACGACGAGCTGCCCGTCAGCAAGAACGCCTGGCAGATGGGCGGCTCGAAGATGTTCGTGAAGATCGACAGCCGGGTGAAGGTCGAGGACCTGATCCGGGGGGTCATCGTCCAGTCCGGCAACGACGCCTGCCTCGTGCTGGCCGAAGGCATCGCCGGGTCGGAGGAGGCCTTCGTCCGCATCATGAACGAGCGGGCGAAGGCGCTCGGCCTTACCGACAGCAATTTCATGAACGTCACCGGCTGGCCCGCCGCCGACCACTACATGTCCGTGCGCGACCTGGCACGGCTCGCCAAACGCATCTCGACCGACTTTCCGGAACGCTACCGCTACTACTCGGAGCGGGAGTTCACCTATGGCGGGATCAAGCAGGGCAACCGCAACCCGCTGCTCTACAAGCCGCTCGGGGCCGACGGCCTGAAGACCGG
>JBFWXJ010000514.1:0-4104 GCA_050187535.1 Alphaproteobacteria bacterium | reverse complement strand
ACATCCCCGTCTACTACCCCAACCATGTCGGCTCGGTCGGCGGTCTCGTCGGCCTGATCGGGGGCCTCGGCGGCTTCGTCCTGCCGATCGCCTTCGGCGTCATGAACGACCTCGTCGGCGTGTGGACGAGCTGCTTCATGCTGCTCTTCGCCATCGTCGTCGTCTCGCTCGGCTGGATGCACGTCTCGATCCGGCAGATGGAGCGGGCGGCCGCGGGCGAGAAGCTGGCCGACCTGCCGGCCTTCGCCGAGCTCGAGGGCATCCATGACAGCCGCGCGCACGGCCGCGACACCGGTGCCCTCGTCACCGACTGGCGGCCCGAGGAACGGGCCTTCTGGGAGGAGAAGGGGCGGCGCATCGCCCGGCGCAACCTCTGGATCTCGATCCCCTGCCTGCTCCTGGCCTTCGCGGTCTGGATGGTGTGGAGCGTCGTCGTCGCCAAGCTGCCGGCCGTCGGCTTCACCTACACGACCGACCAGCTCTTCTGGCTGGCGGCGCTGCCCGGCCTCTCCGGCGCCACCCTGCGCATCTTCTACTCCTTCATGGTGCCGATCTTCGGCGGCCGGCTGTGGACGACCCTGTCGACGGCGTCGCTGCTGATCCCGGCCTTCGGCATCGGCTATGCCGTGCAGGACCCCTCGACGCCCTACCTCATCTTCCTGGTGCTGGCGCTGCTGTGCGGACTCGGCGGCGGCAACTTCGCCTCCTCGATGGCCAACATCAGCTTCTTCTTCCCCAAGGCGCAGAAAGGCAACGCACTCGCCCTCAATGCCGGGCTCGGCAATGCCGGCGTCAGCGTGATGCAGTTCCTGATCCCGATCGTGATCACCGCCGGCGTCTTCGGGACGATGGGGGGCGAGCCGCGCGCGGCGGCGGACGGAACCCGGCTGTGGCTGCAGAATGCCGGCTTCGTCTGGGTGCCGTTCCTGATCGTCGCCACGGTGACGGCCTGGGTCGGCATGAACGACCTCGCCTCGGCCCGCGCGTCCTTCCGCGAGCAGGCGGTGATCTTCCAGCGCCGGCACAACTGGATCATGTGCTGGCTCTACACCGGCACCTTCGGCTCGTTCATCGGCTACTCGGCTGGCTTCCCGCTGCTCGCCAAAACGCAGTTCCCGACGGTCGACTCCCTCCAGTACGTCTTCCTCGGCCCGCTGATCGGAGCGCTCAGCCGGGCCGCGACCGGCTGGATCTCGGACCGCTTCGGCGGCGGGCGCGTCACCTTCTGGACCTTCGTCCTGATGATCGCGGCCGTCGGCGGCGTCCTTTACTTCCTCGGCATCAAGGACCAGCCCGGCGCCTTCTGGGGCTTCTTCGCGATGTTCATGGTGCTGTTCTTCGCGACCGGGATCGGCAATGCCTCCACCTTCCAGATGATCCCGGTGATCATGCGATCGGAGATGGGGCGCCTGATGCCGGGCGCGCCCGCCGCCGAACGGCTGCGCAGCGCCGACAAGGAATCGGCCGCGATCATCGGCTTCACGTCCGCCATCGCCGCCTACGGCGCCTTCTTCGTCCCCAAGGCCTACGGCTCCTCGATCGCGCTGACGGGGACGCCGGTCGCCGCGCTCTGGGGGTTCCTGGCCTTCTACGTCACCTGCGCCGTCCTGACCTGGGTCGTCTACACCCGGCCCGGCGGCCTTCTCCACGACATCGAGCGCGGCACGCCCACGGCGCCGGCCGCCTCCGCCCCTGCCCCATGAGGAGGACGAGCCCGTGAGCCATCTCCTGGATCGCCTGAACTTCCTGTCGCCGCGGCCGACCTTCGCCCAGGGGCACGGGATCACCACCGCCGAGGACCGGCGGTGGGAGGAGGGCTATCGCAAGCGCTGGCAGCACGACAAGGTCGTGCGGTCGACCCACGGCGCCAACTGCACCGGCTCCTGCTCGTGGAAGATCTACGTCAAGGGCGGGATCGTCACCTGGGAGACGCAGCAGACCGACTATCCGCGCACGCGGCCGGACCTGCCGAACCACGAGCCGCGCGGCTGCTCCCGGGGCGCCAGCTACAGCTGGTACATGTATTCCGGCAACCGGGTGAAGTATCCGCTGGTGCGCTCGGCCCTGCTGAAGCCGTGGCGCGAGGCGCGGCGGCTGCACCAGCCGGTGGCCGCCTGGGCCGCGATCGTCGAGGACCCGGCCAGGCGCCGCGCCTACACGAGCCGGCGTGGGCTCGGCGGCTTCGTCCGCGCGACCTGGGACGAGGTCAACGACATCATCGCCGCGGCCAACGCCTACACGGCCAAGACCTATGGACCCGACCGGGTGATCGGCTTCTCGCCGATCCCGGCCATGTCGATGGTCTCCTACGCCGCGGGCTCGCGCTACCTGTCGCTGCTGGGCGGCGTCTGCATGTCCTTCTACGACTGGTACTGCGACCTGCCGCCGGCCAGCCCGCAGACCTGGGGCGAGCAGACCGACGTTCCGGAGAGCGCCGACTGGTACAATTCGGGCTTCCTCATCCTGTGGGGCTCGAACGTCCCGCAGACCCGGACCCCCGACGCCCACTTCTACACCGAGGCCCGCTACAAGGGCGCCAAGAGCGTGGTGGTCAGCCCGGACTATTCGGAGGCCGCCAAATTCTCCGACCTCTGGCTCAATCCCAAGCAGGGCACCGATTCCGCGCTGGCGATGGCGATGGGCCACGTCATCCTGCGCGAGTTCCATCTCGACCGGCGGGCCGCCTATTTCGAGGATTATTGCCGGCGCTACACCGACATGCCGATGCTGGTGCGGCTGGTGCGCAAGGACGGCCATTTCGTGCCCGAGCGGCTCCTGCGCGCGTCGGAGTTCGCGGACGCGCTCGGCCAGGAGAGGAACCCCGAATGGAAGACGGTGGCGATCGACCGCGCGAGCGGCCGGGTCGTCGTGCCGACCGGATCGGTCGGCTTCCGCTGGGGCGACGCGGGCAAGTGGAACCTCGAGCCCAAGGATGCCGAGGGCCGGGATGTCGAGCTCGAGCTGACGCTCGTCGAGGAGGGGCGGCACGACGCGGCGGTCGAGGTCGCCTTCCCCTATTTCGGCAACATCGCGAACGAGCATTTCGCCTCGACCGACCATGCCTCCGTGCTGCTGCGCCGGGTGCCGGCCAAGGCGGTCACGCTCGCCGACGGCGAGGTAATGGTGGCCACCGTTTTCGATCTATTCTGCGCCAACTACGGTCTCGACCGCGGGCTGCGTGGCGGGAACGTGGCGCGGAGCTATGCGGACGACGCGCCTTACACGCCGGCCTGGGCGGAGCGGATCACCGGCGTCCCCGCCGACCGCATCGCCACCGTAGCGCGCGAGTTCGCGCGCAATGCCGAGAAGACCCGCGGCAAGTCCATGGTGATCCTCGGAGCCGGCCTCAACCACTGGTACCACATGGACATGAACTACCGGGGGATCATCAATCTCCTGGTGATGTGCGGCTGCGTCGGCCAGTCGGGCGGCGGCTGGTCGCACTATGTCGGGCAGGAGAAGCTGCGCCCGCAGACCGGCTGGCAGCCGCTCGCCTTCGCGCTCGACTGGGGCCGGCCGCCCCGGCACATGAACTCGACGTCCTTCTGGTACGCCCACACCGACCAGTGGCGCTACGAGACGCTGCAGGTGCCGGAGATCCTGTCGCCGACGGCGCCCGAAGGCCCGTGGGACGGCACGCTGATCGACTACAACATCCGCGCCGAGCGCATGGGCTGGCTGCCGTCGGCCCCGCAGCTCGAGACTAACCCGCTGACCATCGCGGCCGCGGCGGCCGCGGCGGGGAAGGAAGTCAAGGACTTCGTCGTCGACGGCCTCAGGGACGGCCGCCTGCGCATGTCCTGCGAGAACCCGGACGGTGCGCGCAACTGGCCGCGCAACCTCTTCGTCTGGCGCTCGAACCTGCTCGGCTCGTCGGGCAAGGGCCACGAGTACTTCCTGAAGCACCTGCTCGGCACCAGCCACGGTGTGCTCGGCAAGGATCTGGGGGCGGAGGGCGCGCAGCGCTCGCAGGAGGTCGAGTGGCACGAGCACGCTCCGGAAGGGAAGCTCGACCTGCTGGTCACGCTCGACTTCCGCATGTCGACGACCTGCGACTACTCCGACATCGTCCTGCCGACCGCCACCTGGTACGAGAAGAACGAC
>JBFWXJ010000513.1:0-4110 GCA_050187535.1 Alphaproteobacteria bacterium | reverse complement strand
GAGATTCCCGATCATCTGCTGCACCCGCCGGTGCACGAGGGCCCCGCGCTCACGGTCGCACTGGCGATCGTCCTGGCCGACCTCGTCATCGACGCTTCGGTGCTGGCCGGAATGATCCGCGCCGGCCGGGGCGCGGTCTCGCCGGTGGTCGAGGCCGAACGCAAGGCGCGCCTCAGCCGGACGATCGCCTCCGGCATGATCGCCGTCAGCGTTGCGACCAACGCAGCCTTCGGCGGCGCGGTCGGAATGTGGGCGGATGCAGCCGGGTCGGCCTTCGTTTCCCTCTTCATGGTGTGGCTGGCATCCGGGATGATCCGTCGGATCCTGCCGGATCTGCTCGACAAGGCTCTGGGCGACGAGCTGCAGGTCCACATCAATCGGGCGCTCGCAGCGCATTTCGAGAGCTACGAAACGTTGGGGCGGGTGCGGTCGAGGCGGACGGGAAGCCAAATCCTGGTCGAGATCGAGCTCGGTTTCGATGCCGACCTTACATTGGGCGAGGTTGTCGCCCGCATGGCGCCATTGCGCGCTGCGCTGGAGGAGGATCTCCCCGGCAGCCGGATCGTGCTGGTTCCCGTGCGCGCGCGATAGCCCCGGCTTGCCTGCCGCTCCGCACCTTGCCACCCTGGGGGGTCGAAAGGGGAGGCGGCCATGGAGCCGATCGCGAGACCGGCGACCCTGACGCGCTGGCGACTCGGGCTGGCGGCGAGAGTGCGCGCCTACTTCCTCGCGGGCGTGCTGGTCATCGCGCCGATCGGAATTACCGTATATTTCGCTTGGCTCGTGGTCGCCTATGTCGACGACATCGTCTCGCGCCTGCTGCCCGCCCGCTACAACCCCGAGACGTACCTGCCGTTCTCCGTGCCGGGCCTGGGTCTCGTCGTCGCATTCGCGCTGGTCACCCTGATCGGCGCCTTCGCCGCCGGCTACGCCGGCCGCCTGCTGCTGCGCCTCAGCGAGAGCATCCTGGCACACACGCCTTTCCTGCGCGGCATCTATGGCGCCACCAAGCAGCTCTTCGAGACGGTGCTGTCGCAGAAATCGACCGCATTTCGCGAGGTGGTGCTGGTCGAGTTCCCGCGCACCGACATGTGGAGCGTCGGCTTTCTGACGGGTGCCCATCTCGACGCCGCGCAAGGCACGGCGAGCGGTGAGTTGGTCGGCGTCTTCGTACCGACGACGCCGGTGCCGACGGCGGGTTATCTCGTCTACCTCCCGCCCGGCCAGATGGTCCGGCTCGACATGACGATCGAGGACGGCCTCAAGCTCGTCATCTCCGGCGGCATCGTCGTGCCGCCCCCGCGTCCGCGCGACGCTCAGCCCGAGCGCGCGTAGGCGATCGCCGCATCCCGCTCGAAGAGGTAGAGGAGGGTGCGCAGCGCCGCGGCGCGCGGACCCTTCAGCTCCGGGTCGGTCGCCACGATCAGCCGCGCGTCGTCCTGGGCCACTTCCAGCAGCTCGGCATGGGCGCCGAGGTCGGCCAGACGGAACTCCGGCAGGCCGCTCTGGCGCGTGCCCAGCGTCTCGCCGCCGCCGCGCAGCCGCAGATCCTCCTCGGCGATACGGAAGCCGTCCTCGGTATCGCGAAGGATGCCGAGCCGGGCGCGCGCGGTCTCGCCCAGCGGTGGCGCGTAGACGAGCAGGCAGGTCGACGCCTGCGTCCCGCGGCCGATGCGGCCGCGCAGCTGGTGCAACTGCGCCAAGCCGAACCGTTCCGCGTGCTCGATCACCATAACCGTCGCCTCGGGCACGTCGACGCCGACCTCGATCACCGTGGTCGCCACCAGGATGTCGACGGCGCCAGTGACGAAGCGATGCATGACCGCGTCGCGTTCGGGACCCTTGAGGCGGCTGTGCACGAGGCCGACGCGGCCCGGGAAGCAGGCTTCCAGGTGCACGGCACGTGCTTCCGCCGCGGCGAGGTCATGCGTCTCGGATTCCTCGATCACCGGACAGACCCAGTAGACGCGCGCCCCCGCGGCGACCGCGCGCATGATCGCCGTCACGACCTCCTCCAGCCGCTCCGACGGGATTGTCCGGGTGGCGATCGGACGGCGGCCCGGGGGTTTCTCGTCGAGGCGAGACACGTCGATGTCGCCGTAGGCCGTCATCAGCAGGGTGCGCGGGATGGGGGTCGCGGTGGTCACCAGGACGTCCACGGCCTCGCCTTTGCGCGCGAGCAGTAGTCTCTGGTGTACGCCGAAACGGTGCTGCTCGTCGATCACCGCCAGCCCCAGGTCGGCGAAGGCGACGTCGTCCTGGAAGAGGGCGTGGGTGCCGACGACGAGCGGGAGGCTGCCGTCGGCCAGCCGCGAGAGGACGGTGTCGCGGGCACGACCCTTCTCGCGGCCGGTCAGCAAGCCGACCTCGATCCCGGCGGCGGCCGCGAGCGGCGCGATGCGGGAATGGTGCTGGCGCGCCAGCAGCTCGGTCGGCGCCATCAGCGCGGCCTGGCCCCCCGCCTCGACCGCCGCCGCCATGGCCAGCAGCGCGACCAGCGTCTTGCCGCTTCCGACATCTCCCTGCAGCAGCCGGAGCATGCGCGCGGGTGCCGCCATGTCGGCCAGGATTTCCGCAGTCGCACGCTGCTGCGCGCCGGTTGGTAAGAAAGGCAGGCCGTCGAGCAGACGGGCTCTGAGGCGCCCGTCGCCGATTCGCCGGCGTCCGGCCGCGCGCCGCTGGCGATTGCGCAACAAGGCCAGCGCCAACTGGCTCGCCAGCAACTCGTCGAATGCGAGGCGCGACCGGGCGGGGCGGGCGGGATCGAGGTCCTCCTGAGATTCCGGGGCATGGGCGGCGGCGACCGCCGCCCGCCACGCCGGCCAGCCCCGCCGGTCGCGGAAGGCCGGATCGAGCCATTCCGGCAACTCCGGCGTGCGACCGATCGCCGCCATGATCGCCTTGCGCAGCACCGCGGGAACCAGGCCGGCGGTCAGCGGATAGACCGGCTCTACCGCCTGCAGCGACGCCGCCTCGTCCGGCTGGGCGACCCGGTCGGGATGGGTCATCTGCAGTGTGTCGCCGAAGCTGTCGACGCGGCCGCTGACCAGCCGTTCGGCGCCGATCGGAAACGTCTTCTGCAGCCAGTCGCCGCGCGGATGGAAGAAGACCAGCACGATCGTGCCCGAATCGTCGGCGCAGCGGATGCGGTACGGACGGCGGCCATCGCCCGGCAGATGCGCCTCGACGCGAACGCGCAGCGTGGCGACACGGCCGATCTCGGCCTCGGCGACGGCCGGTGCATACCGGCGGTCGATCACGCCGCTCGGCAAGTGCCACAAGAGGTCGACGACCTTGGCGCCGGCCGCGCGCTCGACGAGCACCGCCACCCGGGGGCCGACCCCGGGAAGGGTGCGTGTCGGCGCGAAGAGAGGAAAGAGGGCTTCTGGGCGCACCGGACGGCTGTTGCGTGATGACAGCGGGACGATCGAGGCATATATCCTAAATCGACCCCCGAGGAATCGCCCGACCACGCCCGCCCATGAATGTGCGGCTCAAGAGGCTGCGGTTTCGCAGCGCCCATCGCGGCACCAAGGAAATCGACCTCATTCTCGGCGCCTTCGCCGAGACCCGTCTGGCGCATCTCGATCTCGGGCAGCTCGACCGCTACGAGGCGCTCCTCGACTGCCAGGACCCCAACCTCTACGAGTGGATCGTCGGGCTCGCCCCGCCGTCCGCCGAGCACGACACGGACGTACTGCACATGATCAGGGCCTTCGCCGCCCGCGGTTCGGCCGTGCCGTGCTGACCCGCTCGCAAGTCTTCGCCACCGCCGGTCGCATCATGCTGGCGGGCATGCCCGAGGGCTATGACGCCTTCTTCCTGGCCGGCCTCGCCGGCGAGGCCGGCCAGCCGATCCTCCACGTCGCCCGCGACGAGCAGCGGATGATGGCGACCGTCGAGGCCGCCCGCTTCTTCGCTCCCGGCCTGGAGGTCCTGCCGTTCCCGGCCTGGGACTGCCTGCCCTACGATCGCGCATCGCCCAACGTGCGGGCGGTCAGCCGCCGGATCGAGACGATGGTCCGCCTGTCGCAGCCGGCGGCCGGCCAGCGGCTGGTGGTGACCACGGTCAACGCGCTCCTCCAGCGCGTGCCGCCGCGCAGCTTCTTC
>JBFWXJ010000512.1:0-4119 GCA_050187535.1 Alphaproteobacteria bacterium | reverse complement strand
GCCGGCGAAGGGCAGCTTCAGGTTGATGCGGCTCTGGTAGACATAGGCCTCGTCGTCGAGGAGCGCGCGCACCGTGCCGAGGATGCGCGGCAGCCGGCTCAGCGTGATGTACGGGTCGGAATAGGCGTGCGGCGCGTAGACGAGGCGCGCGCTGCCGTCGGGCATCCGCTTGATCTCCGGGCCCGGCCGCGCCATCAGCTCGGGCACCACGGCACGCAGTGCCGCGACCTCGTCCTTCGACAGGAGGCCCCGCAGGAAGAGGTAGCCGCTGCGGCGATAATCCTCGATCTGCTGCGGCGTCGGCTGCATCGTCGTCTCCCGATTTGCGCATCGCATTGCGATATGCGATATCGCGTCCCAACAAGGCTCCAACTCGGGAGGGCGCTTGTCAAGGCTCGCAGCGAAGCCGCGGGGGCAGCGTCCCGCCGCGACCGACAGCTCGCTCAACGTCAAGTCGATCCACAAGGCGTTCGCCGTGCTCCAGGCGTTCCGCGACGGCGACCGCTTCCTCGGGCTGGGCGAGCTCGCGGCGGCCACCGGCCTCGACAAGAGCGCGGTGCAGCGCTTCACCCATACGCTGCGGCTGCTGGGATACCTGGAGCAGGACCCGGTCACCCGGCGGTACGCGCTGGGGCGCAAGGTGCTCGACCTCGCCTTCGGGTTCCTGCGCGGCCACCCGCTGATCGAGCGGGCGGCGCCGATCCTGGCCGACCTGCGGCGCGCCACCCGCGAGCGCGTCGACCTGACGCTGCCGGACGGCGACGACGTGCTCTACGTCTTCCGCATGCAGTCCAAGCGCGAGACCTTCGCGGCTGCCCTGGTCGGCCGGCGCACGCCGCTGTTCTGCTCGGCCGGCGGACGGGCGATCCTCTCCTGCCTCGACGAGGAGGAGGCGCGCGCGCGGGTCGAGCGGGCCGACCGTCCGGCCTTCACGCCGGCGACCCGGACCGAGCCCGCGAAGATCATGACCGAGGTGCGCAAGGCGCGCCGCCAGGGCTATGCGATGCAGGTCGGCGAATGGCGGCCGGCGGAGCTGGTGCTGGCGGCCGCCATCGTCGACCGCACCGGAGCGCCGGTCGGCGCCGTCCATGTCGCGGGCTCGCTCGCGGAGTGGCAGCCGGACGAGTTCGAGGCGCGGATGGCGCCGCTCGTCACCAACGCCGTCCGATCCATCGCGGGATGACCGGACCGGTCGGCGCTTGACCGATCGCCGCGGGTACCGCCTATCTATTCTTCCACCCGCGACGCCAACGGCGGGAAACGGAGGAAGCGCCATGTCGGAGATTGCGGCTGCTACCCCCATGCTGGCGACGCCGGGGCCGGCGGAGCGCACGTGGCTCGGGCCGAAGCTGGCCGATGCCGACTTCATTGTCGGCCTGCCGCCGGAATGCCTCGACGAGCTGGAGGGTGTGGTCGCCGAGCAGCGCAAGGCGCCGGTCCCGACCCTGATCCTGCTGCCCGAGCATTTCCGTCTCGACGCCTGCCGGCAGTGGATGGCGGGCATCCGCCGCCGGCTGGACGAGGGCCTGGGCTTCGTCATCCTCGACCGCCTGCCGATCGATCGCTGGAGCCCGACCGAGGTTGCGGACGTCTACTGGGTGCTGGGCAGCCTGCTGGAGCCGCCGGTCGCCCAGGACTGGCCCGGCACGATGATCTACGACGTCCGGCACGACGGCCGCCCCTACACCGGCGAGACGCGCACCGCGCTGACGCCGGAGGGGCTCGACATGCACAACGACAGCTCGATGGGCGAGGCGCCGCCCAACTACATCAGCCTGCTCTGCCTCCGGACGGCGAAATCCGGCGGCAAGAGCTCGCTGTCGAGCGCGTTCGCCGCGCATGACCATTTCCTCAGCGAGCGGCCGGACCTGCTGGAGCGGCTCTACGCGCCCTTCTACCGTCACCACCAGGAGTACCAGGCGCCCGACGCGGCGCGCTCCAACTGGTATCCGATCTTCGCGCTGGAGGAGGGCGGGCTGCGCATCCGCTTCAACGCGCGGGTGATCCGCCGCGGCTACGCCAAGACCGGCCGGGTGCTCGACGCAGCGGGAGTCGAGGCGGTGGAGGCGATGGACGCCTTCCTCGGCGATCCCGCGCACCGCCACGACTTCTGGATGGAGCCGGGGCAGATGCAGATCCTGAACAACCGCGTGATCGTGCACGGCCGCACGCCCTATGTCGACCACGACGAGCCGGAGCAGCGCCGTCACCTGCTGCGGCTGTGGCTGCGCAAGGGGGACCGGCGGCAGTTCCGGGGTTAGCCCCCCGGGAAGCTACGTCGCTGCGAGCTTGGGTGGCCGCGCGCGCGGCAGCGCGAAGAGGAGCTGGATGACCCCCGCGGTCAGCCCGCCCGCCACCGCCAGCCGCCAGGCGAGGTCGTAGGAACCGAGCCAGTCGAACAGCACGCCGCCGCCGAAGGCGCCGATGAAGCTGCCGAGCTGGTGGCTCATGAAGGCGAGGCCCTGGATCATCGCCTGCCAGCGCAGGCCGAACATCTCGACGACCGCGCCGGCGATGAGTGGCGCCACGCCCAGCCACAGGAAGCCCATCACGGCGGCGAAGACGAGCGTCGTCGTCGGCGTCGGCGGCAGCGCGAAGTAGCAGCCGAGCGCCACCGACCGCAGGACGTAGATGAGGCCGAGCAGGCCCTCCTTCGACCAGCGCCCGCCGGCCCAGCCGAAGAACAGGCTGCCCATCATGTTGAAGCAGCCGATGACGCCCAGCGCCTGCGCGCTCAGCATCGGGTCGAGCTGGCAGATCGCCAGATAGGACGGCAGGTGCGTGGTGAGGAAGACGAGCTGCAGGCCACAGACGAAATAGGCCCCGGTCATGACCATGAACGCCGGGCGTGCCAGGGCGGTGCGCAGCGCCACGGCGAAGGTCGTGTCGCCGAGCTGCGGCCCCGCGGCGCGCGGCTCCGCGATCCGGTCGACGCGGCCGGCCGCCCAGGCTGCCGGCAACATGGTGAGGCAGAGCACGACGAAGGCGGCGAGCCCCATGCGCCAGCCGTACTCGACCGACATCGTCTGGCCGATGGGGGCCGCCAGGAAGGCGCCGAGCGAGCCCGCGGCGCTGACCGCGCCCAGCACGAAACTCCGCCGCTCCGCCGGCACCGCGCGCGACGCGACCGAGAGCGCCATGGCCGCCGCGACGCAGGCGAGCGCCGTGCCCATCATCACGCCGGCACCCAGCATGACCATGACGAAGCCCTGGGCGGCGGCCAGCACCGCCAGGCCGCCGGTGAACAGCACCGCACCCGCGGCCAGGATCGGCCGGAACCCGGTGCGCACGGCGAGTGCCCCCGTCACCGGCTGCAGGAAGCCCCAGACGAGGTTCTGCACCGCGATCGCCAGCGTGAAGTCCGAGACGGTGATCGCCACGTCGCGGGTCAGCGGTTGCATGAACAGGCCGAGGCTCTGGCGAATCCCCATGCTGAGGGTCATCAGCACCGCCGCGCCGACGAGGATCGGCACGACCGGACGCAGGCTGGCGGACGGGTTCATCGGCGGGCTTTCGGCGGACGGCGCGGGAAGGGCGATGCGCTGCCGCGAAGAAGAGGCCTCCGCGGGCGCCGGGTCAAGCGTCGCGCTCGTCCCTCACCATCTGGGCCGCGGGTGTCTCCACGACAGTCGGAGTTCGCGCGGCCAGTCGCGCACGCATTTCCTCGAGCGTCGGCCGTTCGGCCATCTGCTCGAGCTCGATCAAGAGGTAGTCGGACAGAGACATTCCGGCGCGCGTGGCGCGCGACTTCTAGCGTCGATGCACCGCCGGCGGGACGTTCGGAATTCGTATCGTTCCCATCCTCGGACCTTCGTCTCAACCGTCAGGTTTTTCAACTGACGACGGCCGCGTCCGACAGGCGATCGGCGCGGATGGTCAAAGAATCTAGGGCTCGGCAGAAGAAAGGTTCATGGCGCCGTCGATATGTCTCCCCCTTCCCAAGGCGTCCGACGCGTGGTCTCTGTCGGCTGCGACATCCTGGGAGGGATAAACGATGGCGGGCTTCAAGCACCCCGAGACGGTCGTCCTGCATGGCGGCACCTACCGCTCCGACCCGGCGACGAATGCGGTCGCGGTGCCGATCTACCAGACCACGTCCTACCAGTTCGCCGACACGGC
>JBFWXJ010000511.1:0-4136 GCA_050187535.1 Alphaproteobacteria bacterium | reverse complement strand
GGGCGCTGATCCAGAAGTCGGGCGAAGCCGACAAGATGTTCGCCGCGATGCCCGTGACGGTCGAGCGCGCCGCCGGGCAGGCGTCCGTCGCGTGGACGAAGTTCCTCGCGTCGCTGGACGAGACCCTGCGGATTTCGCGCATCCTGGCGACCACGTTGCAGGGCATCGCGCAGTTGCTCTCTGGCAGCGGCCCGGCGCGCACGAGTGCGATGTTCGTGGACGACTTGCGCCGCAAGATCGCGGAGTACGAAGCGCGCGCGAACATGGCCGGCGGCTGGCCCGGGTTGCCTGGCATTGCGACCCGGCAGCAGGAAACCCTCCGAGGGCTGCGCGAGGCGTTGGACCTTGCGCTGGAAGGCGCGCGGCGCGAACAGGAGTTGACGGTCCACCGCAACGCTGCCGAGGCCAGCATCGCGGCCAAGACGAAGGCGACCAACGCCGCGACGGCCGCCGAGAAAAAGCACGTCGAGGCCATGGCCGAAATGGAGAAGGTGCTACAGCGCCTTGACCCCGGCAGGAAGGCGGCGGCCGACTTCTCGGAAACCGTGATGGTGCTCGACGAGGCGCTGGCGGCCGGCAGCATCTCGGCGGCGGACCATGCCCGGTTCGTCGGGCTCGCGGCGAAGGCGTATGACGAGGCCACGAAGAAGGCCGGCGGCAAGGCGAAGGCCGTCCGCGAGCTGAAGATCACCTATGACAGCCTGAACCCGTCGATCAAGGCGGCGACGCAATCGGCGCTCGACCACGAGGAGCGGATGCGCTCCGGGTCGAAGGCGGTCGAGGCGATCCTGAAGGCTGACAAGGACTACGCCGACCAGCTCACCCGGCAGTTCATCCCGGCGCAGGACAAGGCCAACGAATTGCTGGCCCGCTACGACCGCTTGCTGAGTCAGGGACACATCACGCCGGAGACGTATGCGGCGGCGGTGGAGAAGGTCAATCGCGAGCTGCGCGACCAGGACCCGGCGTTCCGCGAGGCCGAGGACGCAGCGCGCCGCTTCCAGGAGCAGTTGGACCGCAACATTCAAGCGGCGACCGATCGTATCGTCGACTTCGGCGCCGACGAGCTGTTCAACATCCTCACGGGCAAGTCCGAAAACTTTTGGGAGACGTTCCGCGACCTGGGCATCCGCGCCCTGGCGCAGCTCGCCGCCGAGGCGTTGCTGCGCCCGATCGCCGTCGCGGTCGCGACCCCGGCGGTCGGGCTGCCGATGCAGTTCTTCCCCGATGACACCGAGGCCATGAAGGAGGCCGCATAGATGTCCATTTTCACTGGCACGCTCGGCCGCTCCGAAGGGCTGCTCGCCGTCGACACTGTCGCGGTCGCGCCGTTCGATACGGCGATCCGTATGCACACGAGCAAAAGCTACGTCGTCCCGCATCTCGGTTGCGTGTTCGCGACCCGTGGCGCGGTGGTGTTCCCGGCGAACATGCTGACGACCGTCGTCAACACGCCGCTCGCCGACTTCGACGCACTGCTCGGCGCCCTCGAAAGCCTCGCCGAACGCGCATACCAGGAGTCGGCCCCGTACCTGAACCGCCACGGGCTGACGCACCAGGTCGAGTTGATGGCGATGGGCTGGTCCGCGGCCGAGGGTCGCGTCGTCGCGGCGATGCTGACGAACGCGCCGGCCGGGCGACCGAACGTCTATGGCGACCATGTCGCCGACGCGCCGGACTTCGAGCGGATCGACGTGCCGGACGGGTTCTTCATGCTGCCGGGGATCGACGCACCCGCGCAGGCGGTCCTCGCCGCCGAGTGGCGCCGCGCGACCATGCCACGTGCCCGGATCATCGCCGCCGCCAAGGCGCAGCGCACTTTCACCGATCGGCAGTTCCCCGGTTTCATCGGCGGCCGGCTCATCCTGAACACGGTCACGCGGAACGGGGTCGACGTTCGGGTGATCTACGAATGGCCGGACGGGCTCGCCATGCCGACCGACGCCGCCGAGGTGGCGGCATGACCATCAACGGAGCGCATCATCCCATGCTCGACAACATGACGGTTCCGCCGGTCCCGCTCACGGATCGCGTGGAGGCGATCGAGAACGCGCTGGCGCGCGCCTTCAAACTGATCCAGGACATGGCCGACCATCACCAGGGCGCGAATGTCGCCGTCCTGGCGGCGGCCGTGGGCGTGCTCGGCCGCGCGCTCGCCGAGGCTGCGCCGGATGCCATGGCACGCGCGCAGTCGGACTTGCAGCAGCACATGCTCGCCGCCCTCGGCCCGGACGTGAAGGCGATGGCGGCGACTGCAATGTGGGGGATCGGGCATTGGGATCGTCCGACCAGCGCAGCGACACGCGCCGGCCGGACGTTCAGCGAGTCGACCGGGCGGGAACGCCCGAGGAGCACCACCGCGCCGTTGCCCGCCGACACGGGCGGCGACGCGGTGGTCGCCACTCCGGCGAAGGGCGCCGGCAAGCGGAGGGGGCGCAAGTGATCGGGACGCACATGGAGGGCGAGACGGTCGCCGTCGTGCGCGCACGCGCGCTGGCGCTGGCGGCCGATCACCTGGGCCGTCCGCTCGGCCCGCTCGAAGCGGCACTCGTGGTCGCGGGCGTGGATCGCTACTTCACCGAGCGCGCGCCCATGCCGCCCGTGGGGGCGCATTAGATGACCCAACGCACACTAGAGGAGCGCGTGGACGCGGCCGAGCAGCAGTCCCGCGCCGCGCTGGCGCTGGTCGCCGAGCTGGCCGAGTCGTTCGCGGCATTCGCCGCAGGTCGAGGACGGGATTCGGGCGCGTCGCCCACCACTTCACCCGGCGCGTCCCGGGCGGTCGCCGACGCGGTCGACCAGGCGCTCGGCAACGGGAGGACCGGCCGATGACGGGATTCATGTTGACCGGGCTTATCGGGTTCGGAGCGGGCGGCGAGGCGCTTGTCGTCGGCGACACGTTCGACCCGAGCAACAAGGACTCGCAAATCACGTTGAGCGACGGCAACAAAACCGCGGAAATCGCGAGCGGCGTTGGGTCCGTTCTGTCCGTCGCCGGCTACTCGGCCGGCAAGTTCTATGTCGAGTTTCTATGCAACGCCACCGCCGCCTCGGCGCAGCAGCGCATCGGCGTCGCCGGGTCCACCTTCAGCGTGTCCGGCGCGCTCGGCGTGTCGCCTTCGTGGGCGTACCGCGCCGATGGCCAAAAGGTCTCGACCACGCCCTCGGCATATGGCGATTCGTGGACTGCCGGCGACGTGATCGGGGTCGCCCTCGATCGTGATGCTGGCACGGTCACGTTCTACAAGAATGGCGTATCGCAGGGCGAGGCGTTCTCGGGCATCTCGGGAACGATTCACTTCGCGGTCGGGACCGGCGGCATCAATGCCGACTTCGACATCACCGCCAAAAGCTCGACGAACGAATTGACGTATCCGCCCCCGTCCGGCTTCACCGCCGGCTGGCCGGCAGCCTGATCCTCAGGAGCATCTACATGATCGAGTACGCCATCCTTGCGTGGGACGACGCGACGCGCGCCTACAGCGTCTCGGAGGTGCGGAAGATGGGCGCACGCCTTCGGACGCACGAGACCGTCCGCGTCCCGTCCCGCCTCGTGACCGAGCGCAGGACGTTGACGTTCCACGACGCGGAGAACAACCGCACCGCCGAGGCGGCGGTCGACGTGACCTTCGAGTTGCCGGCCGTGGTCGATACCGGCGAGATCAAGCGCGGCCCGGATGGCGGCCTCATGGCCCGCCCCATCATCGACGTGGACGCACCCGCGCCGTACCCGTGGCAGGCGGTGGAGGGGCCGTACTACACCATCACCGAGGACGAGGTCCTGCGGTCGTGGCGCGTGACGGACTGCGCCGTGGACGCGGTCCGGGCGGCCCGAGCGAAGGAGATCACCGCCGAGGCCCGCGCCCGCGCGGATGCGGTTGGCGGCCCGGCGGACTTCGCGATGGCGGCCCGCGCTGGCGACCCGGACGGCATCATCGATCGGGCAATCGCCATCCGCGAGGCGGCGGACGCGGCCTTGGCGTCGCTGGCGAACACCACCACCGCCGAGGCCGCCTTCAGCCATCCGGTCGAGTGGCCGGAGTGAGTTACGACGCCGCGATACCGAAGGCGGTCGCCCGGCCGCGCGTGATCCGCGTGGACGAGGTCAACGGCGGTCACGACCGGGCCGAGTTGAT
>JBFWXJ010000510.1:0-4137 GCA_050187535.1 Alphaproteobacteria bacterium | reverse complement strand
GAGGAGAGAGGTTGTGAGCAGATGACACAGTTCAGAGACCTCCACCTATCGCGGCGCCGACTCCTGACGGCGACGGCCGCGTCGGTCGCCGTCGGTGCCGTCCCGCCGGGAGCACGTGCACAGCCGTCCGTCGCGAGCGACGCCGCCGCCGTCCTGGACGCTCCGTCCATCGCGAATGTCTCCTTCGTGGTGAACGGCACGTCACGCGCCCTCGCCCTCGACACGCGGACGACGCTGCTCGACGCCCTGCGCGAGCGACTGCAGCTCGCGGGCACCAAGAAGGGGTGCGACCACGGGCAATGCGGGGCCTGCACCGTCATCGTCGACGGGCGGCGCATCAATGCCTGCCTGACGCTGGCCGTGATGCACGAGGGCAGCACCATCACCACCGTCGAGGGCCTGGGCACGCCCGCCGAGCCGCACCCCATGCAGGCCGCCTTCGTGAAGCACGACGGGTATCAGTGCGGCTACTGTACCCCCGGGCAGATCTGCTCGGCGGTAGCGGTCCTCGACGAGATCGAGGCCGGCATTCCGAGCCACGTCAGCGCCGACCTGGGCGCGGCCCCGCAGGCGACCGCGGCCGAGCTCCGCGAGCGCATGAGCGGCAACATCTGCCGATGCGGCGCCTACTCCAACATCGTCGATGCCATCACCGAGATCGCGGGGAGGGCCGGATGAAACCCTTCACCTACGAGCGCGCCCGCTCGCCCGCCGAGGCTGTCGCCGCAGCCGCGCGCGCGCCCGGTGCGAAGTTCATCGCCGGCGGCACCAACCTGCTCGACCTGATGAAGCTGCAGATCGAGACCCCCGCGCATCTGATCGACGTAAATGGTCTCGCCCTCGACAAGGTCGAGCCGACCTCCGGGGGCGGGCTGCGCATCGGCGCGCTGGTGCGCAACACCGACCTCGCCGCCGATCCGCGGGTACGGCGCGACTACGCCCTGCTCTCGCGCGCGCTGCTCGCCGGGGCGTCCGGCCAACTGCGCAACAAGGCGACGACCGCGGGCAATCTGCTCCAGCGCACCCGCTGCCCCTATTTCTACGACACCGCCCAGCCCTGCAACAAACGCGAGCCCGGCAGCGGCTGCAGCGCCATCGGCGGGGTCAACCGCCAGCACGCGGTGCTGGGCGTGAGCGATGCGTGCATCGCGACCCATCCGAGCGACATGGCGGTAGCGTTGCGCGCACTCGACGCGATCGTGGAGACGACCACCCCGGACGGGGCGGAGCGCCGGATACCCGTGGCCGATTTCCATCGGCTTCCCGGCGACACCCCGCACCTGGAGAGCGCCCTGGCGCCGGGCGAGCTCGTCACGGCGGTGACGCTGCCGCGGCCGGTCGGCGGCACTCACATCTATCGGAAGGTGCGCGACCGGGCCTCCTACGCCTTTGCGCTGATCTCCGTCGGCGCGATCGTGCAGCGCGACGGGACCGGTCGGGTCGCGCTGGGCGGCGTGGCGCACAAGCCCTGGCGCGTCGAGGCAGCCGAGAGCGAGATGCCGCGCGGTGCGAAGGCGGTCGCGGCGCAGCTCCTCGCCGGCGCGCGCACGACCCATGAGAACGCATTCAAGCTGCCTCTGGTCGAGCGTGCGCTGGGTGCGGTGCTCGCCGAAGCGAGGACGTGAGCCATGAAGTTCGACACGCCCGCCACGACCAATCCCATCGACCAGCTCAAGGTCATCGGCAAGCCTCTCGACCGCATCGACGGGCCGCTCAAGACGACGGGCACCGCCCCATACGCCTATGATCGGCACGACGTCGTCGCGAACCAGGCCTATGGCTTCGTGGTCGGATCGACGATCGCCAAGGGCCGGATCGCCGGGATCGACATGACCCGGGCCGCGCGCGCGGCCGGCGTGCTCGCGATCGTCACGGCGGAGAATGCGGGAAAGCTGCACAAGGGCGACCGCAACACCGCGAAGCTGCTCGGCGGCCCGGACATCGATCACTATCACCAGGCGGTAGCGGTGGTCGTGGCGGAGACCTTCGAGCAGGCGCGTGCCGCCGCGGAGCTCGTTCGCATCCGGTACGTCGAGGCTGCCGGGCGATACGACCTCTCGGCGGCGAAGGACACCGCGAGCAAGCCCGAGCAGGCTGCGGGCGGCGCGCCCGACAGCGGGGTCGGCGACTTCGCCGGGGCTTTCGCCGCCGCACAGGTCCGCCTCGACGCCACCTACACGACGCCCGATCAGGCGCACGCGATGATGGAGCCGCATGCCTCCATCGCGGCCTGGGACGAAGACCGTCTGACGCTATGGACTTCGAATCAGATGATCGACTGGGCGGCGACCGACCTCGCGCGGACGCTGGGCATCGCCAAGGAGAACGTCCGCGTGATCTCACCGTTCGTGGGCGGAGGCTTCGGCGGCAAGCTGTTCCTGCGCGCGGATGCGCTGCTGGCGGCGCTCGGCGCACGCGCGGTCGGGCGGCCCGTCAAGGTGGCACTGACCCGGCCCCTGATGTTCAACAACACCACGCATCGGCCGGCGACGATCCAGCGCGTCCGCATCGGGGCGAACCCCGACGGCCGGATCGTCGCCATCGGCCACGAAAGCTGGTCGGGCGACCAGCCCGGCGGCAAGCCGGAGTCCGCCGTCCGGTCGACGCGCCTGGTCTATGCCGGCGCCAACCGCATGACGGCGACGCGCCTGGCCGTGCTCGACCTGCCCGAGGGCAACGCGATGCGCGCACCCGGCGACGCATCGGGATCGATGGCGCTGGAAGTCGCCATGGACGAGATGGCGGAGAGGCTGGGCATCGACCCGGTCGATTTCCGGATCCTGAACGATACCCAGGTCGACCCGGAGGACCCCTCACGGCCGTTCTCCCAACGCAATCTCGTGGCATGCCTGCGCGCCGGCGCCGACCGCTTCGGCTGGCGCGAACGCGATGCGCAACCCGGCCGCCGTCGCGATGGCCAGTGGCTCGTCGGCATGGGCGTCGCCGCCGCGTTCCGCGATGCCCCCGTGGAAAAGTCGGCGGCGCGGGTTCGGCTCGACGGGCGCGGCACGGTGACCGTCGAGACGGACATGACCGATATCGGCACCGGCAGCTACACGATCATCGGCCAGACCGCGGCCGAGATGATGGGTCTATCGCTCGACAAGGTCGTGGTCCGCCTCGGCGATTCGACGTTCCCCGTCTCTTCGGGCTCGGGCGGCCAATGGGGCGCCAACAGCTCCACCGCGGGCGTCTATGCCGCCTGCATCAAGCTGCGCGACGCCGTGGCGCGGAAGCTCGGCTTCGATGCCGCCGACGCGGTATTCGCCGATGGACAGGTCCGCGTCGGCAACCGCAGCGTGGCGCTCGCCGAGGCCGCCGGCGGCGGCGAGATCGTCGCCGAAGACGCGATCGAGTTCGGTGACCTCCAGCACAAGTACCAGCAGTCGACCTTCGGCGCGCATTTCGTCGAAGTGGGCGTCGACGCCGTAACGGGAGAGGTTCGAATCCGGCGGATGCTCGCGGTGTGTGCGGCCGGCCGCATCCTCAATCCCAAGTCGGCGCGAAGCCAGGTGATCGGCGCGATGACCATGGGCGTCGGCGGCGCACTGATGGAGGAGCAGGCGATCGACAAGCGCCACGGCTTTTTCGTCAATCACGATCTCGCCGGTTACGAGGTGCCCGTCCACGCCGACATCCCGCACCAGGACGTGATCTTCCTGGACGAGGCCGATCCGGCATCCTCCCCGATGAAGGCCAAAGGTGTCGGCGAGCTCGGCATCTGCGGGATCGCGGCGGCCGTCGCCAATGCGATCCACAACGCGACCGGCGTGCGGGTGCGGGACTATCCGATCACGCTCGACAAGCTGCTCGACCGCTTGCCCGATGTCGCATAGGCGGCGGCCCGCCGCCGGACCCGGCTGCCGCAGCCCGTACATGCGGCCGCCATGGTAGTCGCGGTCGGGCGCGAGGTGCCGGCCGGGCGCTCCGACCGGCCGCAGGCTAGGCGCGGCCGGCGGCGCGCTCCTCGGCCAGCGTGCGCTCGGCCGCGGCGGCGCGGGCGCCTGCGGTCACGCGCTGGTGCAGCGCGATGATCGTGCGGCTGCCCGTGCGCTCGAAGAGGAAGGGGAAGATGCCGTGCAGGATGCAGGCACAGCCCGCCAGGATCATCCGGCCGCCGACCCCGGACGCGAAGCC
>JBFWXJ010000509.1:0-4145 GCA_050187535.1 Alphaproteobacteria bacterium | reverse complement strand
TCGGCGAACGCTTCGGCGATGGCAGCCGTGCCGTCCAGCTTCGGCCGCAGCGCGGCGGCGAGCCGGTCGACGCTCATCGCCGGCAACGCACCGTCGGCCATCACGAAGGCGCTGTGGACGACACCATGAACCGCGCCGAAGCGCGCGACGGCGGCGTCGCGCACCGCTGCCATGGCGACGACATCGGCGCAGTCCGCCGCCAAGTAGACGGCGTCGCCACCCGCAGCCGCCAGCTCCGCGCAAAGACCATCGCTCGCCGACGAGGCAGGGCTGCGGCCGACCAGCACCAGCCGTGCCCGATGCGCGGCCGCCAGCCGATGGGCCAGGGCCGCTCCGATGCCGCGCCCCCCGCCGACGATGACGTAGACGCCGCCGTCGCGGATCCCGGTCGCGGCGCCGGGCGCCGGCACGCGATCGAGGATGCGTGTCATCCGGCCGTCGCGCCACGCGACGTCCGCTGCCGCGTCGCGTGGCCCCGGCCTCTGCGCCGGCTCGGCGGCGATGGCGGCCGCGGTCGACGGACAATCGTCGTTCCCGACGTCGATGGTGGCGATCGCGAGCCGCCGCGCCTCGCGCATCGCCACCTTGGCGAGGCCGAGCAGCGCCGCACCGCGCCAGTTCGGCGGCGGCACGCCGGCCTCGGTCGCCGAACGCGACACGACCGTCACGCGCGCCGGGCGGTCGGCCAGGATGAGTGCCTGGAGGCTGCGCATCACCGCCGCGATTTCGTCGGTGTCGGTCGACGTGCCGCCGAGCAGGACGACGTGCGAGTCGGACGGCAACGCCGTCACCGCGGCGGCAACCGCCGGGTCGCCCAGCGCGAGAACCCGGCAGGGAGCTCCGCCGGGCAGGGCCGCGACCGCAGCCGCCAGCGCCTCGCTGCCGATGCCATGGAGCAGGAGCGCCGGCCGCGCCGGGGCAATGACGGTCGGCTTCGCCCGATCCCAGTGGGAGCGGTAGAACGCCAGCGCTCCGGCCGCCCCGGGCGCTCCTGCGGCCGGCCGTTCGGCCGCGAACCCTTCGATGACGAGGAGGACCCGTCCCTCGCCGTCGGTCAGCGTCGCGTCGAACGCGCCGGCGCCGACGCGGCGGACATGGGCGTGACGGATATCGGAGAGCTTGCCGTGGGCGACGGCGCGCGCCATCGCTGTCGGCAGCGGGACCGCACCGTCGGCGTCCGAGGCGTCCGTCAACCCGGCGATGGCGTGCAGGGCCGCGTCGACGAGGAAGGCGCCGCCTGGGACGGCAGGGGCGAGATCAGCCAGCAAGGCGCTGCCGTCGTCCGCCCGGCGGAGCGCCGTCACGCAGCGGAAGGCCGGACCATAGGCGATGCCGAGGCGGGCCAGCCGTCCGTAGAGCGCGTCCGGCGCGACCGGCTGCCGGAGATCGGCGCGAAGCGCGGCGAGATCGAGCCGCGGCGGCGATTCTCCGACGCCCGCACGACGAGCGACCGCGTGCCGCGCACCGCCAGCGAGCAGGGCTAGGCCATCGCCTTCGGCTTCGACTGCGAGTGTGAGACCGGTGGCGTCGGCAACGGCCGGCCGCAGCCAGCGGATGTCGGCGAGCGCTCCCGGCCCCGCTTCGAGCAGCATCTCCAGGCTCGCCGCGGCGGGCAGCAGTGCCCTCCCCTGCACGACATGCTGCGCCAGCAATGGGTCGGCGGCTCCGAGATGGCGGGCCGTATCCGTGTGCCCGGTCTCGGCCGGCTTGCTCTCGCCGGGTGCTTCGTCGATCCAGCAGCGCTGCCGCTGGAAGGGATAGAGCGGTGCCGCCAGCAGGCGCGCCGACCCGCGCGGGTAGAGGCCCCGCAGCGACGCGCCGCCGCGATAGGCGCGTGCCAGCAGCTCCAGCGCCGCCCGGCGCCCGGCCGCGTCGCCGGCAGCCGCCAGCGCCGCCATGCCCCCGGCCTCGTCGCCGTGCGGCGCCGCCTCCGCGCGGTCATCCGCGGCGAGCGCCGCCGCCAGCTCCGCGATATCGCCGGCGACGAACGCCGCCCGGTGGCGGAAATGGCTGCGGCCGGCCGCCAGGGTATGGGCGAGGTCGTGCGGATCGGGCGAGGCCGCCTCCAGCCAGGCGCGCAGCTCCGCCCGGCGCTGCCGCAGCGCGTCCGGCGTCTTGCCGGACAGGAGGAAGAGAAACGGTCCGCCGGCAGCCGGCGGCGCCGGTCGCTCCGGCGCCTCGGCGACCACGACATGGGCGTTGGTCCCGGAGAAGCCGAACGAATTGACCGCCGCGCGGCGCGGCCCGCCCGTCGCCGGCGCCGCCCACGGCTCGGCCCGCCGTGGCACCCGGAAGGGCGAGGTGGCGAGGTCGATCTGCGGGTTCGGCGTGACGAGGTGGAGGCTGGGCGCGATCGTGCGGTGGCGGAGCTGGAGCAGCGTCTTGATCAGCCCGGCGACGCCGGCGGCCGGCACCGCGTGGCCGATGTTCGTCTTCACGCTGCCGATGGCGCAGGTCCCGACGGCATCGCTGGAGCGCCGGAAGGCGTCGGTTAGCGCCTGCAGCTCGATCGGGTCGCCCAGCTTCGTGCCGGTGCCATGCGCCTCGACGTAGCCGAGCGACGCGGGGTCGATGCCGTGCCGCTCCCACACGCCGCTCTCCAGCGCGCGCTGGGCGGCGAGGCTGGGAGCCGTCAGCCCGTTCGAGCGGCCGTCCTGGTTGGTGCCGGTCGCCTCGACGACGCCGAGGATGCGGTCGCCGTCAGCCAGAGCCCTGGCCAGCGGCTTCAGCACCACGGCACCGACGCCTTCCGCCGGCACGAAACCGTCGGCCGAGGCGTCGAAGGTCTTGCAGCGCCCCTCCGGCGACAGCATCCGCGCCTGGCAGGTGAGGAGGTGCATCGCGGGCGTCGTCATCAGCGCCACGCCGCCGGCGATCGCCACGTCGCACTCGCCCGACGCCAGCGACTGGCAGGCGAGATGGACCGCCACCAGCGAGGACGAGCACGCAGTGTCGACGGCGACGGCCGGGCCGCGCAGGTTCAGGTGGTAGGCGATCCGCGCCGCCAGGATCGAGCCGACATTGCCCATGCCGAACTGCGCCGAGACGCGGGTAGCCGCACGCTGGGCATAGTCGCCGGCCGAGCAGCCGACGAAGACGGCGCAGGCGGCACCGTCCAGCGCGTGGTCGGGCAGTCCCGCATCCTCCAGCGCGTGCCACGCCGCCTCCAGGAAGAGGCGCTGCTGCGGGTCGATGATCCTCGCCTCGGCCGGCGAGATGCCGAAGAAGCGCGGATCGAAGTCCTCCACGCCCGTGAGGAAGCCGCCATGGCGGCAGTATGTACGGTTCGGCGTCTGCGGGTCGGGATCGTACCACTCGTCGATCGCGAAGCGCCCGGGCGGCACCTCGGTCACGCTGTCGACGCCGTCGCGGAGATTGCGCCAGAACGTGTCGAGGTCGGGCGCGCCGGGGAAGCGCCCGGCCATGCCGATGACGGCGACCGCCCGGCTGTCCGCGGGTGCGGCCGGTGCCGGCGCAGCCCGCGGCCTCGTTCCGGCCACTGCGATCTGGCGCGCCAGCGCAGCCAGGCCGTCGGCGCGGAACAGAGCCGCCTCGTCCATGGCGACCCCGAGCTCGGCCGTCACGAACCGCGCCAGCTCGCCCGCGGCATAGCGGTCGAGGCCGAACTCGACGAGACCGAGGTCGGTCTCGACATGCCCCGGGTCGAGCGACAGCATCGCCGCGACCTTGTCTCGAAGGCGCGCCAGGATCGGGTCGTCCGGCACCGCTGGCGCCGTCGGCGCGGTCGCGACCGGCGGCGGTGCCGCCGCGCCCAGCTCGGCGGCGAGCGCCGCGGCGAGGCCGCGCGGTGTCGGCTGGTCGTAGAGCCGGGTCGCGCGCAGGGCCACGCCGAACTCGCCCTCGATGCGGCGGGCGAGTTCGACCGCCAGGATCGAATCGAGGCCGATCTCCGTGAAGGGCTGGTCGGGATCGATGGCACCCGCCTCCAGGTAGAGCGTCTCGGCCAGGAGCGCGTTGAGACGGGCGAGGACGTCGCCGCCCGGCGAGGGCGACGGCGGCGGCGCGGGGATCGGTTCCGGCGGCGGCGCGGCCGCGTCGCCCGCGCCTTCGGCGATGAGCGCAGCCAGCCGGCGGATGGTCGGCGCGTCGTAGAGGCGGGTCGCCGGCAGGGTGATGGCGAAGGC
>JBFWXJ010000508.1:0-4149 GCA_050187535.1 Alphaproteobacteria bacterium | reverse complement strand
GAAGCCCTCGCGCCATTGCGCGGCGGTCACCAGCGTGCCGTCGGCGCGGGTCGGCATGCGGCTGGGCGGCGGCGGCGTGCCGTCGGTCGCCCAGGCATCGAGCGCATCCAGCAGGCCGCGGAACAGCATCGAGGTGTTCACGATATTGAGGAGGTTGCGGCACACGCCCCGCGACGGCTTTTTCAGGTTCGGGTCGGCGAAGTGCTGCGAGCTCGACCAGAGATAGACGCGCACGCCGTCCGGCTGCGGCAGGTCGTTGCCCTCGGCGTCGGTATGCACGAGCGAGCCGCGGCGCTGCCAGTACTCGGTCGCCGTCTGGCTGTGCAGCACCAGGGGATCGGTCTCCGGCCGCTTCAGGATCGCGTCGACGCGGCCCGAATGCGGGTCGCGGCAGGGCGCGTAGGAGAAGGGGAAGCGGTCGGCCAGCGTGCAGTGGTCCTCGTATTGCTGGCCGGCCGGCGAGACCACCAGCGAGAAGCGGTGGTTCATCCACATGAGGCCGCCGCCCGCGACATGCGGCAGCACGCCGTCGAAGACCCGTCGGCCTGCGGCATCGGCGTTGAAGCCCTGATAGATGAAATCGCGGATGCAGCGCCCGGTCTGCGACCGGCCCCAGGCATAGGCCTTGTCGATGCCCCCCGCGAGCGGATTGCCGTCCCCCTTGTCGTGGCGCAGGAAGGCGACGAGGTCGCGCACCGCCAGATGCCCCAGGCCGTGCACGCGCGGGTCGCGGCCGGAATAGACGATCTCGTAGATCCAGCCCGGGCGGAAGCCCGCGGGCATGTGGATATGCGTGTCGGACGGCACGATCGCCTGCTCGGCGCCCTGGTTGTCGAGGCCGGTGCCGCCTTCGACGCGCGCGAACGACCATTCGTCGGAAGCGATGGGAATGCGTTTGTCCGCCTGATAGCGCCGCTTCGTCAGCGTCGCCGAACGGGTGTCCATCGACGCGGTCGGGTAGCTGCGCGTCGAGGCACGACCGGAGAGCGGCAGGACGGTCGTCGGCTCGTCGACGATCAGCTCGGTGCGCACCGGGCCGACGATCGGCCGGTCGCCGTCGGTCGCCACCGGCACGTCGAGGATCATGCGGCCGTTGCCGGGCAGGAGGTCACCCTCCCAGGCCCCCCAGACGATGGTGTAGCCGCGCCGGAAGAGGAAGCCGTTGCCGGCATGGGCGGCCGTCCGCGGGTCGTTCGACGGCGGCGCGTCGTTGAAGAACTGCAGCTCGCGCTTGTTGCCGCGGTTGCCGTAGCCGAACAGCAGGCGCCGGTTGCCGCGCCCCATGTCGAGCGGCTTCAGGATGGTGACGTCGGCCGCCAGCTCGACCAGCCCTTCGGCGTTGCGCGGCGCCTTGTCGATGTCGACGATCCCGGCCTGGGCGGCCGCCGTCGGGTCGACGGCGTAGTGCGTCCGGCCGACCAGCCGCTCATAGGCGCCGGTGGTGCCGAACTCCATGCCGTCGGCGAAGGACGTGCGCTCGGCGATGGCGAGCGTCAGGCGGTTCGTCATGGTCGCGGGTGCTCCGGAGATCAGGTGAGGAAGGGCAGGTCCAGGCCGTGGCCGCGGGCACAGGCGACGGCATCCTCGTAGCCGGCATCCGCATGGCGCATCACGCCCGAAGCGGGGTCGTTCCACAGCACGCGCTCCAGGCGCCGGGCCGCCGCCTCGGTGCCGTCGCAGACGATGACCATGCCGGCGTGCTGCGAGTAGCCGATGCCGACGCCGCCGCCGTGATGGATCGAGACCCAGGTGGCGCCGCCCGCGCAGTTCAGCAGCGCGTTCAGCAGCGGCCAGTCGGCGACGGCGTCGCTGCCGTCGCGCATCGCCTCGGTCTCGCGGTTGGGGCTGGCGACCGAGCCGGAATCGAGGTGGTCGCGGCCGATGACGACGGGTGCCTTCAGCTCGCCCTTCGCCACCATCTCGTTGAAGGCGAGGCCGAGGCGGTGGCGGTCGCCGAGGCCGACCCAGCAGATGCGCGCCGGCAGGCCCTGGAAGCGGATGCGGGCGCGCGCCATGTCGAGCCAGTTGTGCAGGTGCCGGTCGTCCGGCATCAGCTCCTTCACCTTCTCGTCGGTGCGCCAGATGTCCTCGGGATCGCCCGACAGCGCCGCCCAGCGGAACGGCCCGACGCCGCGGCAGAAGAGGGGGCGGATATAGGCCGGCACGAAGCCGGGGAAAGCGAAGGCGTCGGCCACGCCCTCGTCCTTGGCCATCTGGCGGATGTTGTTGCCGTAGTCGAGCGTCGGCACGCCCATGCGATGGAAATCGAGCATGGCGCGCACCTGCACCGCCATCGACTTCCGCGCGGCGGCCTCCACGCCCTTGGGATCGCGGGCGCGCCGGTCCTCCCACTCCGCCAGCGTCCAGCCGGCCGGCAGGTAGCCGTTGAGCGGGTCGTGGGCCGAGGTCTGGTCGGTGACGGCGTCGGGCCTGACGCCGCGGCGCACCAGCTCGGGGAAGATCTCGGCCGCATTGCCGAGCAGGCCGACGGAGATCGGCTTGCGGTCGCGGCAGGACCGCTCGATCAGCGTCAGTGCCTCGTCGAGCGTCGATACGCCATGGTCGAGATAGCCGGTGCGCAGGCGCATCTCGATGCGCGACGGCTGGCACTCGACCGCCAGCATCGAGGCGCCGGCCATGGTCGCCGCCAGCGGCTGTGCGCCACCCATGCCGCCAAGGCCGCCCGTCAGGAACCACCGCCCGGAAAGGTCGCCGCCATAGTGCTGCCGGCCGACCTCGACGAAGGTCTCGTAGGTGCCCTGCACGATGCCCTGCGAGCCGATGTAGATCCACGAGCCGGCCGTCATCTGGCCGTACATCATGAGGCCCTTGCGGTCGAGCTCGTGGAAATGCTCCCACGAGGCCCAGCGGCCGACGAGGTTGGAGTTGGCGAGCAGCACGCGCGGCGCGTCCGCATGGGTGCGGAAGATGCCGACCGGCTTGCCGGACTGCACGCAGAGCGTCTGGTCGCCCTCCAGCCGGCGCAGCGCGGCGGCGATGCGGTCGAAGGATTCCCAGTCGCGCGCCGCCCGCCCGATGCCGCCATAGACGACCAGCTCGTGCGGCCGCTCGGCCACCTCGGGGTCGAGGTTGTTCATCAGCATCCGGAGCGCCGCCTCCGTCTGCCAGCTCCGCGCCGTCAGCTCGGGGCCGCGCGGCGCCCGGATGATGCGGGCGTTGTCGATGCGGGTCGTCATGGCCTGGCCAGTTCCCCCTCTCCGCCCTTCTGGGGGGTGTGGGCGGGGGTGTGGGGGGCGCCGCGTCCGCGGCGCGGATCACTTACATCGCGGGAGGTGAGCATGGTGGCCTCGCCCACCTCACCCTCCCCGCCGCTCCGCGGCGGGTCCCCTCCCTCTCCCCCCTGTGGGCGGAGAGGGCTGCTCGGAAGGATCCGGCGCATCACGCGGCTCTCCAGACGACGGGGAACACCGGGGAATCCATGGCCGCACCCGGGACGGGCGCGTCGGTTTCGGGCGGCGGCGGGGACATGAAGCCGTCGCGCAGCACGTAGCGCGCGTCGTCGCCGGTCCAGCGTGCCGAGACGACGCGGCGGCGGTCGCGCGTGGCGTTGCCGGGCGCCCCGTGCAGCGTCAGGCCGTGGAAGGCGATGAGGTCGCCCGGCTCCAGCGCCCAGCCGAGGATGCGGTGGCGGTCGCGCTCGGCCTCGATGTCGGGCACCGGCACGAAGTTCTTCTGCTGCGCGGGATGGTCGTTGCCATCGGCGAAGCGCTTGGGCGTGTACCACTTGCCCCAGCGGTGCGACCCCGCGACGAACTCGACCGAGGTCTCGCGCGCCACCGGGTCGAGCGGGATCCAGAGGCTCACGATCTGGTCGCCGTCGACGACGTAGTAGGGCTGGTCGTGGTGCCAGGGCGTGCGCTCCTCGGTCGCCGGCTCCTTCACCAGCACATGCTCGTGGAAGAGGTTGACCTTGGTCGCCCCCATCAGCCGGCCGGCCACCTCCGCCAGCGGCGAGCGGCGCAGCACGTCCTCGTATTCGGGGATGCGGCGCCAGTTGCAGTAGTCGCCGAAGAAGAGGCCGGGCCGTCCGTCCGGCGTGTAGCGCTTGCCGAAGGGGCCGGGCTCGCGCAGGTTGCGGTCGACCCCCGCCGCCAACAGATTCAGCCATTCCGGCGCCAGCACGCCGCG
>JBFWXJ010000507.1:0-4160 GCA_050187535.1 Alphaproteobacteria bacterium | reverse complement strand
GCGTGGCGCGGGCGGGCGCCGTCTTCGTGCCCGTCAACACGGCCTTCAAGGGCGCCTTCCTCGAGCACGGTGCCAAGGTCGCGGCGGCCCGCGTGATGATCGCGGCACCCGAGCACCTGGCGGAGCTGGCGGCGTCCGCCGGGCGGATGCCGCATCTGGCCATGGTGTTCGTGGCGGGCCCGGTGCCGGCGATCGATCTCGGGCATGCCGTGGTGCGGCCGTTCGCGGATCTCGCGCGCGGCTCAGACCGGCCGGTCGATGTGCCGGTCGCGGTCGGCGACGTCGGCGCGATTCTCTTCACGTCCGGTACCAGCGGCCCGTCGAAGGGGCCCCTGCTGCCGCATGGCCACCTCCATCTCAACCCGCATGTCTACATCGAGCAGCTCGGGCTCTCCGGCGAAGACGTGCTCTATGCCTGCCTGCCACTGTTTCACGCCAATGCGCTGCTGCTCGGCGTCTACGGGGCGATGATCCTGGGCGCGCCGCTGGTCCTGGCGCCCCGCTTCAGCGCGTCGGGTTGGCTCGACGACGTGCGCCGCCACGGGGTCACCGCGACGAACCTCCTCGGCACCATGTTGAGCTTCCTGATGAAGCAGCCGGCGCGGCCGGAGGATCGTCGGCACGGTCTGCGCCGCGTGACCGCGGTGCCGCTCGTGCCATCGCTGGCCCCGGGCTTCGTCGCGCGCTACGGGGTGGCACCGGTCGAGCTCTACGGCACCACCGAGATCAACTGCCCCTTCTACATGCCGGCCGACGCGCCGCTGCGCCCCGGCTCCTGCGGCCGGTTGATCGCGGACTGGTTCGACGTGCGCATCGCCGATCCGGCGAACGACGACCCCGTGCCCGTCGGGACGGTCGGCGAGCTGCTGGTGCGGCCGCGGCGCGCCGGCACCTTCCTGCTCGGCTATTGCGGCATGCCGGAAGCGACGGTCGCCGCCTTCCGCAATCTCTGGTTTCACACCGGAGACGCCTTCCGCGCCGACGCCGAGGGTTGGCACTACTTCGTCGACCGGCTGCGCGACTGCATCCGGCGGCGCGGCGAGAACGTCTCCTCCTTCGAGGTCGAGGCGGCGTTGCTGCAGCATCCCGACGTGGCGGAGGCGGCGGTGGTCGGCGTGCCGTCCGATGTCGAGGACGGCGAGCAGGAGATCAAGGCTTGCCTCGTCGCCCGTCCGGGCGGCGCGATCGACCCGACAGCGCTCTGGGAGCACTGCGACCGCCGCCTGCCGCGCTTCGCCGTCCCGCGCTACATCGAGCTCCTGCCGGCACTCCCCCGCACCGCCACCGAGAAGGTCCGCAAGGAAGTCCTCCGCGCCGCCGGGACATCGGAGGCCATGGACCGTGCGGCGCTCAAGCCGCCGGCCGGCCCGCGCGGGTGAGGGGGCCGCAAGATGCTTCTTCTGCAAACTGCATATAGGCACTATATAGTCGGCTGATGATCCGGAGCTTTCGACGCCGGGGCCTCAAGAGACTGTTCCTCGATGACGATCGTAGCCGGGTATCCGCGCAGGACGCGGAGAAGCTGGCGCGGATACTGGCACGATTGCAGCGTGCCCAGGAGCCGACGGACATGGACGTTCCCGGCTTCCGGCTGCATCCGCTCAAGGGCGATCTGAAGGGATTCTGGTCGGTCACCGTGCGGGCGAACTGGCGCGTGATCTTTCGATTCGATGGCGAGGACATCGTCGACGTCGATCTCGTCGACTATCACTGAGGTTGAAGGATGAGGATGAAGAACCCGCCCCATCCGGGGCTGCATGTGAAGCTCGATTGCCTCGAGCCGCTCGGTCTCAGCATCACGAAGGCTGCGGAGATACTGGGCGTCTCCCGCCTCGCGCTCAGCAATCTGGTCAACGGCAGGAACGGGATCAGCCCGGAGATGGCGATACGGCTCTCCAAGGCATTCGGCGGTGCACCCGAGGTCTGGCTCGGCATGCAGGTCGACTACGACCTGGCGCAGGCGATGAAGAAAGCGTCTGCGATTCGGGTGAGGCCGGTCGGATCCGATATGCAGCCGGCCTGATCACGCCGCCGGTCGGCCCGCGCGGGTGAGTGCGAGCATCGCGCTGCCGGCGACCAGCCCCCAGAAGGCGCCGCCGATGCCGAGCACGGTCAGGCCCGACGCGGCGACGAGGAAAGTGACGACGGCGGCCTCGCGACCCTGCTGCGCGGAGACCGCACCCATCAGCGCGCCGCCCAGCGGGCCGAGGAGCGCCAGGCCCGCCACGGCCTCGATCAGGATCGGCGGGGCGGCGCCGATGAAGGCGGCCGCCGCGCCCGCGCCGAGACCCAGCACGAAGTAGCCGAGACCCGCGACGACGGCGGCCCAGTAGCGTCGCTCCGGGTCGGGATGGGCGTCCTCGCCGGCGCAGATCGCCGCCGTGATCGCCGCCAGGTTGATCGCATGGCCGCCGAACGGCGCCGACGCGAGGCTGAGGAGGCCGGTGATCCGGAACAGCGGCCCCGGCGCCGGGCGGTAGCCGTAGAGGCCCAGCACGGCGATGCCGGGGATGTTCTGCGACGCCATGGTGACGATGAAGAGCGGCACGCCGATGCCGATCGCCGCCGTGGCGGAGAAGCGCGGAAAGACCAGCACCGGGTGCGGCCACAGCGGACCCAGCCGGTCCCAAGGCACGTCGACCGTGATTGCGATCAGCAGGATGGCGGCGGCCACTGCGGCGGGCACCGCGAGGAGGCGCCGCACGCGCCCGACGATCGCCCAGGCGGCGACGATCGCGAGCGCCGGACCGGGCACTTCCGCGACGGCGCGCGCCGGGGCGAGGCAGAGATTGAGCAGTACCCCCGCCAGCATGGCGTTGGCGAGCGGGGCGGGGATGGCGGCGACCCAGCGGCCCAGCGGCCGCCACATGCCGGCCAGCACCACGAGCGCGCCCGCGACGACGAACGCGCCCACCGCCGTCGCGAAGCCGCCCTCCACAGGCCCGTAGCCGATGAGGAGCGCCGCCCCGGGCGTCGACCAGGCGATCGAGATCGGCATGCGCGTGCGCAGGCCGATGACCACGGCGGCCAGCCCCATCAGCACGCATACGGCCATCAGCCCGGACGCCGCCTCGGCGCGGGTGGCGCCGACCGCCATGAAACCCTGGATGAGCACCGCGAAGGAGCTGGCGAAGCCGACGAAGGCGGCGAGCATGCCGGCGGCGGCAGCCTGGAGGGAGAAGGAGGCGGGCATCGGCGAATCGGCGGGCGGCGGACCTGTCGCTGCGGGGCGGCTACCAAAGCACGCGGCGGCCCCGCGCGTCAGCGCGATTGCGCGTCCCCCGACCGCGCCCGGAACGCGCGTTGCCCCGCCGGCGGCGCGTCCCTAGGCTGCCGGCGCGAGCGGAGCGGAGGAGCGGATGCGTCGCGGATCGTGGCTGAGCCTCGTCGTGCTGGCCTGGGCGGCGTGCGCCGTCGCGCATGCGGAGCCGGTGACCCGCCAGTCGCTCGACGCGGCCCTGCCGCGGCTCGACGCGCTCGTGCGCGACGCGATGGCGCGCACCGGCGTGCCCGGCATCGCCATCGCCGTGGTGCATGACGGCGCGGTCGTCCATCTGCGCGGCTATGGCGTGCGGGCGGCCGGCACGACCGACGCCGTCGACCCCGACACCGTGTTCCCGCTCGCCTCCGTCTCGAAGCCGATGGCGGCGACGGTGATCGCGGCGCTCGCCGGTGACGGCGTGCTCTCCTGGGACGACCCGGTCGCGAAGCACGATCCCGGGTTCCGCCTCGCCGATCCTCGGGTCGGCGATGTGGTGACGCTGCGCGACATGTTCGCGCATCGGAGCGGGCTGCCGACCCTCGCGGGCGACCTGCTGGAGGATCTGGGCTACGGCCGCGAGGAGGTGCTCCGGCGCCTGCGGCACCAGCGGCTCACGGGTGCGTTCCGCGCGACCTACGCCTACACGAACTTCGGACTGACCGAGGCGGCGGTGGCCGCGGCGCGGGCGGCGGGACGGTCCTGGGAGGATCTCGCGGCGGAGCGGCTCTACCGCCCCCTCGGGATGACCCGCACGACCTCGCGCCACGCGGGGTTCCTGGCGCAGGCGAACCGAGCCCGCCCGCATGTCCGCGGCGGCGGCGGCTGGGTCGTGGGGCCGCAGCGCCAGCCGGACGCGCAGTCGCCGGCGGGCGGCGTCACCTCCAGCGTGCGCGACGTC
>JBFWXJ010000506.1:0-4162 GCA_050187535.1 Alphaproteobacteria bacterium | reverse complement strand
GCGCTCTTCAGCACGTCGTCGACCTGATCGAGGCGCACGGTCAGCGCGAGGTCGCCCTCGCCATCGACATCCGCGCGGTGTTCCAGATAGGCGAGGCCGGCCGTGGACAGGACCGCCCGCCGCAAGGTCAGCTCGGCGGCCGCGGCCGGCATGGCCGCCGCCAGCACGACGATCGCCGCCGCCGTCATCGTCCGTCGCACGCGTCCCTCCATCATGTCCTCCCCGCGATCCTAGCCGAGGGGCGGCACCTTCGCTCGCCAGTTGGGCAGAACCGGCCGTTTTCTGCGGCAACTTCGCGGCCGCGTGGTCGAGTTGACTCGGCCCGGGGTGGTGGTCACGATCTTGCTTGGTCCGGGTCCGACCGGGATCCATTTCCGAGAGTGCCGATGCCCTTCCCCAAAGCCGATCTCGTGCTGCGCAACGGCCGCGTGTGGTGCGGTCTCGAATCGGGCTTCGCGGAGGCAATCGCCATATGGCGCGGCCGGGTGCTGGCGACCGGCGACCGGGCCGAGATGGACGGGCTGGTGGGGCCGGGCACGCGCGTCGTCGATCTCGCGGGGCGTCTGGCGATCCCCGCCTTCAACGACAACCACATGCATCTGCTGCCGCTCGGCCTGTCGATGGTGGAGGTCGACGTGCGGGCGTCCGAAGTGCGCACCCTGGAGGCGCTGCTGGGCCGCATCCGCGCCCAGGTCGCCAAGGCGGCGCCCGGCGAATGGGTGGTCGGCCGCGGCTACGACCATTTCGAGCTCGACGTGAAGCGCCACCCGCTGCGCGAGGAGCTCGACATCATCGCGCCCGCCAACCCGGTCTACGTCAAGCGCACCTGCGGCCATGTCGGCGTCGGCAACAGCCTGGCGCTCCGGGCGGCCGGGATCGACGAGGATTCGCCCGATCCGCCGGGCGGTGCGCTCGAGCGGCAGAACGGGCGGCTGACCGGACTGCTGATGGAACGGGCGCAATACCTCGTATCCAAGGTGATTCCGAAGCCCTCCGTCGAGGCGCTGGTCGATGCGATCGAGCGGGCGGGCAACCTGTGCGCCGCCCAGGGCATCGCCAGCGTGATGGACGCCAATGTCGGCGCCCGCTGCGGGATGGACGAGATACTCGCCTACGACACCGCCAAGCGCCTGGGCCGCCTGCCCGTGCGCACCTACATGTGCCTCTCCGGCGGGCCGACCGGCGTCGTCGAGCCGGCCTTCGCCCGCGGCCTCGTCACCAAGGCCGGCGACGACATGCTGAAGGTGGGACCGGTCAAGGTCTTCACCGACGGCAGCGCCGGGGGCCGCACGGCGGCGATGAGCGAGCCGTACCTGGGCGGCGACGACCACGACAAGGGCATCCTCGTCTATTCCGACGCCGACGTCCGCGGCATGGTCATGGACTACCATGCCAAGGGCTATCAGATGGCGCTGCACGGCATCGGCGACGCCGCCATCCAGATCTGCCTCGACGCCGTCGAGGCGGCGCTCGCCAAGGTGCCCGCCCATGACCGTCGCCATCGCATCGAGCATTGCGGCTTCATGAGCGACCAGCAGATCGACCAGATGGCGCGCCTCGGCATGTCGCCGGCTCCCCAGCCGGTCTTCATGTACGACTTCGGCGATCTCTACATCTCCGTGCTGGGGGAGGAGCGCTCGGCCGTCGCCTATCCGATGCGGCGCTGGACGTCTGCCGGCGTGCGTCCCGCCGCCAGCACCGATGCGCCGGTGTGCTCGACCAACCCGTTCGTGAACCTCTACGCGGCCGTCACTCGCAAGACGTCGCGCGGGACCGTGCTGGGCGGCCAGGAGAGGCTGGAAGTCGGCGAGGCCCTGCACGCGATGACCGCGAACGGCGCCTATGTCAGCTTCTGCGAGGCCGACAAGGGCACCCTCGAGCCCGGCATGCTCGCCGACGTGGCGGTGCTGTCGCGCGACGTCTTCGCGTGCGATCCCGAGGCGATCCGCTCCGACACGCGCTGCGACATGACGCTGCGCGGCGGGGTCGCATCGTTCGACCGCCACGGCGAGCTCGCGGCCTGAGCCCGACATGGCCCGCCATATCGTCCAGCGCCTGCTGCTCTCGGTGCCGGTGCTGTTCGGCGTATTGCTGATCGGCTTCCTGCTGCTCCAGGTCGTGCCGACCGACCCGGCGGTGGTACTGGCTGGTCCGCTCGCGACCGCCGACGTCATCGAGGCGATCCGCCAGGACCTCGGCCTCAACGAGCCGCTGTGGTACCAGTTCGCCCTCTACATCTCCCGCGTGCTCCAGGGCGATCTCGGCAAGTCGATCATCAGCAATCTCGGTGTCGCCGAGGAACTGGGGCGGACCATGGGGCCGACGCTCGAGCTCCTGGTCGCATGCCTCTTCTGGGCGATCCCGCTCGGCATCGCCATGGGCACCGTGGCTGCGGTCTATCGAGGCCGCATCGCCGACCGCATCATCATGGCGTTCTCGGTCGCCGGCGTGTCGATCCCCGTCTTCTTCCTCGGCCTCGTCCTCATCTGGTACGTCGGCTACAAGCTCCAATGGCTGCCGTTCACCGGTCGCGGCGGCCCCTTGTGGTCGTGGGAGGGCATCCAGCATCTGGTGCTGCCGGCCGTCACTCTTGGCGGGGTCTTCGTCGGCCCGATCGCCCGCATGACCCGAACGACCGTGCTGGAGGTGCTGGGCGCGGATTTCGTGCGTACCGCCCGCGCCAAGGGGCTGACCGAGCCGCGCGTGGTCGTCCGCCACGCCCTGCGCAACGCCCTCATCCCGATCGTGACGCTGATCGGCCTGCAGATCGGCTTCCTCCTGGGCGGCGCCGTGGTGACGGAGACGATGTTCTCCTGGCCCGGGGTCGGCCGGCTGGCGGTCGGCGCCATCCTGTCGCGCGACTTTCCGGTCGCCCAGGGCGCGATCATCGTGCTGGCACTGGCCTTCCTTCTCATCAACCTCGCGGTCGACGTGCTCTACGCCTTCCTCGATCCCCGGGTGCAGAAGCGATGACCGCCGTCGCGACGGCGCCGGCCGCCGATACCGGCCGCGGGCCGGCGCGCCGCTCGGCGCTGCGGCGCCTCCTGCGCGATCCCATCGCCTTCATCTCGACCGTGTTCCTGGGCGTCGTCGTGGCGGCCGCGGTGCTGGCGCCGTGGATCGCGCCGCACGACCCCTACCTCACCGATCAGGCGAAGGCCCTGCGCACGCCCTTCGCCGATCCGGCCTACCTGCTCGGCACCGACGCCCAGGGTCGCGACGTGCTGAGCCGCCTCCTCTACGGCACGCGGCTGACGCTGCTGATGGGGCTGGCGGCACTCGTCACCGGCGGCGGCGTGGGCGCGCTGGTCGGTATCCTCGCCGCCTATTACCGCCGGGTCGACGGCCTGCTGATGCGCGCCATGGACGTGCTGCTGTCGTTCCCCGCCATCCTGTTCGGGCTGGCCATCGCGGCGATCACCGGTCCGGGGCTGACGCCCATCATCATCGCGCTGGCGATCGCGACGGTGCCCCTGCTGGCACGCATCGCCCGGTCGAGCGCGCTCGTGATCATGCAGCAGGACTACATCGACGCGGCGCGCGCCGGCGGCCTCGGCGACGGCGCGATCATCTGGCGCTACCTGACACTCAACTGCCTGTCGTCGATCTTCGTGTTCATGACACTGCGCTTCGGCCAGATCATCCTGATCGGCGCGGCGCTGAGCTTCCTCGGCCTCGGCGCGCAGCCGCCCACCGCAGAGCTCGGCACGATGGCGGCCAACGGCCGCGACTTCCTCTTCTTCGCGCCGCACATCGCGACCGTGCCGAGCCTCGCTATCTTCGCGATCGTGCTCGCATTCAACGTGCTGGGCGACGCCCTGCGCGACGTGCTCGATCCACGGCTGCGGCAGTGATCCCATCCCACGATCCGGTGCAACCGGACGCAACCTTCGACAGGAGGACCACATGGTGAGACCGACTAAGTGGACGACCGCGCTGGCGGCCGCTGCCGCGCTGGCGCTCGGCAGCGGCGCGGCCGTCGCCCAGGGCAATACGCTGACCGTCGCGCGCGTCATCGACGCCGACCGCTACGACCCGCCGCGGACCACCGCGCGGTCGGCCGGCGACATCCTGTTCCTCATCGCCGACACGCTGGTCGCCCTCGACTGGGACCTCAATACCATCAAGCCGCTGCTCGCGAAGTCGTGGTCGGTCAGTCCCG
>JBFWXJ010000505.1:0-4182 GCA_050187535.1 Alphaproteobacteria bacterium | reverse complement strand
TGGCGGCAACCTCGGTCACCAGGCCGAAGCGGTTCATCGGGATCTTCGAAAGCATGAAGTCGATGTGCTGCTGCGTCATCTGCTTGAAGATGTCGGTCTCGACCGCCGCCGGCGTCACGGCATTCACGCGGATGCCGGTGGTCGCCAGCTCCTTGCCGAGCGACTTGGTGAGCGCGATGAGGGCGGCCTTGGACGCGCTGTAGTGCGAGGCGTTGGGGTTGCCTTCCTTGCCCGCTATCGAAGCAATATTGACGATGCGGCCGTAGTTGCCCTTCAGCATCTCCGGCACGACGTTGCGGCAGCAGATGAACGGGCCGACGAGGTTGACGTCGATCACCTGGCGCCACTCGGCGACCGGGTACTCCCACACCTTCATGTTGCCGCCGGTGATGCCGGCGTTGTTCACGAGGATGTCGATGCCGCCGAGCGCCGCGACCGTGCGTGCCGTCGCGTCGGCCACCGCCGCATCGTCGGTCTGGTCGACGGCAACCGCGATCGCCGTGCCGCTGCCGGCGAGCGCCGCGACGGCGGCGTTGGCCGCATCGAGGTCGCGGTCCCAGATGGCGACGGCCGCCCCGCTCGCCAGCAGCCGCTCGACGATCGCCCGGCCGATGCCGCGCGCGCCGCCGGTCACCGCCGCGCGGCGGCCCTTGAGGTCGATCTGGTTCATTGCGCTTCCTTGGTCGTTCGTTCAGGCCGCGACGCGCCGGCCGGTGCGCCAGCCGAGCCGTATCGCGGTGACCGCCATGCCGGCCGCCGCCTGGCTCGGCTCGACGACGGGCAGGCCCAGGGCCTGCTCCATGCGGTCGCGGTAGCGCGCCATGCCGGCGCAGCCCATCACCACGACGTCGGCGCCATCCTCGTCGCGCAGCGACTTGCCGGTGGCCACGAGCCGGGCATAGGTCTTGTCCTCGTCGATCAGGTCGACGACGTTGAGGCCGACCGGCCGCTCGCCGGCGATCCGCTGGCTAAGCCCCATCGCGCGGAACTGCCGCGTGTGGCGGGCGACCGACGTCGGCAGGATGGCGATGATGCCGACCGCGTTGCCGAGCGCGAGCGCGGCGGTGACGCCGGATTCCATGATGCCGAACACCGGCCGGTCGGTCGTCTCGCGCGCGGAATGCAGCCCCGGATCGGAGAAGCAGGCGATCACGAACGCGTCCGTGCGGTTGCCCTCGCGCTCGATGAGGCGGCAGAGCGGCGGCACGATGTGGTCGACGTCGCGCTGCGTCTGCACACCGGGCGGGCCCTCCGACAGGGTCGCGCATTCGATGCGCGGGCCGCCTTCCATGCGCAGCGGCTCCATGGCGGCGTCGATGCCGCGGGTCACCGCCTCGGTCGAGTTCGGATTGATGACGAGGATGCGCGCGCTCATGGCCTGCCGCTCCCGCTGGGGACGGGCTGGATCATAGCGACCCCGCCGCTGCGGGGAAGCCTGGAACGCCTCTTGCCTGCCGCCAGCGAGCAGGAGCATCAAGCGATCATGCCGTTCGACGCGAGCAACCAGAACAAGCCGCCGGGCATCGGCCACAACAACGGGCCGCCGATTGACGCCATGCCGGACTGGCGCGGCTTCTGCTGGCGCAAGGCCTATCGCCGGGCGTGGAAGAACCCGCCCCGAGAGGTTCTGATGCGTCAGATCGCCCGGGCGGAGGAGCTCGGCCTCACCCACCGGGAATACGTTCTGGCGTGGATGGAGTCGGGGAAATGGAAGTAGCGTCTTCGGGCGCCTGAAACGGCAGCGGGCGGCAGACCATGGTGGCGAGACGCCCGATGCGCAGCATGCGCTGGGCCGCGAGCCCGCTCGCCACCGCGTCACCGGCGAAGCGCGCCATCCAGTGGCCCAGCATGCGTGTGCCGAAATGGGCGACGGCGTTCGCCGTCCCGGCGAGGCCGGCGCCCAGCAGGATGCGGCCGACGAGATGACGGGTCGCGGCCACTCCCGGGCGATGCCCGTAGATCGTCGCGATCTCGCGCACCAGCCGGATCGCGCGCAGCACGAAGGCAACGGTGTCCAGCGCGGCGGACGGGCTGACGACGTTGACGGCGAAGACCTGGGCGACGGCGCGCCGCGTCGCCGCCTGGGCCTGCTCGTCGAGCGGCCGAAGCGCCGTCTGCTCGAACAGTGCCACGGCCTGCAGTGCACCGTGATGGGGTTGTAGCTGCCGCCGCCAGGCGGCGACGCCGGCGCGCACCGCGGGGGCTGCGCCGAGCGCGCCCGCGGCGGCGTCGAGCGCGGCCAGCACGACCTCGCGCGGCTGCCCCTCGACGGCCGCCGGCGCGAAGCGCGCCTGCACCGCGGGGAGGCGCCGCAGCCGCGACAGGGCGCGCATCTCCGCCAGGAGCCACGCCGCGACGGTGCCGCAGCCGACGGCGACGACGGCCGCGGTCGCCCAGCCCAGCAGCGAGCCGCGCTGGAACTGGTCGACGACGAACCCCGCGATATCGACCGCGATCAGGCCGAAGACGAGGATGGCGACGCCGGCCAGCCCGATGCGCCCCAACCCGGCGCGCGGTGGCGGCGGGGCCGTGATCACCTCCGGCAGCGTGTCCGCGATCCGGCCTTCCGCCTCCGTCTCGATGATGATGGGGCCGAACGGCGGCGTTCCGGTCATCCGAGCGCGTCGCCGATCAGGAAGTCGAGCGCCTCGTCGAGGCCGACATGGCCGACGCCGATCGCGGCGGCCGCGTCCAGGCGCGGCGGCTGGAACGGCGGCAGCGCGAAGAACGGCCGCTTCCAGAACAGGTCGTCGGCGGCGGGCGGCCGGATGGGGATGGTGCCGGGGAACAGCTTCACCTGCTTGCGGCCGCCGATCGGCACGCCGCGGACGACGGGAACCGCCCGGCCCTCCAGCATCGTCTCGTCGTCCTCGGTGCAGCGGATCGAGGCCAGCGCCAGCACCGCCGTCGCTGCCCCCTTGGCCGCGGCGTCGAGGGAAGGCGCGCTCACGATCGTCGAGAGAAGCTGGCGCAGGTTGTCGCGCTGCATGCCCGGTACATGGTCCGCCTTGGTCGCCGCGTACAGGACCCGGTCGATGCGTGACCCGAAGAGGCGCGCCAGCAGCCCGCCCCCGACGCGGAAGGACGCGGCGATGCGCTCCAACGCGTGGCGGGTGTCGACGAAGGCCGCCCTTCCCGCATGCAGCACGCGCAGGACATCGACCAGCACGATCTGCCGGTCGAAGCGACGGAAATGACGGTCGAAGAAGCGGGTGCGAACCGCATCTCGGTAGGCGTCGAAGCGCTCGGCCATGGCGGCACCCAGGCTGCCGGCCGGCGGCGCGCCGCCGGTGGTCGCGGAGGCCGGCGCAATCGGACAGAAATGGAGGACCGGATCGTCGCCCCAGTCGCCGGGGCAGAGGAAGCGCCCGGGCTGCAGCCATGCGAGCCCCAGCCGGTCGCGGCAGGCGACGAGGTAGGCGCGGTAGAGGTCGTGCGCCGTCCGCGCCACGTCGGGGTCGAGCGGCCGGTCCGCGGGGTGGCGCGCGAGGAAGGCGAGCCAGTCGCCGGCGAGTGGCGCGCGGGCCGGGTCGGCCGCCAGCGCCAGGGTCTCGGCCGACCAGTCGTGGTAGCTGCGATCCAGCAGCGGCAGATCGAGCAGCCACTCGCCCGGATAGTCGACGATCACGAGACGCAGCGTCGCCACGGCGTCGCGGCGATGGAGGAAGCCGCCGGGACGAAAGCGGATACGCAGGTCGATCTCGGCGACGTCGGTCGTGCCGTCCGGCCAGCGCGGCGGATCTGCCGCCATCGCGGCCAGGTTCTCGGCATAGCGGAAGCGCGGCACGTCGCCATGGGAGAGCTCGGCGCCGACCGAGACGATGCGCTCGGCTAGGCCGCCGCCGGCGCCGAAGAGCGGCAACCGCCCCGGCACCCGCGGATAGGCCAGCAGCGCATGCACCAGCGCCGTCACGAAGACCGACTTCCCGGCCCGGCTCAGCCCAGTGACCGCGAGCCGGATCGTGCGGTCGCGCAACAGCGCCGAGGCGAATGGCGGCAGGCCGATCAGGCCGGGATCGATGCTCGGGAGCTTCATGGCGATGCCACCAGCGCCCGTGCGTCCCTCGACGATGCTCGGGATGAGGAACACCGAGGAATGCGGCGACCCCGGTGGTGGCGAAACGAAACCGTCCACATCCCGACCATCGTCGTGGGACGCACCTGCGCTCGTCCCGGACGCCG
>JBFWXJ010000504.1:0-4208 GCA_050187535.1 Alphaproteobacteria bacterium | reverse complement strand
CCTGCGACATCGTCGCGCTGATGTGCCTGCGCGGCGCCAAGGCGGGCGGCGCCAGCCGCATCGTCAGCGTGGCCGCCCTGCACAACCACATGCTGGAGACGCGGCCGGACCTGCTGGAGGCGCTCTACCGCGGCTACTACCACCGCAACCACGAGATGGATGCCAAGCACTCGCTGTTCCCCGCGGCGAGCGGCCATCGCCTGCCGTTCCTGACGCAGCGCAACGGGCGGATCACCTGCCTGGCGTCGGGCTGCATCCGCTATGCGGTGCAGTACGGCGACGTCACCATGTCGCCGATCGAGGTCGAGGCCTATGACGAGTGGCAGCGCCTCGCACGCTCCGAGGCGTTCTTCCTCGACATGAACTTCGAGGCGGGCGACATCCAGTTCCTCAACAACCGCAGCATCATGCACGCGCGCAACGACTACGAGGACCACCCGGAAGTCGCGCGCCGCCGGCACCTGCTGCGCCTGTGGCTGCACGTGCCGGAATGGCCGGCGCGCGAGCCAAACCAGATCTTCATGAACCCGGTCGACTGCCGCCACTGGCAAGACAAGAACCGCCGCCCCTTCATGGAGCTGCCGTCGCGCTACCTGGCCGAGCTGACCGCCCGGCAGGAGGAGCGCGTGCGTGCCGGCACCGTGCTGCCGAACGAGGTGACCTCGGGCAAGTTCGCGAGCTCCCGCGGCTGGCAGGAAGCGCGAGAGGCGGCGGCAGCGGCCGCCGCGACCTGACGGACGGCTACGCCGCGCCTGGGTTCAGCTTGCGGTCGATGAGGCGGGCGAGCGCCGGCGGCACGCCGGGATAGGGCTTGGCCGGCTGCCGGCCGGTCAGGTCTTCGCGCAGCGGTGGTGGTGCTGCCAGCGCCGCCTCGGTCGCGGCGCCGATGCCGTCGACGAGCGGGACCGTCAGGCGATGGCCGATCTCGCGGTGGATGCCCGCGAAGACGGCGCCACCGAAGAGGATCGCTTCCGCCCCGTCCGCCTCGGCGGCGCGGGCGACGTCGACGATGCGTTCCAGCAGGGCCGGGCGGTCCCGGGCCATCTGCGGCACGCTGGCGCCGACATAGCGCACGGAAACCAGGCGATCGGTGGCGCCGCAGCCGGCAACGATGCGCTCGATCAGCGGGCGCATGGCCGGGCCGAGGCTGACCAGGGCGAAGCGGCGGCCGTTCACCGATGCCGCGCGCACGCCGGACTCGCAGAGCCCGACGGCAGGAACCATCGAGATTTCGCGCAGGGCGTCGAGGCCGGGGTCCATGAAGGCCGCGACGATGATCGCGTCGACATGCTGGTGCTCCGCCCCGACCGTCAGCACGGCATGGGCGGCGATCGCACCCTCCGACTGGCTTTCGATGCCCCCGGCGCCGAAGGGTGCCGTCGCCTCCAGGATTTCGGCGCGATCGCCGGCGACCAGCCGCGCCTCGCCGGCGAGCAGCGCCGTCACCGACGTCACGGTGTTGGGGTTGAGGACGAGGATGCGCTTCATCCGGCACTCCGCGGGGCGAAGGACGCCATCATCCCGGCATAGGGCTTGGCCAGCGGTGGCGCGTAGGGGCCGGCCTTGGAGGTCCTGAGGCCGAGGCGCGCCAGCCCCTCGACGAGCACGACCGCGGCGGCGACGCCGTCGACCACCGGCATTCCGTGGGCGGCCGACAGCTCGGCGGCGAGGTCGGCCATGCCGGCGCAGCCGAGCACGATGGCATCGGCCCCGTCCTCGTCCTTCGCGCGGACGATCGTCGCGTCGATGCGCGCGAGCGCCTCGCCCGCGCGTTCCTCCAGCGCCAGCACCGGCACCTCGGCCGCCCGCACGCGGGCGCAGCGGGCGGCGAGGCCATAGCGGGCGAGGTTGCCTTCGATGGCGGCGATCGAGCGCGACAGCGTGGTGACGACGGTGAAGCGGTGCGCCAGCAGGGCGGCCATGTGGAACGCCGCCTCGCCGATGCCGACGACGGGGGCGGCCGCGAGCGACCGGGCGGCGTCGAGGCCGGTGTCGTCGAAGCAGGCGACGATATGACCGGCTGCACCGGCCGCCTCGCCCTTGGCGATCTCCGCCAGCAGGCCCGGCACCGAGAAGGCCTCGTCGTAGTAGCCCTCGATCGAGACCGGCCCCATCTCCGGGTTGACCGCGACGATGCGCGTGCCGGGACCGGCGACGGCCGCGGCCGCGCGGCCGATCTTGGCGGTCATCGAGGCCGTCGTGTTCGGGTTGACGACGCGGATCTCCAAGGGCGGCTACCCCGCCTTGCGCAGGGCCGCGGCCGCGCGGTAGCGCAGTGCCCGGATCAGCAGCAGCGCCGACAGGATGACCGCGAAGGAGACGCCGGTCGTGACCGTGCCGAGCGCGTAGATCTCCGGGTTGGTGACGGTGGTAGTGAGGCCCGTCAACTCCAGCGGCAGCGTGTTCTGGTCGCCGCCCAGCGCCTGGCTGGTGCGCGCCGCCTCGTCCCAGGAGAGGGTGAAGCCGAAGAGGCCGATGCCGATCAGCGACGGCAGGACGATCGGCAGCACGACGTGGCGGAAGGTCTGCCAGGGGGTGGCGCCGAGGTCGCGCGCCGCTTCCTCGAAGCGGCCGTCGAAGCGGTTGAAGACCGCGAACATGATGAGGAGGCCGAATGGCAGCGTCCAGGTCAGGTGCGCGCCCAGGCCCGAGGTGTAGAGGCCGGCGACGGTCTGGAACTCGCTCTCGATCCACTCGCTGCCGAGTGCTGCGCCCACGGACTGAATGGCCCCGTCGAGCAGGCGGAACATGACGCCGATACCGAGAGAGACGACGATCGAGGGCACGATCAGGCTGGCCACCGTCGTGTAGAAGACGAGGCCCGAGCCGCGGAACCGCCGGCGGAAGGCGTAGCCGGCGGCGAGCGAGATCAGCACCGTCAGCACCATGACGACGAGGCCGAGGCGGAACGACCGGCCGAAGGCGGCCCAGATGTCGACCACCCCCAGCCCATCCCACAGCCGGCCGAACCAGTGCACCGAGAGGCCCTGCAGCGGGAAGGTGAGCCCGCCCGACGGGCCCTGGAAGGAGAGCACGACGATCGTCAGCACCGGGCCGTAGAGAAACGCCACGAACAGCCCGAAGAAAAGGGCGAGGCACCAGAAGGCGGCCGAGCGTCCGCGCATCGCCCTAGAGCTCCTTCCTGATGTCGACGAGCCGCGTCATCGCCCAGATGATCATCAGCACGACGGCGAGCAGGATGACGGCGTTGGCGGCGGCCAGCGGGAACTGCAGGTAGCTCATCTGCACGCTGATGATCTTGCCGATCGACGCGATCTGCTGGCCGCCCATGACGCCGATCGTCACGAAGTCGCCCATCACCACGGTGATGACGAAGATCGAGCCGATGACGATGCCGGGCTTCGACAAGGGCACGACGACGTTCCACAGCGTCTGCCAGCCGGACGCCCCCGCGTCGTAGGCGGCCTCGATCAGCGCGCGGTCGATGCGGCTCATCGAATTGAAGATCGGCACGATCATGAACATCGTGTTGAGGTGCACGAAGGCGAGCAGCACCGAGAAATCGGAGAAGAGCAGCCATTCCAGCGGCTCGGTCGTCACACCCGACGCCTGGAGCGCCTGGTTGACGAGGCCGTTGCGCCCGAGCAGCGGGATCCACGAGATCATGCGGATGACGTTCGACGTCCAGAACGGGATCGTGCAGACGAGGAACAGCACGATCTGCCAGCCGAGCGAGCGGACGTGGAAGGCCAGGAAATAGGCGACCGTGAAGCCGATCAGCAGCGTCGCCGCCCAGGAGAGCAGGCAGAGCTTCAGGGTCGACAGGTAGGTCTTGAAGGTGACGCAGAGCTCCGGCAGCGAGGCGACGCAGCCCTCGAACGTGTCGGCGTAGTTGCGCGGCGTGAAGTCCGGCAGCATCGCGTAGTCGTTATAGTCCCAGAAGCTGACGACGACCGTCAGCATCAGCGGGACCACGAAGAACACGAGCAGGACGACGACCAGCGGCGCCGCCTGCCAGAGGGCGGCGGATCGGGGCTGGCGCATCGTGACGGGAGTCACGCTGCGGAAGCTGCCCTCTCCGCCCATCGGGGGGAGAGGGAGGGGACCCGTTGCGGCAGCAACGGGGAGGGTGAGGTGGGCATCCGCCGGCGAATCCCCCCCACACCCCCACCCTCGCCCCCCCCCCGGGGCAGAGAGGGAGGGTGAACAGCGCCGATCAAGCGGCGATGAACACGTTCCCCATGCGG
>JBFWXJ010000503.1:0-4210 GCA_050187535.1 Alphaproteobacteria bacterium | reverse complement strand
GCAAGCCGGCGACGGCCGAGGCGCTGGGGCTTTCGCTGTCGACCCTGTCGGGCGAGCTCAAGCAGAAGTTCAGCATCGGCGAGGATGTGTCCGGGGTCGTCGTCACGGCGGTAGCCGGCAACAGCCCCGCCGCCGAGAAGGGCGTGCGCGCCGGCGACGTGATCCTCGAGGTCGGCCAGGAGGAGGTGAAGTCGCCCGGCGACGTCGCCTCGAAGGTCGAGGAGGCGCGCAAGGCCAATCGCAAGTCGCTGCTGCTGCTGATCGACCGCCAGGGCGACCTGCGCTTCGTGGCCCTGCGCATCGATCGCGGCTGACCGGCGGCGGCCGGTCAGCCCGTCGCGAACTCGGCGCGCCGGTAACCCTGGGCGTAGAGGGCGGCCGTGAGGTCGCCATGGACGATGTGGTTGACGACCGCGCGCGCGACGGCGGGCTTCGGCCGGACGCCGATGGCCAGGCCCGCCGCTTCCAGCATTGGTATGTCGTTGGCGCCGTCGCCGATCGCCAGGGTCGCGGCGGGCCGAATGCGGTGGTCCGCGGCGAGCCGCTCCAATACGACCCGCTTGCCTTCAGCCGTCACGTCGAGCCGGTCGACGGCGCCGGTCAAGCCGCCTTCGCCCGTGCGGCCCAGCACGTTGCCGAAGGCCGACGCGAAGCCCAGCATCGCCGCCACCGGCTCGACGAATATGGTGAATCCGCCCGACACCAACGCCGTGGCCGCGCCATGTGCCGCCATGGTGCGCACCAGGGTTGCGGCGCCCGCCGCCGGCCGGATGCCGCGAGCGGCCGCGTCCAGGGCCGCGGCGGGCAGGCCCGCGAACAGTGCCACGCGCGCGCGCAGCGCGTCGGCGAAGTCGAGGGCGCCCTCCATGGCGGCACGGGTGATCGCCGCTACCTCGTCGGCGCGTCCGATCATCCGGGCCATGTCGTCCAGCAGCTCGTTCTCGATGACCGTCGCCTCCATGTCGGCGACGAGCAGCCGCTTGCGACGCCCTTCGGCGGGCACCGCGAAGACGTCGATGCCCGTGCCGGCCAGCGCCGCAGTCGCCTCGCCGCGAACCGTCGGAGCGTCGCCGCCGGCGACCGCCATCTCGCCGGCGTCCGGTCCCAGGCGCTCCGGCATCCCTGCCGCGATCCCGCGCCGCGCGAGCGCGCCGCGGGCGTCGGCGAGCGCCGTGTCCGCGAGGTGGCCTTCCGCCGATCCGGCGACCAGGACGAGGGCGAGGGACATGGCGCTGTATAGGCGGGCCTTCCGCTGCGCCGCAACATGAGCGAGGTCCGGCCTGCCTATGATGCGGTGGTCGTGGCCGGGCCGACCGCGTCCGGCAAGTCGGCTGCCGCGATGGTCCTGGCGGAGCGGTTCGGGGGTGTCGTCGTCAATGCCGACAGCCAGCAACTCTATGCCGATCTGCGCATTCTGACGGCGCGGCCGACGGCCGAGGACGAAACGCGCGTTCCGCACCGGCTCTACGGCATCCTGCCCGCCGCCGAGATCGGCTCGGCCGAGCGCTGGCGTCGGATGGCGGTCGCGGAGATCGCTGCGGCGCGCGCGGCCGGCCGGCTGCCGATCCTCGTGGGCGGCACCGGCCTCTACCTGCGGGCGCTCGTCCAGGGGCTGGCGACGGTTCCCGATATTCCCGAGGCGGTCCGGGCGGACGCGCGCGCGCTGCGGGAACGCGTCGGCGGCGAGGAGTTCCATCGCCTGCTGGCGGAGCGCGATCCGGACGCGGCGGCGCGGCTGGCCCCCGGCGACACCCAGCGGACGCTGCGCGCCTTCGAGGTGGTCGTCGCTACCGGCCGCACGCTGGCCGACTGGCAGCGGGATACGGGTCCTCCGTCCGACGCGCCGCACGTCGCCGCGATCCTGGTGATGCCGGCCCGGCTCGATCTCCTGCCGGTCCTGAACGCCCGGCTGCGGCGTATGGTGGACGAGGGCGCGGTCGACGAGGTGCGTCGGCTCCTGGCTCTGGGACTGCGGCCCGATCTGCCGGCGATGAAGGCGGTGGGGGTGCCGGAGCTCGGTCGCCATGTCCGGGGCGAGAGCGACCTGGAGACGGCGACCGAGGCGGCGACTCGTGCAACCGCGCAGTACGCCAAACGCCAGCTCACCTGGTTCCGGCATCAGGCCGGCAGGGACATGGCGACGCATCTGGTGGTCCGCGAGCAATTTTCGGAAAGGGTACTGCGGCAAATCTTTGCGTTTCTTCGTCGGTTTCAGTTGACCGGCTGAAGGTCGGCCACTAGTTTGCGCCCCTCGTCGCCGGGGAGCCCGGCGACCGGGAGGCACTGCGCCTCGATCGGAAGGAACAGGAGTTATGAGCAGCCAGCAGCCGAACGGCGCGGAAATCGTCATCAAGGCCCTCGCGGATCAGGGCGTCGATGTAATTTTCGGCTATCCGGGCGGCGCGGTACTTCCGATCTACGACGCGCTCTTCAAGCAGAACCGGGTCCGCCATATCCTCGTGCGGCACGAGCAGGCGGCCGTCCATGCGGCCGAGGGCTACGCCCGCTCGACCGGCAAGGTCGGCGTCGTGCTGGTGACGTCGGGTCCCGGCGCCACCAACGCGGTGACGGGGCTGACCGACGCGTTGATGGATTCGATCCCGATCGTCTGCTTCACCGGGCAGGTGCCGACCCATCTCATCGGCAACGACGCCTTCCAGGAAGCGGACACGACCGGCATCACCCGGCCCTGCACCAAGCACAACTACCTGGTGAAGGACGTCAACGCGCTGGCGCGCACCGTCCATGAGGCGTTCTACGTTGCGCGCAGCGGCCGACCCGGCCCGGTCGTCATCGACCTGCCGAAGGACGTGCAGTTCGCGCCCGGCACCTACACCCCGCCCGAGGCCGTCGCCCACCGCACCTACCGGCCGCAGATCGAGCCCGATCCGCGCGCCGTCGCGGCTGCGGTCGACATGATGGAGCAGGCCAAGCGGCCGGTGTTCTATTGCGGCGGCGGCGTCATCAACTCCGGCCCGCGCGCATCGGCCCTGCTGACCGAGCTGGTGCGCGAGACCGGATTCCCTGTCACGCTCACCCTGATGGGGCTCGGTGCCTATCCCGCGTCCGACCGGCAGTTCCTCGGCATGCTCGGCATGCACGGCAGCTACGAGGCCAACCTCGTGATGCACGGCTGCGACGTGATGATCGCCGTCGGCTCGCGCTTCGACGACCGGGTCACGGGCAACCTCACCAAGTTCGCCCCGACGTCGAAGAAGATCCACGTCGACATCGACCCGTCCTCGATCAACAAGAACGTGCGCGTCGACCTGCCGATCGTGGGCGATGCCGCGGCGACGCTGGAGGCGATCCTCGCCGAATGGCGCCGCCGCAAGGCCAAGGCCGACGACAAGGCGCTGAAGGCGTGGTGGAAGCAGATCGACGGCTGGCGCGCCCGCCAGTGCTTCCGCTACGAGGCAAGCGACACGATCATCAAGCCGCAATATGCGGTCGAGCGGCTCTACGCCCTGACGCGGGGCCGCGAGACCTTCATCACGACCGAGGTCGGCCAGCACCAGATGTGGGCGGCCCAGCTCTTCAGGTTCGAGCAGCCGAACCACTGGATGACCTCCGGCGGCCTCGGCACCATGGGCTACGGCCTGCCGGCGGCGATGGGCGTGCAGATCGCCTATCCCGACGCGCTGGTGGTCGACATCGCCGGCGAGGCATCGATCCTGATGAACATCCAGGAGATGTCGACGCTGGCGCAGTACCGCCTGCCGGTGAAGGTGTTCATCCTCAACAACCAGTGGATGGGCATGGTGCGCCAGTGGCAGGAGCTGCTGCATGGCGGCCGCTACTCCGAGAGCTACACCGAATCCCTGCCGGACTTCGTGAAGCTGGCGGAGGCCTTCGGCGCGGTCGGGCTGCGCGCGACCAAGGTCGACGAGGTCGACGCGGTCATCAAGGAGATGATCGAGACGCCGCGGCCGGTCATCGTCGACATGTGCGTCGACCAGAAGGAGAACTGCTTCCCGATGATCCCGTCGGGGGCGGCGCACAACGAGATGCTGCTCGGGCCCGCCGACAAGGCGGCGACGCCGGTCTCGGAAGAGGGGATGGTGCTCGTATAGCGCCTGGGCGGCCCCGGGGCCGCCCGCCTCGTACAGCCTCGTCCTGCCCTTCAATCCGACCGTCCATCGGAGCGTATCGCCGTGAGCGACATCCGCCGCCATACCATCGCCGTCCTCGTCGACAACGAGCCGGGGGT
>JBFWXJ010000502.1:0-4214 GCA_050187535.1 Alphaproteobacteria bacterium | reverse complement strand
GGCGGCGGCCACCATCGCCTCGACCGCGTTGCCGCCCTCGCGCAGCACGGCCTGGCCCGCCTGGGCCGCCAGGTGGTGGGGCGCGGTGATCATGCCGGCGAGGGCGTAGGCGGTGTGCAGCATCGGCGGGAATCCGGGCTCGGGGATGGACGCGGGCGCCGGCGAGGCTACATCGTCGCGAGCCCGCCCGGGAGGCCGTCCATGCCGAACCGCCGCATCCTGCTCGCGCTCGCGTTCCTGCTGGCATCCGTCGCGATGCACGGCGGCGGCGCCGCTGCCCAGACCGCGGCGGACCGCGCGGCGATCGAGGGGGTGATCCGCGACCAGATGGCCGCCTTCCGCCGCGACGACGCGCCCGGCGCCTTCGCCTTCGCCGCCCCCTCCATCCGCGCGATGTTCGGCACGCCCGACGCCTTCATGGCGATGGTCCGCGGCGGCTATCAGCCGGTCTACCGCCCGCGCATGGTCGAGTTCCGCGAGCTGGCGGCCGATGGCGGCCGGATCGTGCAGCGGGTCCTCGTGGTCGGGCCGGACGGCGTGGCCGAGGTCGCCCTCTACGAGATGGAGCGCCAGCCCGACGGCAGTTGGCGCATCGCCGGCTGCCATCTGACGCGGGCCGACGAGCGGATGACGTGACGGCGTTGCCGCTGCGCCGGCGCCCGCGCTAAGCAGCCGGGATGTCCGATCCCTATCGCCACAACCTCGCCGTCTCCTGGGAGGAGCTGCACCGGCTCTCGCGCGTCCTGGCGGAGCGGCTGGCCACGCTCGGCCCCTGGCGCATGCTGGTGGCGGTGACGCGCGGCGGCATGGTGCCGGCGGCGATCGTCGCCCGCGAGCTCGACCTGCGCCTCGTCGACACGCTCTGCATCGCCGCCTACGACGAGCGCAGCCGGGGCGCCCCGCAGCTCCTGAAGCCCGCCGGTGCGGGCGACGGCGAGGGCGTGCTCGTGGTCGACGACCTGGTGGATACCGGGGTCACGGCCGAGGTGGTCCGGCGGCACCTGCCCAAGGCCCACCTCGCCACCCTGTTCGCCAAGCCCGCCGGCCGGCCGCTCGTCCACAGCTTCGTGGCCGAGGTCGGGCAGGACACCTGGGTCGTCTTCCCCTGGGACCAGCTCCCGAAGATCGGGGCCGGCTGAGCGATCAGCGCCAGGAGACGCCGGTCACGTCGTTCGCCTGCACCGGGCTGTTGACCCACATGCCCACGAGGCCCTTGTTCCATACGCCGAGCTTGGGAAGCTGGAAGAGGAACGCGTTGACCGAATCCTCGGCGATGATGCGCTGGGCGTCGCCGAACAGCCGGGCACGAGTCGCATCGTCGGGGGCGGCGTCGATCGCCCGCATCGTCGCCTTGAAGCGGTCGCTGGCGTAGCCGAAGTAGTAGTCGTCGCGCGCGTAGATATCGATGTCCATCGGCTCGGTATGGGCGACGATCGTCATGTCGTAGTCGCGGCCGCGGAACACCGCCGACAGCCACTGCGCCCATTCCACCGGCTCGATGCGCACCTTGATGCCGACCTGACCAAGCTCGGCCGCGATGATCTCGCCGCTGCGCCGCGCATAGGCGGGGGGCGGCAGCTTCAGGCTCGCCTCGAAGCCGCCGGGGAATCCCGCCTCGGCCAGCAGCGCGCGGGCCTTGGCGGTATCGTGCGGGTACATCCCCGTCAGGTCGACATAGGCGGCGTTCGCCGGCGAGAAATGGCTGCCGATCGGCGTGCCGTTGCCCTGCATGGCGCCGTCGATGATCGCCTTGCGGTCGATCGCGTGGGCGATCGCGCGGCGCACGCGCACGTCGTCGAAGGGCTTCTTGCGGTTGTTCATGGCGAGGATGGTCTCGCCCTCGGTCTGGCCGATCGCGACCGTGAAGCGGCCATCGGCGCGCAGCCGGTTGAGCGCCTCGGGGGCGCCGATGCCGGGATAGGCGTCGACGTCTCCCGAGAGCAGCGAGGCGACCTGCGCCGACGGGTCGGAGATGAAGCGGAAGGTGACCTGCTTCAGGGCGACCTTGGCGGCATCGCGATGGCCGTCGACCTTGGTCAGGACGACGCGGTCGCCCTTGGCCCAGCGGTCGAGCCGGAAGGGGCCGGTGCCGACCGGGGTCGCCTTGTTGGTCTCGGCCGTCTTCGGCGAGACGATGGCGGCGTCGCCCGAGCCCATGTTGAAGAGGAAATAGCCGTCCCGCCGGCTAAGGATGGCGACGGCGGTCGTCGGGTCCGGGGTCTCGATCCGGTCGATCGCCGCGAAGTAGCGCTTCTGCGCATTGACCGAGTCCGCCCCGCGGGCACGGTCCCAGGCGAACCTGACGTCGGTCGAGGTGAAGGGCGTGCCGTCGTGGAACGTGACGCCGGGCGTCAGCCGGAAGGTGTAGACGAGGCCGTCGGCCGATACCGTCCATTCGCGGGCGAGCTGCGGCTGCACCTTGCCGTCGCGGTCGATCCGGACCACGCCCTCGAAGAGGTTGGCGTAGGTGACTTCGTCGATCGCGGCGGCGGCACCCGCGGTCGGGTCGAGATGCGGCGGCTCCAGCGCCATGCCGATGGTCAGCCGGTCCTTGGGCTGGGCCGCGGCCGGCGAGCCCCCCGCCAGCAACGACGCCAGCGATGCCGCCGCCAGTGCGAAGGCGACGAGAGGGCGGGGAGTGCTGGCCATGCGGAGCCTCCGGAGAGCGTCGGTAACCGCAACGATATCAGGGATATGGCCGGCCGGAAACCATCGCGGTGACATTGCGCGTCGCCCCTCCCGGCGCGACGTGCTAATACGGACTCGGTTTTCAGAATGCCGGTCCGGAGCAGATGATCCGCCCTTTCGCTCCACTTGTCCTCGTCCTGGCGCTGGCCGCGTGCGCCGCGCCCTCCGGTCGCGAGCTCTATCCGACCCCCGGCACTGCGCTCGCGCCGACCGCGCCTCCCATCGAATGGGAAGATGCGCCGGCCCCGGTCGAGCTGCCCGACCCCGCCGCAACGCGCGACGCGCCGCGCGGGCCGCCGCCATTGCCTGGGGACACGCCGTCGGCGGCGCGCCGCCAGCCCATGGGCACCCTGCCGCCGGGCGGGCTCCTCGGCGTGCCGCCCGGCTTCAACGATCCCCTGGGTCCGCTGCCGGGTGCATCGGTGCGCCGCCCGTCCTGACGCACGTCCGCTGACCGGCGGCGCGGGGTGCGACCCCCCGCCGCCTTTGCCGGAGGAACCGGCCGCGCCCAGATCGTTGCCATAGAAGGCGGGCCCGCGCGGACGGGTGCCGCGGGGCGAGGCGCGCATGTTCGGGCTCGAAGCGGTGGCGCTGGCGCGGATCCAGTTCGCGTTCACCATCGCCTTCCACATCGTCTTTCCGGCCTTCACCATCGGGCTGGCGAGCTGGCTCGCGGTGCTGGAGGCGATGTGGCTCGCCACCGGCCGGAGCGTCTGGCGCGACCTCTTCAAGTGGTGGGTGCGCATCTTCGCGCTCAGCTTCGGCATGGGCGTCGTGTCGGGCGTCGTCATGAGCTACCAGTTCGGCACGAACTGGAGCCGCTTCTCGGACGCCGCGGGCCCGATCCTGGGGCCGCTCCTGTCCTACGAGGTCATCACCGCCTTCTTCCTCGAGGCGGGATTCCTCGGGATCATGCTGTTCGGCTGGGATCGCGTCGGCCGCGGCCTGCACTTCATGGCGACGCTGATGGTCGCCGTCGGAACCCTCATCTCGAGCTTCTGGATCCTGGCCGCCAACAGCTGGATGCACACGCCGGCCGGCTACGCCCTCGTCGACGGCCGCTTCGTGCCCGAGAGCTGGCTCGCGATCGTGTTCAACCCGTCCTTCCCCTACCGCCTCGTCCACATGGTGCTGGCGGCCTACCTGACGACCGCCTTCGTCGTCGGCGCGGTCGGCGCATGGCACCTGCTGCGCGGGCGCGACGGCCCGCCCGCGCGCACCATGCTCTCCATGGCGATGTGGATGGCGATCGCGGTGACGCCGGTGCAGATCGCCGCGGGCGACCTGCACGGCCTCAACACGCTGGAACACCAGCCGGCGAAGATCGCGGCCATGGAAGGCCACTGGGAGACGCGGAAGGGCGCGCCGCTCATCCTGTTCGGCCTGCCGGACATGGCGCGCGAGGAGACGCGCTGGGCGGTCGAAATCCCGCGGCTCGGCAGCCTCATCCTGACCCACGACTGGGACGGCGAGATCAGGGGGCTGAAGGAGTGGCCGCCCGCCGACCGCCCGAATGCCGCGCTCAT
>JBFWXJ010000501.1:0-4241 GCA_050187535.1 Alphaproteobacteria bacterium | reverse complement strand
GCGGAATTCCTCGACGTTCTCCAGCATGCTGATCCTGGGCCGCACGCGGCGCGCCCAGAGGATCACGACCCAGGCGAGGTCGCGGATATGCTTCTCGACCGGCTTGCCGCCCTTGGCCTTGCTGAAGTGCTTGCAGTCCGGGCTGAACCACGCGAGGCCGACCGGCAGGGGCCGCGCCGCGCCGCGCCGGGTCGAGGCCGCGCGCACGACGTCGCGCGGGTCCGCCTTCCAGACGGACTGGCAGAGATGCAGCGTCGACGGATGGTTCGCCCGGTGCAGGGCGACCGCTTCCGGGTCGTGGTTGATCGCCACGTCGACCGGCCGGCCCGTCGCCATCTCGATGCCGAGCGAGGCGCCGCCGCCGCCGGCGAAGTTGTCGACGATCAGCTCGTCGGCGAGCAGCGCATAGGCCGGTGCCGCGGCCGGCGAAAGGTCGGGGCGGATCATCGCCCGCCCCGACCGACGCGGAGCGTCCCTACGAGGCGCGGGGGCGCCCGGAACGGATCAGTGCCATGCGCGCCTCGATGCGCATCGCCAGATCGGTCAGCGTGATGCTGGTGGCGCGGCCGAGTGCCGCCAGCGCGTCGACGGTGATGCGGTTCGACCCCGCCTCGTACTTCTGAACCTGCTGGTAGGTGAGGCCCATCTGCTCGGCCAGCCGCTCCATGCTGAGGCCGGCGGATCGCCGGACATCGCGGAAGACCAGGCGGGCAGCCAGCGACGCGATCGGATCGTGTAGTATCGGCATTGTGACACCCATAGATGGTGGTGAGCGTCACAACTGAGCGGGCGATCGCGCTCGCCCGGCGAGTGGGGTGCGGCAGGATCATCAACGAAGCCGGGCGTGCCGCCGGGGCTGCCATCACCGCGGCTCCGCGGGGTCGGCGGCGCGCTCGGTGACGAAGACCTGGCTATCGACGTTGGAATAGCCCTTGTCGCGCGCCCATTCGTGGAAGAAGGGCGAGCTGGGCCATGGGATGCAGCCGACGGCGCCCCCGTCGATCCAGCGGGCCATGTCGGCGGACACGAAGGCGTGGAACGAGCGGCTGGCGACGCCGAACTCCCGCACGATCTCCAGCGCCCAGCCGCGGCGCAGCAGCGTCATCCCCATGTCGGCGGAGAGCGCCTGATACTTCCCGGCCGCCGCGGTCGCCCGGCGCCGCTGCTCGACGAGGCGGCCGTTCGCGGCCAGCAGCTCGTCGACCCGCGCGGACAGCCGCGCGACCTCGGCGCGGAGTGCTTCGGCTTCCGATGCGGCGGCCTCGCTCACGGCGCCATCTCCCCCAGCACGCGGTCGACGTCGCGCGGCAGCAGCTCATGGCCGTGCGCGCGCCAGGCGGCGAAGAGGGCGGCCGCCTCGGCCTCGCCGATCTCGGCGTCGATCGGCAGGTGCGCGACGATGCGGTGGCCCCAGCGCAGGTCGCGGCGCAGCGCGCCGCCGTCGCGCAGCTCCAACTGGGCGCCGTCGACCACGAAGGTGGCGGCGACGGGCGCGGGCGCGGTGGCGGCGGCCATCACGCGGCCTTCGGGGCGGGCTTCGCGACCGGCATCCCGGCCGGCGGCCATGGCAGGCGGGCGAAGACCTGGCTCGCCTCGTAGAGCGGCGGGCGCGGCAGGTCCTCGGCAGGCTGCACGGTCGCCAGCACGCGGCCGAAGGTCGACGCCGCACCCGCCGGCTGCTGCAGGCGGGGCGCGAACAGCAGGTCGCGCTTGACGCCTTCCATGATCTGCCGAATCAGGGCCGGGGTCGCCCCCTCCAGCAGCGCGGCCAGATCGTGCAGCGCCTCGTCGGGCAGCGTCAGCGGCGCGAGGTAGCGCTTGGTGATGGCGAAGATCTGCTCGCCGTCCGGCAGGCCGATCTCCACATGCATGCCGAAGCGGCGCCACAGGGCGGGGTCGATCGCGTCCGCCCGGTTGGTAGCGGCGATGATGACGCTGTCGGCGCGGTCGATCTCCTGCAGGAACGAGATGACGATCGCGTTCTTCTCGCGGCTCGCCCCCTTGCCGTCGTCGATGCGCTTGCTCGCCATCGCGTCGAACTCGTCGAGCAGCAGGACGAGGCGGTCGGCGTTGCGCCGCAGTGCCGTGAACATCCGGCCGACGTTCTCGCCGGTCTCGCCGATCCATTTCGAGGTGAGCCGGTGCATGTCGACGAGGTAGAGGGGCAGGCGCAGGCGGGCGGCCAGGTGATGGGCCAGCGTCGTCTTCCCGCAGCCGGGCGGGCCGGAGAAGATGCCGGTGCGCCGCGGCGCCAGGCCCATGGCCGCCAGCTCGTCCTCGGCGCCGATCTCGGTCATCCACTGGTGCATCGCCGCGCGCACGCCGCGCGACAGGACCGGCGGCTCGGCGGCGGCCGGCACGTGCAGCGTGCCGAACCGCTCCAGCGTGTCGGCCTGGGTGATCTGGTAGGGCGTCAGCTGCTCGATGGTGGCCGGCTTCACTGCGGTCCTCCGGGCTGGGTGTCGTCGCCGTCGCCATCGGGCTTCGGGTCGGCGGGCTTGGCGTCGACGGGCTTGGGATCGGCGGGCTTGGCATCGGCCGGCTTGGGATCGGCCGGCTTGGCCTTGGGCGTCGGCCGCCACGCGGCGGGGATGTCCATGCCGTCGCTGCCGGCGGCCTGGCACCAGCCCTCGTCCCAGGCGGCCCCGCGCGGGTCGCGCGCCGGGAAGGGGTTGGCGGTGACCGGGTCGCCGGCGGTCGCGGCGGCGGCGCCCGCGGCGCGCGCGTCCTCGACCGTGTGGCGCTTCCAGGCCGGCTCGTCGGGGGCGGGGTCGGGCGCGGTCTGGTGGGGATCGGGCGACCAGGCGGCGTCGGGAAGGGGGGCTCCGCCGATCCCGCCGCCCGCGGGCGTGTCGGCGCCGGATGGCGGCTTCTTCAGCCGTTCGATCGCCGCGTTGCCGAGCGGCGTGTCGGCGAGCATGCCGAGTGCCGCCTTGTAGATGTCGAGCAGCGCCTCGCGCTCGCGCCGCTCGTGCTCGTCCAGCCGGCGCAGCTTGACGATCTCGCGGATGGTCTTCGTGTGGAAGCCGGCCGCCGCCGCCTCGTCGTAGACCTCGCGGATGTCTTCCGCGATCGCTGCCTTCTCGTCCTCGAGGCGCTCGACGCGCTCGACGATGGCGCGCAGCTGCTCGGCCGCGACGCCGCCGGTGCTGTTCCGCCGGGACGCGCGGGCCATCAGGCGAGCGTCCGCATGAGGGCGACGGCCGCGGTGCCGACCGCGGCACCGGCGGCGAAGGCGGCGGCGGTGGCGGCCCAGGGGCGGGCGCGGTGCAGCCAGCGGCGGCAGGCGCGGCCGGCCGCCCGCCACTCCGCCGGCGTGTAGCCGAAGGCGAGGTCGGCGCCGGCGCCGGGTACGGCGGCGGTCAATGCCGCCTCCCCGCGACGGGCAGGACCGCGGAGCGGTCGTCCGTCACCTCCGTGGTGCCGCCGCCCAGCATGGCGATCAGGAGGTCGCTCGCCATGGCGAGATCATCGCCGAGGTCGCGCGGGTACGGCCGCGGGTCGCCGCGGGCGACCGCCGCTGCGGCCTGGAGGATGCCGACGGCGGCCTTGACCATCTCCGGCACGGTCGGCGTGCGGCCGATCACCCGGACGTGGCCGGGATCGGCCCGCTCGACGGCGACGAGGACCCAGTGCCACGCGGCACCGGGATGCGCCGCGCAGCGGGCGCGCAGATCGGCGGCCGCGTCGTCGAGCGCGTCGCGCGCGAATTCGCCGTCCAGCATCTCCTGCATCGAGCGCTCGGGTGGCGGCCGGGTCATCGCGGCAACCTCGCAGCCGCCCGCTTCATGCCGCCCTCCGCCGCCGGCCGGCGGGTGTCGGCCGTGCCGCCTCCGCCCGGCGGCGGACGAGGGCGCGGGCGGCCTCGCCCAGCTCGTCGATCTCGGCCCGGGTCCAGCCGAGCTGGTGCATGTCCTCGATCGAGGCGCAGCCGCGCTCGCGCACCAGGCGCTCGATGTCGCGCGACATGCGGCAGGCCGCCACCGGGGCGGGCACGGGCGCGTGGACGTAACCGCGGGTCACGGGCATGCGGGGCTCCTCTGCTGACGGGAAGGGCGCCGGCGCGGCGTCGCGCGACGGCGGTAGACAGATGCGAAAGGACGGGTGCAACATCACTGATCCTCAACCGCCGATGGGGTCCGACCGGTGCGGTTCAGCGATGCGGGGCTGTTCGCGATCGACGTCCTGGCGGACGGGCGGGTCAGGCTCGCCTTGACCGATCCGTTCGGGATGCCGATCGG
>JBFWXJ010000500.1:0-4242 GCA_050187535.1 Alphaproteobacteria bacterium | reverse complement strand
CCCCCCCCGTCGGCGCCGGCCGCCCGGCCACCCACGCCGCCCGCCCCGCCGCCGCCGGCGACCGCGCGGACACCGCGCTCGACGCGGTCGTGGCGGCGACGGCCGGCGGCGCGCGGCCCGCGGTCGATCGCCTGCTCGACCGCGTCTTCGCGGAAGGCGAGGCGCCGGTGCGCGTGCTGCGCGCGGTGCAGCGGCACTTCCATCGCCTGCTGGCGCTGGCGGCCGCCGTGGAGGCCGGCCAGTCGCCGCGCGAGGCGGTAGCAGCACTGCGCCCGCCCGCGCATTTCCGCGAGGCGCCGCTGCTGACCGCCCAGGCCGGGCGCTGGACGCGCCGCCGGCTCGCCGCCGCCTTCGCGCGGCTGATCGACGCCGAATCCGACTGCAAGCGCGCCGTGCTGCCGGCCGACCTCGTCTGCCGCCGCGCGCTCGCCGACCTGGCCGCCCTGGGGGCCCCCCGATGACGCCGGCGCTGATCGGCGTCGACTGGGGCACGTCGTCGCTGCGCGCCTATCTCCTGTCCGCCGACGGCGATGTCCTGGCGGCGACGGAGAGCCCGTCCGGCATCATGGCGCTCGCAGGCCGTTCGTTCGAGGCCGCCCTGCAGGCGGCGTGCGCACCCTGGTCGGCCGCGCACGGGGCGCTGCCGGCCGTGCTCTCGGGCATGATCGGCAGCCGGCAGGGCTGGATCGAGGCGCCCTATGTCACCTGTCCGGCGGCTCTGCCGGACCTGGTGACGGCACTGGTCGCCCTCTCGGTCGACGGGTTGGGTCCGGTCAGGCTCGTGCCGGGCTTGTCGCGGCGCGATGCGGCGGGGGTCCCGGACGTCATGCGCGGCGAGGAATGCCAAGTGCTCGGCGCGATGGCGGCGACGGGACTGCGGGACGGCCGATTCCTCCTTCCCGGGACCCATTCCAAGCTCGTCGAGGTGCGCGACGGCCGCATCCTCGGCTTCCGCACGTTCATGACGGGCGAGGTGTTCGCCGCACTGCGCGGCCACACCATCCTCGGGCGCATGATGGCGGGCACGGGCGGCGACGGAGAGGCCTTCCGCCGCGGCGTCGCCGCAGCCGAACGCGCCCGGTCGCCGGGCGACCTCCTGGCGCTGCTCTTCTCGGCCCGGACGCTGCGCCTGTTCGACGAGATCGGCAAGCACGATGCTTTCGACTATCTCTCCGGCATGCTGATCGGGGCGGAGCTCGCCACCTTGCGGGGTACGCACGAACCGGTGGTGCTGGTCGGCGGTGCCGAACTCGCGCAGCGCTATGACGACGCCGCCACGGCGCTCGGCATCGCGGCCACCATGGCGCCCGCCGACTGCGTGCGCATCGGCCATCTGGCGATCGCCCGCGCGGCGAAGCTGATCGGCCGCGAAGGAAGGACATGACGATGGCCCTCGATTTCGACGCGGCGCTGGCGCGCTGCCCGCTGGTTGCGATCCTGCGCGGCATCCGCCCCGACGAGGCGGTGGCCGTCGGGGGGGCGCTGGTCGAGGCCGGCTTCGCGATCGTCGAGGTGCCGCTCAATTCGCCCGATCCGCTGGCCTCGATCCGGGCGCTCGTCGCGGCGCTGGGCGACCGTGCGCTGGTCGGCGCCGGGACGGTGCGACGCACGGCGGAGGTGACGGAGATCGCGGCCGCCGGCGGCCGGCTCGTCGTGAGCCCCCATTGCGATCCCGTCGTCATCCGCGCGGCCAAGGCGGCGGGGATGGCCTGCGTCCCGGGCGCCTTCACGCCGACCGAGGCCTTCGCGGCCCTCGACGCGGGCGCCGACGCCGTGAAGCTTTTCCCGGCCGAGGCGCTTCCGCCCGTCGCCGTCAAGGCGCTGCGGGCCGTGCTGCCGGCGGGCACGCGGCTGATTCCGGTCGGCGGCATCGACGCCGGGACGATCCCCGGCTATCTCGCCGCGGGCGCCGCCGGCTTCGGGCTCGGCTCGTCCCTCTACAAGCCGGGCGACGGCCCGGCAGCGGTTGCGGCCAAGGCCGTGCCGCTGCTGGCGGCCCTGCGCTCGCGAACCGACTGAGTTTTCAGGAGGTCAGGCGCTTCAGCAGGTCGTCGAACTGGTCGAGGGTGCGGTAATGCAGCACCAGGCGGCCGCCACGTTCGCCGTGCTCGACGGCGACCTTCAGCCCGAGCTTCTGCTCCAGATCGCGTTCCAGCGCGCGCATGTCGGCATCCGCCGCGGCGGGCGGCGGCCGGCGCGCTGCAGCGCCCTTGGCAGCCGCGGCCAGCTTCTCCGTCTGCCGGACATTCAGCCCGCGATCGACGACGAGCCTCGCCAGCCCCGCCGGGTCGGCGGCAGTCAGCAGCGCGCGCGCATGACCCGCCGATAGCGTGCCCTCTTGGAGAAATGCGCGCACCTCCTGGGGGAGTTGTAAAAGCCTGAGGGTGTTCGCGATATGGCTGCGGCTCTTGCCGACGGCTCGCCCGAGATCGTCCTGCGTATGGCCGAAGTCGTCGATCAGGCGGGCATAGCCCTCGGCCTCCTCCAGCGCGGTCAGGTCCTGGCGCTGGACGTTCTCCACCAGCGCGATCTCCAGCGCCGCCCGGTCTTCGAGCGCGCGCACGACGATCGGCACTTCGTGCAGGCCTGCGGCCTGGGCCGCGCGCCAGCGCCGTTCGCCCGCGACGATCTCCCAGGCCCCGGCCTGCTCCGGATCCGGCCGCACCAGGATCGGCTGCACCACCCCCTGCTCGCGAACCGAGTCGACGAGCGCCGTCATCGCCGCCTCGTCGAAACGGCGGCGCGGCTGGAAACGGCCCGGGCGCAGCATCTCGATCGGCGCGGTGCGCGGCGGACCCGACGCTACCGGCGGCGCGGGCTGCGGGAGCGGCGGCGGGTCCCCCAGGAGCGCGGAGAGGCCCCGGCCGAGCGGTCGGCGCTTGCCGGCGTCGCGGCTCATGCGGGTATCGCCTTCTCGCGGGCGAGCAGCTCGCGGGCGAGCTGGGCATACGCCTGGGCGCCCGCCGACTTCCAATCGTAGAGCATGACCGGCAGCCCGTGCGACGGCGCTTCGGAGATGCGGACGTTGCGCGGGATCGTGGTGGCGAAGACCTTGTCGCCGAGATGGGTGCGCACGTCCTCGGCCACCACCTCGGAAAGGTTGTTGCGCTTGTCGAACATGGTCAGCACGATTCCCCGGATCACGAGCCGCGGATTGAGGCTGCGGCGGACGCGCTCCACCGTGTTGAGCAGATGGCTGAGCCCCTCCAGGGCGAGGAACTCGCACTGGAGGGGCACCAGCACCGAATCCGCGGCCACCAGCGCGTTGACGGTGAGCAGGCCGAGGGACGGCGGACAGTCGATGAGGACGAAGCCGGCATCGCCAGCCCCTTCGGACAGGACGTCCGCCAGCCGGGATTCTCGGCGCTCGCTGTCGAGCAGCTCGATCTCCGCGCCGACCAGGTCTTCCGTCGCCGGGACGAGGAAGAGGTTCGGCACCTGGGTCGGCATCGTCGCCGCGTCGAGCGGGACATCGCCCACCAGCACCTCGTAGATGGTCGGGATACGATCGGCCGTGGCGATTCCGAGCCCGGTCGAGGCATTGCCCTGCGGATCGAAGTCGATGACCACGACCTTGTAGCCGACCGCTGCCAGCGCCGTGGCGAGGTTGACGACGGTCGTGGTCTTGCCGACGCCACCCTTGCGGTTGGCGACGGCGATGATGCGCCGCGGCGGCGCGGCAGGCGTCTCAGGCACGGCGGATGTCCTCGAGCCGGATCACCCAACCCTCGGCATCGGCCAGGCTGGGCCGCCGCATCTCCGCGAATCGCCAGGATTCGCCGGCATCCGCCAGCTCCGACGCCATGTTCCGTCCCTTCAGGAAGATCGCGACTCCGCCGGGTGCGAGGTGCCGCTCGGCGTAACCAAGCAGGGTCGCGAGCGGCGCGCAAGCGCGCGCGGTGACGATCGCGGCACCTGCCGGCGGGATCGCTTCCATCCGGCCGTTCCGGATGTCGACCGCCACGCCCGCCAGCCGTGCCACCTCCCGCAGGAAGGCGCATTTCCGCTGGTCCGATTCGATCAGGATGACATCCGCACGGCCGAGGATGGCGAGCACGAGGCCGGGAAATCCGGCCCCGGTCCCGAGATCGGCGAGCGCGCCCTGTCGTTGCGAGACGTCGGGCAGAAGCTGGGCGCTGTCGAGGACATGGCGGCGCCAGGGGTCGCGCAGCGTCGGCGCGGCCACCAGGTTGATGCGCGGGTTCCAGCGCGCCAGGAGATCGAGATAGGCGGAGAGGCGAG
>JBFWXJ010000499.1:0-4243 GCA_050187535.1 Alphaproteobacteria bacterium | reverse complement strand
TGCGAGCAGCTGGAGTGCATCCGACCAGACATCGTCGGCCGGCCGGCCGCCGGCGGACGCCAGGGTGTCGACGACCCGGCCGAAGAGCAGCGGCTCCAGGAACGGCAGCGTGGCGAGCGCCACGTTGGCGAGGCCCAGCATGGCCACGAGGCGCCGCTCCGGCCACAGCAGCCCCAGGACACGGCCGTATATGCGCAGGAAGCCCATGCTTTGCCCGTCCCTCACATCCCTGCGACGACGCCCCACACGGGCCGCGGGTTCCGCGGCCTCGCCGTGTCAGGCGGCATCGGCCCGATCGCCGTAGAGCAGCGTGACATTGAGGCGACGGTCCTCATAGCGATCACGGAACCGGAAGCGGTCGGTCGCGTGGAACAGGTCGGAGTGGAAGATGATCGCCCGATTGCACCGGTAGGGAATCGTGAGCGAGCCGGCTCCGTGCCGGGCGACATAGTCGGCGATCGCCGCCTCGTCCTCGTTGAACCGGCGAAACGACCAGTCCAGCGGCGCCTCGCAACGATGCACGACGAGCCCGCCCGACCCCGGGTCCAGGTTCGCCTCGTCCGGCGTCAGCCAGAAATTGACGTTGACGGCCGCGGCATCGGCATGGAGACCGATGCCGTCCATGTGGCTGTCGTACTTGTAGATCCACATCTGGCGCAGCCGGTGCTGCCGGAACACGGACGGCATCCGACGCGGCAGCTCCTCGGCGATCTGGACGAGCAGCGGTGTCGCCACCTCCGGCAGGTATGCGCCGACATACCCGCCGTGCTTGATGTGGTGGAAGATCGTGGAGCCCAGGCAGAACCGGCGCAGTCCCGACAGCGCATCGGCCGTCAGCAGGCCGTCGACCGCGACGATGCCGGGTGCGTCCGCCGCGTAGGCCGCCTCGACGCTTCCCCAGTCGCGGGCAGCAAGAGCGCCGTCGGCGGCATCCGGCGCGTCGATGCGGTGGATCTCGCGGCCGTAGGTACCGCCGAGCAGCGCCAGCGCCTCGTCGGGCAGCGCGACCGGGCGACGTGCCCCCTCGCCCTCGCCGTTCGGCATCCGGGCGAGCAGCGCGTCATAGCGCGGTGCCAGCGCGGCCAAATCCGACCGGCCGCCATGTAGCCCGAGCCATCGCAGTTGCTCGACGTCGTGGCGCAGCTTGCCCCGATTGGCGAGCCTAGCCGCCGGCGCGGGCACCGTACCGGGGCCACGCTCGCGCAAGGCCTGCTCGCGCCACAGCGCCATCGCGCCGGCTCGGTCTCCGGCAGCCAGCCGCAGCAGCGCCAGGGCGGAACGGGCGTGGGCGTGGCCGGGGTCGGACGTCAGCGCCGCACGGTAGCTCTCCTCGGCGGCTTCCCGGCGATCGGCCCGGTCCAGCGCCAGCCCGAGCGCATAGCGGAACCGGGCGTCGCGCGGCGCCAGCGCCACGGCACGGGCCTGGGCCCCTGCGGCGTCCGCCGGGTGCCGCAAGGCCAGCAACGCGTTGCCGCGGTTGTGGTGGATGGCCGGGTTGTCCGGCGCCAGTGCCGATGCCCGGTCGAACGCGGCGACCGCCGCTTCGAGGCAGCCTTCGCCCTGCAATGCCGACCCGAGATTGGCGTGATACGCGGCTGCCCGCGGCGCCAGCCCGATCGCGGCGCGGAAGTGAGCGATCGCCGCGGGGCGGTCGCCGGCCCGCATTGCCTCGAGCCCCGACGCATGGTGCCGCTCCGCGTCGTCCGGCACGGGCGGTGCATGGACAGCTGCGTCGATCATGGCGATGGGATGGCTCTCCGCGGTTCGTCGCGAGAGTCTAGAGGCGCATCGACATAGCGGCAATGCACCCCGCACCGCTGCATCGCACAATGGCCCGGGAGTTCGCGGACGCTCGCCTCGGGTGCGCGCAGAGTGCCGCAACTCACTGGTTCAACGTGATATATGATCTGCGCGCGCAGTTGCGGTCACCTGCGACAGATTGTCGACTTAGCACCTGCAAAAAAGTTCTTGCATCGCGGCGCGCCCCCCGCCATATTGGTCCTCGCAGCATGGCCCACACCGCGTTGCGGTGCATGTTGTGTCTTCTTGGGCGTTTCCTCCCTAAACTTGGGCCGCGTCGCAAGACGCGGCCCCTTCTTTTTCCGCCCCCCGCGGCCGCCGGCGGCGTCCCGGTGCGCAGCACCCCATGGCATGCTTGTTGCGATGCAACCAGCCCGGGGGAACTGCCCGTGACTGCGACCACCACGATCACCGCCACGCTGATCCAGGCCCAGGGCCGGGAGATGCAGGGTCTCGCGCTATCACCCGAACGCTCCGCGGAGCTTGCGGCCGAGGTCGGACGCATCCAGGAACGGATGGCCGCCGCCATCCCCGAATTCTGGTTCTTCGACGAGCCTGCCCAGTTTCTCGGCATTCTCGAGGAGCTGCGCGAGGTCGAGCCGTGAGCGACGATCTCGCCCTCCTCCCCCTCGTGGCGCTCGCCCAGGCGATCGCGGCGGGTGACGTCAGCGCGAGCGAGGCGACCGAGGCAGCGCTGCGCCGGATCGCGGCCTGGCAGCCGGTGACCAATGCCTTCATCGCGATCGAGGCCGATGCCGCCCGCGAGCGGGCCCGCGCGCTCGATGCCGCCTTCGCCAGGGGCGGCCCGGTCGGGCCGTTGCACGGCGTGCCGCTGGCCCACAAGGACATGTTCGCCCGCGCGGGGCGCGCCATGACCGGCGGCACGGCCATCCTGCCCGGCTACCGCCAGGATGCCACCGCCACGGTGCTGGAACGGCTGGACGCGGCGGGCGCGGTCACGCTCGGCACCCTCAACATGTCGGAGTTCGCCGCCGGACCAACCGGGCACAACGTCCATTTCGGACACAGCCGCAACCCGTGGGACCCCGCTCACGTCACCGGCGGGTCGTCCGCGGGCTCCGGAGCGGCGGTGGCGGCGCGGATGGCGTCGGGTGCGCTCGGCTCGGACACCGGCGGCTCGATCCGCCTGCCGGCGGCCTTCAACGGCCTCGTGGGCGTAAAGCCGACCTATGGCCGGATCAGCCGGGCGGGCGCGATGCCGCGCGCCTGGTCGCTCGACACGGTCGGCCCGCTCACCCGCACCGCCGCCGACGCGGCGCTGATGACGGACGTCGTCGCCGGCTGGGACCCGCGCGACCCGACCACGAGCCGCTTGCCGTCCACCGCCATGGCCGGCCTGGACCGCCCGATCGACGGCGTCCGCCTGGGTCTGCCGCCCGCCGAATGGCTCGCCGACGCCACGGCGGAGGTGGCGGCGGCCGTTACAAATGCGCTCGCCGTCTTCGCCGATCTCGGCCTCGCCGGCTCGCCGGTGGCGCCGCCGCCGCTGGAGCCCCTCTTCGCCATGGGCGACGCGATCTCCAAGTCGGAGGCGGCCGCCGTCCACGGGCGCTGGATGCGGACGCGCCCGCAGGACTATTCGGTCCACGTCTACAGCCGCACCGAGGCCGGATTCCACATTCCGGCGACGCGATACATCGAAGCCATGGCGCTGCGCGGCCGCATCCTGCGCACGTTCGTCGCACAGGTGTTCACCGACTGCGACGTGCTGGTGGCGCCGATCCTGACCTTCCCGGTGCCGACCATCGCCGAGACGGACGAGGAGCGGACGGCGGCCATCCCCGCGATGGTCGCGCGCATCACCCGCTGTACGCGGCCCTTCAACTATCTCGGCCTGCCCGCGGTGGCCCTGCCGATCGGCTTCGACGCGGGCGGGCTTCCGATGGCGGTCCAGCTCGTCGGCCGGCCCTTCGCCGAGCCGCTGCTGCTGCGGCTCGTCCACCGCTATCAGCAGGCGACCCACTGGCACGAACGGGTGCCGGCGCTTCCCGCGCTCGCGGAGGCCGCCGACGACTAGCGACAACCACAGGAGAGGCTGATGACGATACCGGGGTTCTCGAGGAAGGCGGCGCTGGCGGGCGGCGTCGCAGCGGCGGCGTTGGGGCTGCTCGCGGCCGGCGCGGCGGCGCAGGAGAAGGTGCTGCGCGTCGGCATGACGGCAGCCGACATCCCCTACACGGCCGGCCAGCCCGATCAGGGGTTCGAGGGCTTCCGGTTCATGGGCTACATGCTCTACGACCCGCTGGTCCTGTGGGACCTGTCGAGCGCCGACAAGCCGGCCGCGCTGATCCCGGGCCTGGCGGAGTCGTGGTCGGTCGACGCGACCGACAAGACCAAGTGGACGTTCAGGCTGCGCCAGGGCGTCAAGTACCACGACGGCGGCGAGTTCACCGCCGACGACGTACTGTGGAACTTCGAGGTC
>JBFWXJ010000498.1:0-4251 GCA_050187535.1 Alphaproteobacteria bacterium | reverse complement strand
ATCTCCGCGACGGTGCCGGGGGGCGCGCCGAAGGAGAGCTGGAAATGCTCGAAGATCGTCCGCACGGAGTATCCGAGCGCCCGGGCGATCGCGATGCGCTCGGCGTCGAGCGCCTCCAGCAGCCGGCCGACCTTCTCGGTGATGCAGTCGTTCTGGCCCCAGGTCTCGCCCTTCTCCATGCGCGTCAGGTTGGCGAGCGCGATGCCCATGTGGTTCTGCGGGTTGAGGTTCGACAGCGAGATCGCCAGCACGTCGTCGCGCTGCATGAAGCGGTCGCCGAAGATCGCCTTCGAGATCGCCCCACCCTCGTCGGCGGCGGCGACCGGGACCGTCGCATAGTCGACGCGCTTGCGCACGTTGGTGACGTTGACCTCGGCCGGGCCTTTCTGCCGGCCCGTCGGCACGGTCGTGCCCCAGGCGACGATCGGCAGGGCGACGCCGCGTTCCGCCAGCTTCTTCGAGAGGTAGAGCGCCCCCAGCGAGCAATGCGAGCTGATGATGAACGGCACGCCCGCCTTCAGGTGCGGGGCGGCCGCGTCCAGCACGGCGCGATGCCCGTAGCCGGGTACGGTCAGGACCACGGCCTCGGCATCGGCCACCGCCTCGGCGGCGCTGCCGGCCACGCGCGGGCGGAAGGTGCCGACGACGGAGCCGATCGCCACCAGCGGCTGGCCTGCGGCCAGCGCCCTGGTGCGCTCGCCGGACGGCGACCACAGGATGGGATCGTGGCCCTGATCGCACAGGAACGCCGCCGTCCCGAAGCCGATGGAGCCCGCACCCAGAACCGCTACACGCATGTCGCCTCCCGCATCCGCCCGTTGCTGGCATTCGCACTGTGCACCTGCGCGCGGGCGGCGCGGTAGCCGGAATCGTCGGCCGTCGGCGGTGCATAACACGCGTGCATGGGAGCCCAACCAAAGCGGATTTGACGCCGCCGCCGCGCCGTCGGACTCTCGTGCCCGGGCTCGGGGTCGGCCCGGCAGGAGGTGTCGTTGTTCCGTCGACTGCCCGGCGCGCAGCGTCCGCCGGTCACCGTCACCATCGACGGCCGCACCGTCGCGGTGCCCGCCGGGGATACGGCCGCCGCCGCGCTGATGGCTGCGGGCCTTGCCGCCTGCCGCACGACGCCGGTCTCGGGCCGGCCGCGCGGCCCCTTCTGCATGATGGGCGTGTGCTTCGACTGCCTGGTGGTGATCGACGGCGTGCCGAACCGGCAGGCCTGCATGACCGAGGTCCGGGACGGCATGCGGATCGCGCTGCAGCACGGCGCGGGAGAGGGCGCCCGATGAGCGGCCTCGCGGACCGTCACGAGCTGATCGTCGTCGGCGCCGGGCCCGCGGGGCTCGCCGCCGCGACCGCGGCCGCCGGCCATGGGGTCGACGTGGCGTTGCTCGACGAGCAGGCGCAGCCGGGCGGGCAGATCTACCGCGCGGTGGGGCGCAGCCCCGTCGCCGACCGGGCGATCCTGGGCGAGGACTATCACCGCGGGGCCGATCTCCTGCGTCGCTTCGCCGACAGCGGCGCCACCTACGTGCCGGGCGCCACGGTCTGGCACCTCGGCGTCGACCGCGAGATCGGCGTCTCGGTCGGCGGCGCCGCGCGACTGGTCGGCGCCGGGCGCGTCATCGTCGCGACCGGCGCCATGGAGCGGCCGTTCCCGATCCCCGGCTGGACCCTGCCGGGCGTGATGGGGGCGGGGGCGGGCCAGCTTCTGCTGAAGAGCGCCGGGCTGGTGCCGGCGGGCTGCGTGGTGCTGGCCGGCCTCGGCCCGCTCCTCTACCTCGTCGCCGCGCAGTACCTGCGGGCCGGGGTGGAGATCGCGGCACTGCTGGAGACGACGCCGCGCGCCAACCGCTGGCCCGCGGCGGCCGGGCTGCCGGGGTTCCTGGCATCGGGCTATTTCGCCAAAGGGCGCAAGCTGCTGGCGGAGGTCCGCGCCCGGGTCCGGCGCATCGGCCTCGTCGAGACGCTGCGCGCGGAAGGCGGCGACCGGCTGCAGGCGGTGACCTTCGGGCGGGGCGGCGAGCGCGAGACGATTCCGGCCGACCTGCTGCTGCTGCACCAGGGTGTGGTGCCCAACGTCAACCTCGCCATGGCGGCCGGCGCGGACCATGGGTGGGATGCGGGACAGCTGTGCTTCCGCCCGGCCGTCGACGAATGGGGCGAAAGCTCGCTCGCCGGCATCGCGGTCGCTGGCGACGGTGCCGGCATCGGCGGTGCGCAGGCGGCCGAGCATCGCGGTCGTCTCGCCGGGCTGGCGGCGGCCCATGCGCTCGGCCGCATCGGGCGCGAGCAGCGGGATTGGGAAGCGGCCGGCCATCGCCGCCGGCTCGCCCGGGCGCTGCGCGGCCGGTCGTTCCTCGACCGCCTCTATCGCCCGCCGGCTGCGTTCCGCCGGCCCACGGGCGACACCATCGTCTGCCGCTGCGAAGAGCTGACCGCCGACCGCCTGCTGGAGACGGTGCGCGAGGGCCAGTCGTCGCCGAACCAGCTGAAGTCGCTGCGGCGCCCCGGCATGGGTCCGTGCCAGGGCCGCTTCTGCGGCCTGACCGTCACCGAGCTGCTGGCGGCCGAGCACGGCACGACGCCGGAAGAGGTCGGATACTATCGCATCAGGCCGCCGGTGAAGCCGCTCTCGCTGGCCGAGCTCGCGGACCTGTCGGCGCCGCCGCCGGCCGCGCAGGCGGAGCCGCGGCCGTGAGCGAGACGGCCGACGTCGTCATCGTCGGCGGCGGGCTGCACGGATCGTCGACCGCCTTCCAGTTGGCACGCCGCGGCCTGAAGCCCTTGGTGATCGAGAAGGACTACGTCGCCCGCCACGCGTCGGGGGTGAACGCGGGCGGCGTGCGGCGCCTCGGCCGCGATCCGGCAGAAATCCCGCTGTCGCTGGCGTCGATGGAGATGTGGCACCAGATCGCCGACCTGCTCGACGACGATTGCGGCTTCGTCCATTGCGGCCAGGTGAAGGTGGCCGAAAGCGAGGCGGACCTCGACATGCTCGGCGCCCGTGTCGCCCAGGTGCGGTCGCTGGGGTTCGACCACGAGGAGCTGATCGACCGGGCGGAGCTGCGCCGGCTGGTGCCCGCGATCTCCGACCACTGCGTCGGCGGCATCGTCAGCCGGGCCGACGGTGCGGCCGATCCCTACCGCACGACCAACGCCTTCCGCCGCAAGGCTGAGGCGCTGGGTGCGCGCTACCGCGAGGGCACCCGCGCCCACGGGCTGGTGCGGGAGGGGCGCGGCTGGCGGCTCGAGACCGATGCGGGACCGGTGTCGGCGCCGGTCGTGGTGAACGCGGCCGGCGCCTGGGCCGACCGCATGGCCGCCCTGGTCGGCGAGCATGCGCCGGTCGAGCCCAATGCCTTCCTGCTGATGATCAGCGCCCGCGTGCCGCATTTCCTCGACCCTGTCGTGGGGGCAACGAGCCGGCCGCTCTCCTTCAAGCAGTTCGCCAACGGCACGGTGCTGGTGGGCGGCGGCCATCGCGGCCAGATCGACCGCGACCGCAACTGGACCTCGATCAACTTCCGCGGGCTGGCGCTGAGTGCCCGCACCGTCTTCGACCTGTTCCCGGCGATGCGCAAGGCGACGATCGTGCGCTCATGGGCCGGCATCGAGGGCGTCATGCCGGACCAGATCCCGGTCATCGGGCCGAGCCTGAGGGAGGAGGGGTTCTTCCACGCCTTCGGCTTCACCGGCCACGGCTTCCAGCTCGGCCCCGTCGTCGGCGCGCTGATGGCCGAGCTGATCACGACAGGTCGGACCAACCTGCCGATCGCGCCCTTCTCGATCGGGCGGTTCAATCCGCCGGCAGGCGCCACACCGCGTCGCGAACCGTGATCGCCCGCGGGATCAGGTCGAGCGCCTTGAAGGTGTCGGCGATCCCCTGCTGCTGGGCGATCGTCCGGTCGTCCAGCGGTGCCAGCGATATCTTGAGGCGGGCCAGCGTCCGCTTCTGAGCCGGCAGCGCGACCCCCGTCACCTGGGCGATCGCGGCCGCCGCCTGTGGCCGGTGCTTGTCCGCCCAGGCATAGGTCCGCTCCAGCGCGTCGACCACGGCGGCCAGCTCCCGGGAGTGCTGCGCGGCGAAGCCGGTGTTGGCGAGGTAGAACGAGCTGCTCGGATAGATCGTCTCGTTGGTGGCGATCGCCCGCACCTTGTGACGCAACTCCGCCAGCGCGATGTAGGGGTCCCAAACCGTCCAGGCGTCGACGTCGCCGCGCATGAGCGCGCGCTCGGCATCGGCGGGGT
>JBFWXJ010000497.1:0-4278 GCA_050187535.1 Alphaproteobacteria bacterium | reverse complement strand
GCTACGGCCACGGCATGCCGTGCAGCCGCATCCGCGTCGTCGAGGCCTCCCACCCCGTGCCGGACAAGGCGGGCGAGCAGGCGGCGGCCGAGATCCTGGCGGCCGTGCAGGGCCTGACGGCCGACGACCTCGTCCTCTTCCTCGCCTCGGGCGGCGGCTCTGCGCTGCTGGCCCTGCCGGCACCGGGCATCGCGCTCGACGACAAGCGCGCGGTCACCCGCGACCTGCTGCGCTCGGGGGCGACGATCGGGGAGATCAACACGCTGCGCAAGCACATGTCGGCGATCAAGGGCGGCCGGCTGGCGGCCGCCGCCTGGCCGGCGCAGCTCGTCACGCTCGCCATCTCCGACGTGCCGAACGACGACCCCGCGGTGATCGCGTCCGGGCCGACGGTGCCCGACCCCACCACCTATGCCGACGCGGCGGCCGTGCTGGAGAAGTACGGCATCACGCCGCCGACCTCCATCGCCGCCCGGCTGGCCGCCGCCGCCGACGAGACACCCAAGCCCGGCGACGCGGTCTTCGCGCGCGCGACCTTCGCCATGGTCGCCACGCCGCAGATGGCGCTCGACGCAGCGGCCGGGGTGGCGCGCGCGGCCGGGGTGACGCCGGTCGTGCTGGGCGATTCGATCGAGGGCGAGGCGCGCGACGTGGCCCTGGTCCACGCCGCGATCGCCCGCCAGGTGCAGCGCCGCAGCCAGCCGGCCGCCGCCCCGGCCGTGCTGCTGTCGGGCGGCGAGACGACGGTGACGGTGCGCGGCAAGGGCCGCGGCGGCCGCAACGCGGAGTTCCTGCTGGCGCTGGCGGTCGCGCTGGACGGCGCCCCCGGCATCCACGCGCTCGCCGTCGACACCGACGGCATCGACGGCACCGAGGACAATGCGGGCGCGCTCCTGAAGCCGGACAGCGTCGCCCGCTCGCGGGCGGCCGGCGTCGAGCCACGGCGCCTCTTGGCCGACAACGACGGGTATTCCTTCTTCGCGGGCCTGGGCGACCTCATCCGCACCGGGCCGACGCTCACCAACGTCAACGACTTCCGGGCGATTCTCATCGAAGCTTCATGAGGGTGGCGGTATCGTCGGCTGAGGCTGGGTCTCGAAAGGGGTAGGCGATGCGGCGCGCACGCAGCACCAAGATCGTGGCGACGCTGGGCCCGGCCAGCGGCAGCGCCGAAGTCATCGGCGCGCTCTTCGACGCGGGCGTCGACGTCTTCCGGCTCAATTTCAGCCATGGCACCCACGCGGAGCATCGCGCCCGCTACGACGTGATCCGCGCCGTCGAGCGCGACCGCAAGCGCCCGATCGGCGTGCTCATGGACCTGCAGGGGCCCAAGCTGCGCGTCGGCACCTTCGCGGACGGCAAGGTGACGCTGAAGGCGGGGCAGGGCTACCGCCTCGACCTCACCGACACACCGGGGGATGCTGCCCGCGCCTACCTGCCGCATCCCGAGATCTTCGAGGCGATCGAGCCCGGCACCGACCTGCTGCAGGACGACGGCAAGATCCGCCTGCGCGTCGAGAAGGTGCGCGCCAAGGTCGCCGAGACGGTGGTGGTGACCGGCGGCGTGCTGAGCAACCGCAAGGGCGTCAACGTGCCGAACGCGGTGCTGCCCTTGTCGGCGCTGACCGCCAAGGACCGTGCCGACCTCACCTTCGGCCTCGATCTGGGGGTGGACTGGGTGGCGCTCTCCTTCGTGCAGCGGCCGGACGACGTGGCGGAGGCGCGCCGCCTCATCGCCGGCCGGGCCGCGATCATGGTCAAGCTGGAGAAGCCGCAGGCGATCGAGCGCCTCGACGAGATCATGGACCTGACGGACGCCATGATGGTGGCGCGCGGCGACCTGGGCGTGGAGATGCCGCCCGAGGACGTGCCGGGCCTGCAGAAGCGCATCGTCCGGGCCTGCCGCATCGCCGGCAAGCCGGTCGTGGTGGCGACGCAGATGTTGGAATCGATGGTGAGCGCGCCGGCACCCACCCGGGCGGAGGCGTCCGACGTGGCGACCGCCGTCTATGACGGGGCGGACGCGGTCATGCTGTCGGCGGAAACGGCCGCCGGCGCCTATCCGCTGGAGGCGGTCCGCATCATGGACCGCATCATCATCAAGGTGGAGCACGACCCGCTCTACCGGCCGATCATGGACGCCGAGCATACGGCACCCGAGCATACCGCCGCCGACGCGATATCGGCTGCGGCCGCCCAGGTGGCGCAGACCATCGGCGCGGCGGCCATCTGCACCTATACGACGTCCGGCTCGACGACGCTGCGCGCGGCCCGCGAGCGGCCGACGTCGCCGATCCTGGGGCTGACCGCCAAGCTGGAGACGGCGCGGCGGCTGGCGGTGCTGTGGGGCGTCCACTGGGTCCCGACGCGCGACGTGCGCAGCTTCACCGACATGGTGGAACGCGCGCGCAAGGTGGCCGTTCAGGAAGGCCTGGCCAAGCCGGGCGACCGCCTCGTCATCACCGCGGGCGTGCCCTTCGGCACCCCCGGGGCGACCAACGTGCTGCGGATCGCCTGGGTGGAGTGATCCCGTCGCTTTTCCCGCCAGCCCGTGGTGGGAAGGCCGGCGGTTCCGGGCTAGGATGTCGAATCGATGGGCAATGCCGGAACCCGCGGCGAGGCGGCGGCCGGTGGGGGAGCGAGCCTTCCAGCGATGAAGATCAAGGTCTGGGCCGAAGAGATCGCCCGTCGGCATCTCGAGCCGGATGCGATCCGGCGTACCTATGACCGCTATGCGCGGGTGTACGACGGCATCTTCGGGCCGATCCTCAATCCCGGGCGCCGGCGCGCGGTCGCCACGGCGGAGCGGGCGGACGGCCGCCGGGTGCTCGAGGTCGGCGTCGGCACGGGCCTGTCGCTGCCGCTGTACAGGAAGTCCCGCGTCGTCGGCATCGACGTCTCGGACAAGATGCTGGAGCAGGCGCGCCGCCGCGTCGCCCGGCTCGGCCTGCAGAACGTCGAGGACCTGCGCGTGATGGACGCCGAGGAGATGGCGTTCCCCTCGCACTCCTTCGACGCGATGGTGCTGATGCACGTGGCTTCGGTGGTGCCCCGGCCCGACCGCCTGATGGCCGAGGTGCGCCGGGTGCTGAAGCCGGGCGGCGAGGCGATCGTGCTCAACCATTTCTGGACCGGCCGCGGCCCCATGGCGCTGGTCGAGCGGGCGCTGGCGCCGGCCTCCAACACCATCGGCTTCCGCCCGATGTCGCTGGACGAGCTGATCTCGGTGACGCCGCTGGCCTTCGTCTCGGAGGAGCGGGTGAACCTGTTCGGCTACTGGAGCCTCGTGCGCTTCCGGCGGGACTGATCTGTATTGCCCGCAAGGCGCGGATAGTTCGCCGAGGCGCCGGGGCATATCTGGAGGGCAGGCAACAGGAGACCTGCCATGGAAACGACGACGGGAACGACGGCCCTCGATCAGGCGCTCTGCTGGACGGCGGTCGCCGACCGTGACGCGGGCGCCGACGGGCGCTTCGTCTACGGCGTGCGGACGACGGGCGTGTTCTGCCGCCCCGGCTGCCCCAGCCGCCGGCCGCGGCGCGAGAACGTCGACTTCTTCACCATGCCCGAGGCGGCCCGCGCCGCCGGCTTCCGCGCCTGCCGCCGCTGCCGGCCGGAGACGGTCGCGCCCGCCGACGAGCGCGTCGCGCTGGTCCGCCGCGCCTGCGCCCTGATCGAAGAAGGCGACGAGGGCCCGCCCAACTTGGCGGCACTCGGCCGGGCGCTCGGCGTCAGCCCGTTCCACCTGCAGCGGCTGATGCGCCAGTTCCTGGGCCTCTCGCCGCGCGAATACTCCGACGCGCTCCGCATCCGCCGCTTCCGCGACGACCTGAAGGCGGGCGAGGGGGTGGCGGGTGCCACATACGGTGCCGGCTTCGGCTCGTCGAGCCGGGTCTACGAGCGCGCCGCGCGGGAGCTCGGCATGACCCCTGGCCGCTTCCGCAAGGGGGCCGCGGGCGAGCGCATCGCCTATGCGGCCGGCGCCAGCCCGCTCGGCCCCGTGCTGGTGGCGGCGACCGAGCGGGGCGTGTGCTTCGTGGCGCTGGGCGGCGACGAGAAGGCGCTGGCCGTGGCCCTGGCTGAGGAGTTCCCCGAGGCGGCGATCGCCGAGGATGCGGCCGGGCTCGGCCGGTCGCTGGCGACCGTGCTCGACTACCTGGAGGGTCGGCTGCCCCACCCGGAGCTGCCGGTCGACCTGCGCGGCACCGCCTTCGAGCGGCGCGTCTGGCAGGAGCTGCAGCGCATCCCGCCCGGCGAGACCGCCAGCTATGGCGAGAT
>JBFWXJ010000496.1:0-4279 GCA_050187535.1 Alphaproteobacteria bacterium | reverse complement strand
CGGATGGAGGAAAATGGGGAACGGCCGCACGAAGGCGACCTGCCAAGAGATAGGAGGAAGGTCGGGGGGTGTCAACGCGAGGGGGTCGCGGCGGTTCCGCGCGACCGTGGGCGGCGGCGGGACGGCCAGATGGGGAGGGCGGAGCAATGAGCGGGGTGGAAGAGTATCTCGTCGGCGCCTTCGTCTCGCGCCGGCCGCGCATCCTCCTGGCCGGCCTGCCGGGCCCATCCAGCCGCCATCCGATCGGCTTCGCCGGCACCGAGGCCTATCACGCGGCCGAAGGCAGGGGAATCGTCCTCTTCGGCCCGATGTGGACGATGCACCGTGCGGACTACCGCAACGCCGTCCAGCAAGGTCTGAGGGAGCTGCGGCGGGCTCGGCCCGAAGACCTGCTCGTCATGTTGATGAACGACGACGGCGAAGAGAAGTTCATGAAGGACGTCGCCGTCGACCAGTACTACTACGTCCACAAGAGCTGCTTCACCGATATCGGTGTCTTCGCGATCGACAATCGCTCAGTACATAGGCGCTTCGACGCAATCTATAACGCGCGGGCAGACGCGTATAAGCGCCATAATCTGTGCGCCGACATCGCGTCGCTGGGCCTGATCTGTACCGATCTCATGCCGAACGGGCGCGACACCTTGCGTGAGATCCTGCCGGCGGCTACCATCCTCAACGAGCAGCCCGGCGGCGCGCTGGCCCGTCTGACGCCGGCCGAGGTGTCGGCCCGGCTGGACGAGGCCGGGTGCGGCCTCGCCCTGTCGCGGATCGAGGGGCAGAACTGGGCGACGATCGAGTACTTGGCCAAGGGCCTGCCGGTCGTCACGACGCCCAATGCCGGCGGGCGCAACCGCAGCCTGACGCCGCAGAACTCGATCATCTGCAAACCAACTCCGGCCGCGGTCGCCGAGGCCGTGCGCTTCGCGCTGACCTTCGATCGCGACGCCCGTGCGCATATCGCCGAGGATGCCCGCCGGCAGATCGAGGCCGAGCAGCGCTACTTCCGCCACATCCTCGCGCGCATCCTGGCGGAGTTCGGCGAGGGCGGTGCGGCGGCCGACATCGCGATCCCGCACAAGGGCCCCTCGAAGGGTAACCCCATGAGCCATTTCCTGGCCTTTCTCGGGCCGGAGCGGGAGGCTGGGACGGGCGCGACGGCGTCCGCGGCCGGCTCCTGGGGGACCGAAGCGAGGAACATGGCGGGCGGGGAAACGAGGACGGAGAACGTAGCCGCCGCGGCGCTGCGGCCGATCCTCGCCACCGTCCGGTCCGACCCCTGGGGCGCCCTGTCGCGGATGAAGCAGCTCATGGCGGCGGGGCGGCGCGCCGACGCCGCGGCGATCGGCGCCGAGCTGGCCCGCCGGGTCCCGGGCTTCGCCGCCGCATGGCCTGTGCGGCTGGGCCTGTCGGAGCGTACCCGCGCCTTTCCGGAGGCATGCGCCGCGGTCGCCCGGGAGATGGCGGCGCAGTCCGTCCTCGACCGCGACTGGTTGCTCCGCCCGCTCCTCGATTGCGTGCTGCACGTGCCGCCGGAGCTGGGCGAGGGGCTGCTGGCGCGCGGCCGGGCGGGCGGGATCGTGAACGAGCCCCTGGCGCGCGAGGCCGGGCGGGCGGCGGGGCTGGTCGCCGCCGCGACGGCGGAGCTGCGGGCCGGCTACGGCGCCCAGCCGGCGGCGCGGAACTGGTGCATCGGCGTGTTCGGCGGCAATCAAGCCACGGTGCGGATCGGCGACACGATCGGCATCGACCTCGGGCGGCTCGACGTGAGGGACCTGCCGTCCTGGGACACCCATCTCGGCCCGGCGCTGATGGCGGCGCTGCATGTCGCAGTCGGCCTGCTGCCGGTCCTCGACGACACCGGGGTGCATTCCTGGGGACGCGCGCGGCCGGACGGCGCCCTCGCGGCGATCGTGTGGCGGCGCCTGCGTGTCTACGCCGCCGAGTATCGGGCGCCGGGCGAGCATCGCCTGCCTTTCGCACCAGCCGGCCTCGGCGCGGGCGAGCTCTGGGTGCGCGCCGGCAATGTCGAGCTGTGGGCGTTGTGGAGCCACCTCCGGGAGCCCGAGCACGCCGCCGCCGCGGCCGAGGAGGTCGCCGCGCGCGCGGCCGCCGGAGGGGCGGGCGACGCCTTCCCGGCGACCGACGCCTGGTGGCCACGCGTCTCGGCGGTTGCAAACATCACGCGGCTCGCGACCAATGCCGGTTGGCACGCTAGGCCCGGCTTCGCCGGTGGCGCGTTCGCCGACTGGGCGGAGCGCTATCGCGCCGCGTTGGCTGCCGGCGGCATCGTCACCGGCGCCACCGAGGAAATATTGCGGGTGGCGGCGCTGGCGCCCGACATCGCCCGACGGCCGCCTGCCGAATGGTCGGACGAAGCCATCGTGCGGCGCCTGTCCGGCGCGCGGGTGGTGGCCGTCACGGCCTGCGACGAGGAAGTGGAGGCGCAGTTCCGCGGCGGTGCGCTGGCCGCGATCTGGGCGGCGCGCGGGTTCGACAACCCGCCGCGGTCGCTGCGCGCCCTGCCGGCGCCGATGACGATTTGGCCCTATGCGACGGGCGATTCCTGGTCGCACGACTTCGCCGAGCTGTGCGAGCGGAGCGCGCGGGCCATCGTCGAGGACGACGCGGATGTCTTCCTCGCCTCCTGCGGCGCCTACGGCCTGCCGCTCGTCCACGAGATGCACCGACGCTTCGGCATCGCCTGCGTCTACTACGGCCATGCGATGAACATGTATCTCGGCGTCTTCACGAACGCCTTTCGCGACCTCCGTTTCTTCCGCATGGTCGCCGACGCGGAACGCTGGCTGCCTTCCGATCTCGCGGCCCGCTATCCCCTGGTCGCGCGGGTCGACAATGGGCGCTACGTGGTCGAGGACCCGGATTGGCGAACGACCATCGCTCGCTGACGGGGCCGTCGCGCCCTATGATGCGGAGCGCGGAAACAGACAGGCTTCCCAGGACGAGACGGTAGCGGTCCCGATTTCGTCGGGTGCCGCGAGGAGCTGCGGCGTCGCCCGCCAGGAGAGTCGCTCATTCGCCTGATTTTCGGGGGTCCCGCGGGCTTGCCAAGATCGCCGGCGCGGCACCCGCGGGCAGGGCGAGCGGAAATCCCTGTGGAGCCGCCCCGCCCATCCGTGCGATCTCCATGCGGTACGCCGCGTCCCTCCGGGATGCCCGGCAGCGCCCGTCGGGGTGAACTCGGTGTCCGGTCGATCGTCCGATGCACGCGGGGAGCCACATGCGAGCGGCACCTCCGCCGTTCGCTGGCGCGCCTCGGCGCAGTTGCCGCCGCACGTCGCCGAGCTGATCGGCGGCCTCGTCCTCATGCGGGGCCGGCGAGCAAACCTCCTGGTCTTCGGGGCGGGTCACGATTCCGCCTTCTGGACGGCGATCAACCGCGACGGGCTCACCTGCATCGTGGAGGACGACCGCGACTGGGCCGAGCAGGTTCGCCGGGAAGTCCCCGCAGCCGTCGTCGTCGACCACGCCTATCCGACGACGGTCCGCGAGAGCCTCGCCTGGGACATCGCGGGCGAAGAGAGCCCGCTCGTCCGCTTCCGGCCCCCGGCATTCCTCTCGCTGGCGGCTTGGGACATCGTCGTGATCGACGGGCCGGCCGGCTATGCCGACGACCGGCCGGGACGCGCCTTGCCGATCTACTGGGCGGCGACCGCGGTCCCGGCCGCGGCCCATGTCTTCGTCGACGATTGCGAGCGCCCGCTGGAGCGCCGCTACTGCGCCCGCTTCCTCGTGCAGCCGCGACGGTCGGTGGTGCTGCCTTCGGGCCGCGGCGCGTCGATGCTGTGGCGGCTCGGCGACCCGCCGGCGCCGGCGCCGTGACACGCGCTGCCGCCCCGGCGGGCCGCGCTATGCCGGCGACGGGTGCCCGAGGCGCCCCGCATCGGCCGTCCGTGCAATCTCGAACGGCAATCGCGGGCCGGACATCCGTTCGAGTATCGGCAACAGCCGGTCGCTGCGGCCGAGGAACCAGCTCAGGTCGTTGATGCAGCAGAACTTGACCCCGCCTTCATAGTTCCGCTCGATCGCATCGATAAGGTCGTCGATCTCCTGTTGGGAAGCGGGATCGCCCGGGGGCGAATACTGAACCCGGTCGCGGGCATCGACGATCGCGGCGGCCTGCGCGCACAACGCCCGCGCGTGGCACAGGCTGACGAGATTGACCATGTCGCGATCGCGGAACCGCCGGGTGATGTTTCCCATCAGGTCTTCCCGGAACCGGTCCCACGTTTCCTCCATCATCGATCGCCGCAGGGCG
>JBFWXJ010000495.1:0-4285 GCA_050187535.1 Alphaproteobacteria bacterium | reverse complement strand
AAGGTCGCCATCGTTGCAACCATGCGAAAGCTCATCGTCGCCCTCAACGCCATGGTCGCCGCAGGCGAAAACTGGAGAGACCCAGAAACTCAACAAGCCGCTTGAAACACAGTTGCTCGGGATGAGGGCTTTCCCTATTGCAATCAAAGGCCTTCCTCACCCCGAGCATCGTCGAGGGGCGCAATGGCGGCCGTGCAATCTGCCGCCCTTGGCGGCGGCGCGCGGGGCTGTCATCCTTCCCTCCAGGGAGAGCGCCAGGGGACCGCACGCCATCGACTGAAACGGCCGCCGGACCCGGCCCACGGGGGAGTAGAGCGCATGCGAAAACATGTCACTTCACTCGTTCTCGCATCTTTGGGAGCGATCCTGGCGGCCATGCCCGCCGCCGCCCAGAAGTCGCAGGACACGCTGCGCCTCGTCTGGCGCAATCCGATCCCGAACGTCGACCAGTATTACAACAACCAGCGCGAGGGGATCCTCTTCGCCCGCATGGTCTGGGACAACCTGGTCGAGCGCGACCCGGTCTCGTTCGAGATCAAGCCGGCGCTGGCGACCGCCTGGAAATGGGTCGACGCCAAGACCATCGACTTCGATATCCGCCAGGGCGTTCGCTTCCATGACGGCAGCGAGCTGACGGCCGAAGACGTCGCCCACACGCTCAACACCGTGTCGCGGCCCGAGGCGCGCATCTTCTACCCGCGCAACACGAGCTGGATCGACAAGGTCGACGTCGTCGACCGCTACAAGGTCCGGATCAACGCCACCGGGCCGTTCCCGGCGGCGCTGGAGTTCCTCGCCATCCCGCTCGTGATCTATCCCAAGGCCTACTACGAGCGCGTCGGCGCCGAAGGCATGGGCCGCGCGCCGATCGGCACCGGCCCCTATCGCGTGACCAAGCTGGAGGAGCGCCGGCAATACGAGCTGAAGCGCTTCGACGACCACTACAAGGACAGCCCCAAGGGCCGTGCCAGGATCGGCACGGTCACCGTGCGCTTCGTGCCGGATTCCGCGACCGAGCTGGCCGAGCTGCTGGGCGGGCAGGCGGACTGGATCTGGTACGTCGCCGCCGACCAGGCGTCGCGCATCGAGCGCATGCCCAACCTGCGCACGGTGCGCGCGGAGACGATGCGCTACGGCTACCTCGTGCTGGACGCGGCGGGGCGCTCGCAGCCGGGCAACCCGCTGACCCACGAGAAGGTCCGCCAGGCGATCATTCACGCGATCGACCGCGAGAGCTACACGCGCAACCTCGTGCAGGGCAACGCGCGCGTGCTGCACGCGCCCTGCTTCCCCAGCCAGTTCGGCTGCGACGACTCGCTCGCCACCCGCTACCCCTACGACCCCGCCAAGGCCAAGCGCCTGCTGGCCGAGGCCGGCTATCCCAACGGCTTCAAGACCGAGCTGGTCGGCTGGCGCAGCCGCGAGTGGAGCGAGGCGATCCAGTACTACCTGAGCCAGGTCGGCATCGATGCGCGCGTGACGATGATGCAGAGCGCCGCCGCCTACGACCGCTTCCAGAAGGGCGAGCTGCAGATCTACCAGGGCGACTGGGGATCGTTCTCGCTCAACGACGCGTCCTCGTCGCTCAGCGTCTGGTTCAAGGGCAACAAGGACGACTACGCCCGCGATCCCGACGTCGTCGCCTGGCTCGATGCCGCCGATACCTCGATCGATCCCAAGGTACGTCTCGAGAACTACCGCAAGGCGATCGAACGGATCACGGCCAAGGCCTACTGGGCGCCGCTCAACAGCTACGTCACCAACTACGCCTTCACGGCCGACCTCGATTTCGCGGCCTATGCCGACGAGATCCCGCGCTTCTACCTCGCTTCCTGGAAGTGACTTCCGCCGCCATCCCTGCCCGGAGCCGACCGATGCCGCTCGACCAGCAGCTCTATTCCGATGCCATCGTCATCGACGCGACCTGCCCGCTGCTCAGGCGCAAGTCCTACATCGAGCTCTATCGCAAGGGCGGCCACACGGCGGTCTGCCCGACCGTCGGGTCGAGCGGCGATTCGGCCGAGACATTCGCCAACGTCGCGGGCTGGCTCGCCTTCGTGCGCCAGCGCGACGACCTGCTGCTGGTCCGCAAGGCCGCCGACATCGAGGAGGCCAAGCGGACCGGCAAGCTCGGCATCATCATCCACTTCCAGGGCGGCGACCCGGTCGAGGCCAATCTCGACCTGCTCGACGGCTACCACGCCATGGGGCTGCGCATGCTGCAGCTCACCTACAACGTGAAGAACCGCATCGGCGACGGCTGCGAGGAGCGCACCGACGCGGGCCTCAGCAAGTTCGGCGTGGCGCTGGTCAAGCGGCTGGAGGAGCTGAAGATCATCCTCGACTGCTCGCACACCGGCTACCGCACCACTATGGACGCGATCGAGATGTCGACGCGCCCCGTCGTCTTCTCGCACGCCAATCCGCGGGCGGTGAAGGATTCCCCCCGCAACATCAAGGACGACCAGATCAAGGCGGTGGCGGCGACCGGCGGCCTCATCGGCATGGTGGGATATCCCGCCTTCGTCGCCGACAAGCCGATGCCGACCGTCGACGACCTGATCGACCATGTCGACTACACGGTGCAGCTCGTCGGCATCGACCATGTCGGGCTCGGCATCGACTACTACGAGGGCCAGCACCCCTTCTCGACGGTCGAGGAGGCGACGGCGATGTACAACAACTCGCTCGCCGTCGGCCGCTGGAGCGCCAAGAGCTACCCGCCGCCGCCCTACCACTTCCCGCAGGGCATCGAGACGCCGGACAAGATGCCGAAGATGGGCGAGCGGCTGTCGGCCCGCGGCTATTCCGACGACGACGTGCGCAAGGTGCTGGGCGGCAACTGGATGCGCGTCTTCCGGGCGGTGTGGGGGGAATAGGGGGAAAACCTGCCTCCTCCAGCCGCGCGTTCGACCGACGCAGGCTGAACCTGCCGGCGGCAGGCGAGCAGCGCGGCGGTCGGTATTGACATTGCGAGAAGAGGCGATAGATATCATTGGTATCTATTGGTGGGGAAGGTGAGGCGGAATGGCCGACGCGGCCAAAGCGAAGCTCTTCCGGCACGGGCGCAGTCAGGCTGTGCGGCTCCCCAAGGAGTTCCGTTTGCCGGGGACCGAGGTAAAGGTCCGGCGCCTTGGAAGCGGCGTGTTGCTCGAACCCATCGAGCCGTCGACCGAAGAGATCAGCGCCATCTTCGCCGAGCTCGACCGCTATCGGGACATCCCATTCATGGAAGATGGCCGGAAGCAGCCGCCCATGCCCCCATCGGACGACGTGTCGTTCGACGGATGATCTGCCTCGATACCAATGTCGTCATCGCCTATCTCCGTGGTCGACCGCACCGGGTGGTCGGGCGGTTCGAGGGCGAGGTCCTCGGACGAAGCCTCTCGCTCTCCTCGATTGCGCTGTTCGAGCTCGCCTACGGCGCTGCGAAGAGCGCGCGGCCGCAGGAGAACAGCGCAAGGCTGGCCATCTTTCTGCAGCTTCCGATCACGGTGCTGCCGTTCGAGACCGAGGATGCCGACGAGGCGGGAGAGATAAGAGCCACATTGGAACGGGCCGGCACGATGATCGGGCCCTACGACCTGCTGATCGCTGCCCAGGCGCGGCGCCGGAAGGCCTTGCTCGTCACCGCGAACACGACCGAATTCGGCCGAGTGCCGGGCTTGGCGGTCGAGGACTGGTCGACCGGCTGACGGGTCCCGCGCAGGGCGCGGGCGACATTTCCCGGCGGCGGTCGCCGGCTCGCCCGGCTAATCTCGTGCGCGCGAATCGGGAGGTCCCTCGACGATGTGCGACACCATGGTGGCGCTGCCGCCCGCGACCGCCGCGGGCCATGTGCTCTTCGCCAAGAACAGCGACCGCGAGCGCAACGAGGCGCAGGTGCTGGAGATGTTCCCGCGCGCGAGCCACGCGCCGGGGACCCGGCTCGCCTGCACCTACATCGAGATCCCGCAGGTGGCGCAGACTCATGCGGTGCTGCTGAGCCGGCCCTTCTGGATCTGGGGGGCCGAGATGGGCGCCAACGAGCACGGCGTCGTCATCGGCAACGAGGCGGTCTACGCCGCCTCGCCGCCGCCCTCGCGCACCCGCGCCCTCATCGGCATGGACCTGCTGCGCCTGGCGCTGGAGCGCAGCACCTCCGCGGCCGAGGCGGTCGACGTCATCACCGGCCTGCTGGAAGCGCACGGCCAGGGCGGCAGCTGCGGCCACCTGGAGGAGCGCTTCTACGACAACTCCTTCATCGTCGCCGACGCGCGCGAAGCCTTCGTCGTGGAAACGATCG
>JBFWXJ010000494.1:0-4287 GCA_050187535.1 Alphaproteobacteria bacterium | reverse complement strand
GCGTGCAGCTCGGGCTCGGCCGCGGACAGGCCCGGCGTCGGCCGCCCGTCGCTCGCCTTGTGCTTGTAGGTACGCGACGTGGTGAGGCCGAAGCCGCCCGCGGCCAGCCCTTCCACGAGCAGGTCGCTCATCCGCGCCGCCTCGTCGGCGGTCGGCCGCTCGCGGTGGTCGGCGCCGCGGTCGCCCATGACGTAGAAGCGCAGCACGCCGTGCGGAATCTGCGCGCCGATGTCCATGGCGTAGCGCCGGCCTTCCAGGACGTCGAGATAGTCGGGGAATGACTCCCAGTTGAAGGCCACGCCCTCGGACAGCACCGTGCCCGGGATGTCCTCGACGCCCTCCATCAGCCGGATCAGGTAGTCCGTCGAATCCGACTTCACGGGTGCGAAGCCGACCCCGCAGTTGCCGAACACCGCCGTCGTCACGCCGTGGAGAGACGAGGGGGCGAGGAACGAGTCCCAGGTCGCCTGGCCGTCATAGTGCGTATGAATGTCGACGAAGCCGGGCGTCACCATCAGGCCGTCGGCGTCGACCGTGCGCCGTGCGGCGCCCGGGACGCGGCCCACTTCGACGATCCGCCCGTCGGTGATCGCGACGTCGGCGGTGCGTCGCGGGGCGCCGGTGCCGTCCACCAGCGTGCCGCCGCGGATGACGAGGTCGTGCATGCGTTCCTCCAGCCCCGCATCGGTGCACGGGGTCGTTCGCGCCGTCATCGGCCATCGCGGGCCGAGCGGCAAGCCTTCTGAGGGAAGGCCGATCCGTGGTAACCAGGATAGTCCAAGTTCCGCAATGCGGGAGAGGGTGGTCGATGACCCAGATCGTGCGCTACGTGCCGCTGCTGGCCTTCGTGGTCGCGGCGTACAATCTCATCGCGGTCATCTCGGCGACGGCGCTCGACGCGACGCTGCTCAGCTTCGGGCTGCTGTCGGGCGCGGCCTTCATCTTCCAGGTGAAGGACGTCCTGGAGCTGGCGGGCCTCATCCTGCTCTATGTCGAGCTGAACAAGGCGACCAAGACGACGAATGTCTCGATCCTCGACCATTCGCTGTCGCTGCTCGTGCTCATGATCTGCATCGTGGAGCTGATCGTCGTGCCCTTCTGCGGGACGGCAACCTTCTTCCTCATCACGGTGATGACCGTGATCGACGTGGTCGCGGGCTTCACCATCACCATCACCGGCGCCAAGCGCGACTTCTCGTCGGAGCGTGTGACGACGCTCTGACGGCTGGCATGTCCCTTGCCTCGCTCCCGGGAAACGAGGAGCGAGGCGATGCGCGAGACGCAGGACCGCGGCGGCCCGGCACAGCCGCTCTTGATCGTCGAGGGGCTGCGCAAGCATTTCCCGCTGAAGAAGGGGTTGCTCGACCGCAAGCCCGCTCCGGTGGTGCGCGCGGTCGACGATGTGTCGTTCTCCCTGCCGAAGGGGTCGACGCTGGGCGTCGTCGGCGAGAGCGGCTGCGGCAAGTCGACCACCGCGCGCCTGCTGATGCGGCTCATCGACCCCGACGCCGGCCAGATGATCTTCGACGGCGAGGCGGTGGGCGCCCATGACGGCCTCTCCGTGCGCGACATGCGCCGGCAGATGCAGATGGTCTTCCAGGACAGCTATGCGTCGCTCAACCCACGCCTGACCATCCTGGAGACGATCGCCTTCGGCCCGGTCGCCCACGGCACGCCGACGCGCCAGGCGCGGGAGAAGGCGGCGGACCTGCTGGCCCGCGTCGGCCTCGACCCGGTGCAGTTCCAGCGCCGCTATCCGCACGAGCTGTCGGGCGGCCAGCGCCAGCGCGTCAACATCGCCCGGGCGCTGGCCCTCGGCCCGCGGCTGCTGATCCTCGACGAAGCGGTGTCGGCGCTCGACAAGTCGGTCGAGGCACAGGTCCTGAACCTGCTGGCGGAGCTGAAGGACCAGTTCGACCTGACCTATCTCTTCATCAGCCACGACCTCAACGTGGTCCACTACATCAGCGATCAGGTCATGGTCATGTATCTCGGCAAGGTCGCCGAGATCGGGCCGGTCGAGGCGATCTACGAGGCGCCGCAACACCCCTATACGCGCGCGCTGCTCGCCTCCCGTCCCTCCATGGACCCCGACAGCCGCACCCGGGAAGCGCCGATCGCCGGCGACCCACCGAACCCGATCGACCCGCCATCGGGCTGCCGCTTCCGCACGCGTTGCGCCTTCGCCGAGGCCGTGTGCGCCGGGGCCGAGCCCAGGCTCGCGATCGGCACCGCGGAGAGGCACCTCGTCGCCTGCCACATGAACGATCCCGCCTCGGGCCATTCCCGGGCGCGGCTGGCTGCCTGACGGGAGGCGAGGGATGAGCGCGCTGCTCTCGGTCCGCGATCTCGAGATCCGCTTCGTCGCGCGCGAGCGCACGGTGCATGCGGTCAACGGCGTCAATTTCGATCTCGCCCCCGGCGAGGTGCTGGGCATTCTCGGCGAATCCGGCTCGGGCAAGAGCGTCACGTTGCGCGCCATCCTCGGCCTGCTGCCGCCGCGGCGCACGCGCTACGCGGGCTCGATCGCTTTCGAGGGCCAAGAGCTGATCGGCTTGCCCGACGCGGCATTCTCCGACCTGCGTGGCAAGCGCATCGCGATGATCTTCCAGGAGCCGGCGACCAGCTTCGATCCGGTCTACACCGTCGGCCGCCAGATCACCGAGACCATCATGCGCCACGAGGGCGCGACCGAGACGGCCGCCTTCGCCCGCGCCCGGGAGCTGCTGGAGCTGGTGCGCATCCCGTCCCCGGTCGAGCGCCTGAAGGCTTATCCGCACGAGATGTCGGGCGGCATGCGCCAGCGCGCGATGATCGCGCTGGCGCTCGCCTGCCGGCCGAAGCTGCTGCTGGCCGACGAGCCGACGACGGCGCTCGACGCGACGGTGCAGATCCAGGTGCTGCTGCTGCTGGCGCAGCTCCAGAAGGACCTCGGCCTCGGCGTCATCTTCGTCACCCACGACGTCGGTGTGGCGATCGAGGTGTCGTCACGGCTCGCCGTCATGTATGCCGGCCGCATCGTCGAGACGGGGCCGCTCGCCGACGTTGTGCGGCGGCCGGTGCATCCCTATACCCAGGGCCTCCTGGCCTCGACGGTCCACGGATCGATGCGGGGCAGGCGCCTCGACGCCATCCCGGGCACGCCGCCTTCGCTGGCCCGGGCGCCCGTCGGCTGCAGCTTCCAGCCGCGCTGCCGCCACGCGCTGACCGGCTGTGACCGTGACGCGCCACCGGAGTTCGCGTTCGGGGCGGGGCGCATGGTGCGATGCGTGCTGGGACCCGATCGCGTCGCAGCCTAGACCAACTCCAAACTACGCCGTAACCTACTGCGCGCGAGGGCAGTAGGGATTCGTGGTGGATGGATGGAGCGGAGGGCCGGGCTGCGCGGGCGGCACCGGGCGCGTCGATTTCGGCCGGGCTGGGGGGACGGCTGCAGCGCCTGTCGCCGGGCTGGTGGCTGACGGGGGCCGTCCTCGCGATCACGACCGCTCTCTGGGCATCGGGGCGGATCGCGATCGGGGCCACTCCCGACCTTTGGCCCTGGCGCGGTCCCGTGCAACTCATCGGCCTGTGGGCGACTTCCCTGCTGGCGGTCGTGCTCCTGGCGGCTGCGCGCAGCCGTGCGATCGAGCCGCTGTTCGGTGGTCTCGACCGGGCGGTGCGGCTGCACCGCCGCCTGGGGCCGATGGTGGTGGCCCTCATGTGCGTCCACGCGGCATTCGTCGTGCCGGCGACGCTGTCGGCCGGGCAGCCGCTTGCGGACTTCTTCGTGCCGTTCGGCTCGCCCACGGCGCGCAGCATGGATTCGATCCCCTTCTACCTGCTGCTCGTGTGGACGGGCCTCGCCTATCTGCGACGGCTCGGCTACGAGCGCTGGCTCTGGCTGCACGGCCTCATGGGGCCGATCTTCCTGGCGGTCGGCGCCCATTCGGTAGCTGCCGGCGGGACCGTCCAGGGCTTCGAGCCGCTGCGCTTCTGGATGTGGTTCCTGCTCCTGGTGGGGACGGCAGCCTGGCTGTGGCGCAGCGTTCTCTACCGCTGGTGGGCACCGCGCTACCGATACGCGGTGGAGCGCGTGACGCCGCGCGGCCCCGACGCCGTCGACCTCGTGCTGCGTCCACGCGACCGCCGGATGATCTACGAGCCCGGCAGCTTCGTCTTCATCGGCCTGCCCGGCACCGGGTGGCGGCGCCCGGAGCTGCACCCGTTCTCGATCTCATCCTCGCCGGCCGAGCGCGACCTGCGGCTCTCGATCCGCACCGTGGGCGACTTCACCGGTAGCATCCC
>JBFWXJ010000493.1:0-4298 GCA_050187535.1 Alphaproteobacteria bacterium | reverse complement strand
ACGGCGTGGCCGCGCCAGCGCATGCGGCCGAGCGGCAGGGCGTGCTCCTGGAACACCGTGCGGATGGTCTGCAGGTAGAACTCCGCCGACAGGTCCATGACGGCGAAGTACTCGTCGTAGAAGCGGCGATGGGCGGCGGCACTGTCGCCGTCGCCCTTCACGAGATTGCGGAAATGCGCCAGGTGCGCGCCCACGTGACGGTCCATGTTCATGGACATGAAGCCGGTCAACTGCAGGAAGCCCGGATAGACGTCGCGCCCGACGCCGCGATAGACGGGCGGCACCGTGGTGATGACGTTGTGCTCGAACCACGACAAGGGCCGCGTCTTGGCGAGGTTGTTGACGACGGTCGGGTTCTCACGCGTGTCGATGGGCCCGCCCATCAGCACCATCGAGCGCGGCTGGTCGGCGTCGTTCGCGGTCGCCAGCAGCGATACCGCGGCCACTACCGGAACGGTCGGCTGGCAGACGGCGACGACATGCGTCTCCGGCCCGAGGAAACGCAACATGCCGATGACGTAGTCGATGTAGTCGTCGAGGTCGAAGCGCCCGCGCCCGTACTCGATGTCGCGCGCATCGATCCAGTCCGTAATGTAGACGTCGTGATCGGGCAGCATGTCGCGCACGGTGCCGCGGAGCAGCGTCGCGTGGTGGCCGGACATCGGCGCCACCACCAGCATCCGCGGCCCCATGGGCCCGGTCGACTTGCGGAAATGGACGAGGCGGCAGAAGGGCTGCACCAGCACCGCCTCCTCGACCACCTCGGCCTCGCCGGCGGCCGTCATCACCTGCGCGATGCCGAACGCAGGCTTGTCGTAGCGCCGGGTCAGGCGGCTGAACAGTTCGCACTGCGCGGCCATGGTGCGGGCGAGCTTGGTGCCCGAATGCGGCGCCCAGGGGAACTCCCAGGCGGCCTGCATGGCATCGGCCGCCATGCGGAAGGGCAGCGCGAACAGATGCGCGGTCTCATACGCGTGATAGAGCATCATGTACGGCCTCGGACCAAAGGTCGGGCCGTCGGGGGAGGGCGGCCTGGTGGTGGAGCGTCACGCGCTCCGGCGAAAGGTTCAACCTACTCGCCAGTACGCGCGTGACGACTTTGCTGCGCTTCGCCTCTGGCGCGCAAGTGTCATCTTTCGCGACCGCGCCTGCTAAGCATGCGAAATGCCTAGCTTTTGTGCAAAGCGTCCCATGATGACAACGGGAGACGGCGCGGCTTGTTCCGCGCCGACGCCCGGGTATCGCAACCGGTGATGCTGCCCAAATTTCAGGCTGCGCGTTCAGTTCAGCCCTGGTTCATCCGGTTGGTGACGAGGTCGTCGACGACGGCGGGGTCGGCCAAGGTCGAGGTGTCGCCGAGCTGGTCGTGCTCGTTGGCGGCGATCTTGCGCAGGATGCGACGCATGATCTTGCCCGACCGGGTCTTGGGCAGGCCTGGCGCCCATTGAATGAGGTCCGGCGTCGCGATCGGGCCGATCTCCTTGCGGACCCATGCGACCAGCTCCTTGCGCAAGGGCTCGGACGGGGCTTCGCCCGCGACCAGTGTGACATACGCGTAGATGCCCTGGCCCTTGATGTCGTGCGGGTAGCCGACGACGGCGGCCTCGGCGACTTTTGCATGTGCTACGAGCGCGCTCTCGATCTCGGCCGTGCCGAGGCGGTGGCCGGCGACGTTGATGACGTCGTCGACGCGGCCGGTGATCCACCAGTAGCCGTCCTCGTCGCGCCTGGCGCCGTCGCCCGTGAAGTACTTGCCGGGGAAAGCGGAGAAGTAGGTCTCCACGAACCGCTTGTGGTCGCCGTACACGGTGCGCATCTGGCCGGGCCAGCCGCCGACGAGGCAGAGATTGCCTTCGGCGGCACCTTCCAGCGGCTTGCCCTCGTTGTCGACGATCATCGGCTCGACGCCGAAGAAGGGCCGCGTGGCGGAGCCCGGCTTGAGCGGCGTGGCGCCCGGCAGCGGCGTGATGAGGATGCCGCCGGTCTCGGTCTGCCACCAGGTGTCGACGACCGGGCAGCGGCCGTCCCCTACGACGTTCCAGTACCACAGCCACGCCTCGGGATTGATCGGCTCGCCGACCGAGCCCAGCAGGCGCAGCGACTGGCGGCCGGCCTTCTTCACCGGCCCCTCGCCCTCGCGCATCAGGGCGCGGATGGCGGTAGGGGCGGTGTAGAAGATGTTGACCTTGTGCTTGTCGACGACCTGCCAGAAGCGCGATGCGTCGGGATAGTTCGGCACGCCCTCGAACATCAGCGTGGTCGCGCCGTTGGCGAGCGGCCCGTAGACGATGTAGCTGTGGCCGGTGACCCAGCCGACATCGGCGGTGCACCAGTAGATGTCGCCGTCGTGGTAGTCGAAGACGTACTCGTGCGTCATCGATGCGTAGACGAGATAGCCGCCCGTCGTGTGCAGCACGCCCTTGGGCTTACCGGTCGAGCCCGAGGTGTAGAGGATGAAGAGCGGGTCCTCCGCCGACATCTCCTCGGGCGGGCAGTCGCGGTCCGCCGCCGCGCAGGCCTCATGGTACCAGACATCGCGGCCCGCGACCCAGCCGACCTCGCCGCCGGTGCGGCGCACGACGACGACGGTCGTCACGTCCGGGCACTGCCTCAGTGCCGCATCGGTGTTCGCCTTCAACGGCACCTTGCGGCCGCCGCGCAGCCCCTCGTCGGCGGTGATGACGACCGTCGACGCGCAGTCCTGGATGCGGCCGATCAGCGATTCCGGCGAGAAGCCGCCGAACACCACGGAATGGACGGCGCCGATGCGCGCGCAGGCGAGCATGGCGTAGGCCGCCTCCGGGATCATCGGCATGTAGATCGTGACGCGGTCGCCCTTCTTCACGCCGCGCGCCTTCAGCACGTTGGCGAGCCGGCAGACGTTCTCGTGCATCTCCGCGTAGGAGACGTGGCGGTGCTCGGCCGGGTCGTCGCCCTCCCACAGGATCGCCGTCTGGTCGGCGCGCGTCGGCAGATGGCGGTCGATGCAGTTCCAGGACGCGTTGAGGGTGCCGTCCCAGAACCAGCGGATGCGCACGTCTCCCGTGTAGTCGACGTCCTTGATCTTGGTATAGGGGCGGATCCAGTGCAGCCGGCGGCCCTCCTCGGCCCAGAAGCCCTCGGGGTCGCGGAGCGAGCGCGCGTACATCTCGGCATAGCGCCGGGCGTCGATCCAGGCGCCTTCGGCGACCGCGGCGGGAACGGGAATGACGCTGGGGCTCGACATGCGTTTCTCTCCCGGGGAACAGGCTTCTCGGTTGGCCGGATGATGGGCGGCTTGCCCGGCCGAAACAAGCCTTGCCGCCCGCCGGTGCGGCCGCTAGCGTCCGCCCGATCCCCGCACCAGGAGAGAGGCCCGATGCAGCTCCAGCTCACGACGTGGCAGGAGGTCCAGGACTACCTCAAGACCTCCACCGGCATCGTCGTGCCGATCGGATCGACGGAGCAGCACGGGCCGAACGGCCTCATCGGCACCGACGCGCTGACGGCGGAGATCATCGGTCGCGCGCTCGGCGAGAAGATCGGCTGCCTGGTGGCCCCGACCATCTCGGTCGGCATGGCGGTCCACCACATGGACTTCACGGGCAGCATGACCTACCGGCCGTCGACGCTGATCGCGGTCATCTTCGACTACGTGCAGTCGCTCGCCCGCCACGGCTTCACGCGGATCATGTTCGTGAACGGCCATGGCGGGAACATCGCGACGACGAATGCCGCCTTCTACGAGGTCTATGCCCAGCGCCAGTCGGACCCCGGCAAGGGCAACCAGCCGGTCAAGTGCCTGCTCGCCAACTGGTGGGAAGGGCCGGCGACCAAGAAGCTCTGCGCCGAGCTCTATCCGACGGGCCACGGCTCGCACGCGACGCCCAGCGAGGTGGCGGTGACCTGGGCGGCCTATCCCGACAAGGTGCGCTACGTCGACATGGACCCGCCGATCGCGCCGACGGGCCGCTTCACGGACGCCGCCGACTATCGCCGCCGCTTTCCCGACGGGCGCATCGGATCGAATCCGAACCTGGCGAAGATCGAGGACGGCCGGAAGCTGATCGAGGCGTCGGTCGAGGATCTCACCGCCACCTACCGCGAGTTCCTGGCGAGCTGATCCGGCGGGCAAGGCTGATCCGGCTGGGACGACGGTGCGCGTCCTTGCCGTCATCCCGCACTATTTCGCGGGATCGCCGGACGGCAAGCATGGATCCGAGCGGGCGGACGCCGCCGACCAGCGTGCGGCGGCGCTGTCGGCCGCGATCTGCGGCCTGCGGCAAAATCTCGGCGCCAAGCAGTGGCGCGCCAATGTG
>JBFWXJ010000492.1:0-4299 GCA_050187535.1 Alphaproteobacteria bacterium | reverse complement strand
TTCGAAGTTGGCTACGGTCAGCTGCCCCGGCGCTACACCCTGGATGAACAGCGAGTTTCCCGCGCCGAGATCGATCAGGGTGCCGCCCTGGCTTGCGGTCATGCGTGCCTGCAGGCTGGAGAAGACACTGGATCCGTTAAGTCCAGTGCCATTGAGCCCGGACTCGAATACTATGATCTCATTGGAAACGTCGAAGTCGACTATCCTGTCGTTCCCATCGCCGGTGTAGATATAGAAATAGTCGACGCCTTCGTTGCCCGCCAATGTATCGTTCCCATAGTCGCCGATGATCGTATCATCGCCCAAGTTGCCGAGGATAGAATCATTGCCGCCGGGGACATCGAGCATAAAGGTATCGCCCGTTATCCAATCGTTTCCTTGCCCGCCGAAGACAGTATCATTTCCGAACCCTCCGTAGACATCGTCGTCGCCGATGTTCCCATTGACATGCCAGTCGTCACCGTCCTCGCCATCAACTACATCGTTTTCCTGACCACCGCGAACAAAGTCCGCTCCGTTACCTCCGAGAACGAAGTCGAATCCTTTGTTTCCGTTGACCTCATCATTGCCATCGTCGCCGGAGATCGTGTCGTCACCGTCGCCGCCCAGCACGATGTCGTTGCCGGTGTAGCCGCGCAGATTGTCATCGCCCACGCCCGACACGATGGTGTCGTTGCCGTTGAAGACCAGGGCGACGGCGCCGTTCACGATCTCATCGTCGAGGTCCGACGTGTCGCCGGCGCCCGACTGCTGCGCGTAGTTGAGGATGGTCGTGCCCGTCAGGTTCACCTGGGAAAGGCTGATCCAGGGCGTGCCGCTGATGGTGACCGAGATCGCGTCGATGCGGATCTGTCCCGCGGAGGCGAGGAGCGCGTTGTCGTCGCCGGTGGAGAGGTAGGTGACCACCGGGCCGAACGAGCCGCTGAGAGCGACCGCCCGGCCGTCGGTGAAGCTTACGCCGATCGACGATGCCGTGATGGCGGGAGTGCCCGAGACCGACAGGCCGTCGACGTCGAGGACGCCCAGGATGTTCGAGGAATCCGTGTCGTAGTTCTGGATGGTGACCTGGACCATGCGACCTCCCTCAATTCGGCCCTGGCCTCCGCTCTCGTCGGAGCGTCGGCCCGCGCGAGCATCGAATTTCAGTGGTGAATACTATACGAGCGCGTGAGGCCGCGTCTTGAGCCAAGTCAAACCGCCGGGAGGCGATCGGTGTCAGGGCGGCGGCACCCGCTGCGGCCGCAGCCGCGTGTCGGCCCGCAGGCCGACGGGCGGATCCAGCACGATCTCCTCGTCGCCCGAGAGGCCATCGCGGATTTCCACGAGGTCGCGCCCGCGCAGGCCGATGGCGACCCGGCGATGCTCGGCCCGGCCCTCGGCGACCACCCAGACCCCGCCGCCCGCGAGCGCCGCCCTCGGCACCAGCAGCGCCCGCTCGACCGCGCGCACGACGACGTTGACCTCGACCGTCATGCCGAGCGGCAGCGGCTCGTCGCCGGTTGCCGGGGGATCGAGGGCGACCTTGATGCGGTAGGCGCGCTGGCCAGCATCGCCCAGCGGCGTGAGCTCGGAAACCTTGCCGGCGAAGACGCGTCCCGGAAAGGCGTCGGCGGCGGCAAGCGCACGCTGGCCGAGGCGCAGGCGGGGGAAATATTCCTCGTCGATGTCCGCCACGACCTGGCGGGCGTCCGGCACACCGATCCAGAAGATCGCCGTCCCCGCATCGACGAACTCGCCGACGCGGCCCTCCCGACGCAGCACGCGTCCGGCGATGGGTGCCGCCACACGCGATTCGCGCAGCCCGTCGCGCGCCATGGCGCGCTGGGCGATCGCCTGCTCCAGCTCGCTCTCGATCAGCTCGAACGTCTTGCGGCTCGCCACGCCGCCCGCGACGAGCGCTCGGGCGCGGTCGCGCTCCGCCTCGAGGTAGCGGATGCGGGATTCGATCTCGGTAAGCCGGGCGCGGCGGCGCTGGTCGTCGATCTGCGCCAGCAGGTCGCCCGCCGCCACGTCCTGCCCCTCGTCGCGCGGGAACGACATGATGCGGCCGGCGGCCTCGGTTCTCACCTTGGCCCATTCGACGGGTTCGACCGCACCCGTCGCATAGACTCCCTCGACCAGCGGGCCCCAGCGCGGCACGGTGGTGCGGACCACCGGCGGCGCCAGCACCCGCTCGTCGATGAGCCAGGCGAGCAGGCCCGCCGCGACGACGACCAGGACGAAAGCCGGGCCGACGCGGCGGGCGATCCTCGTCACGGTTCCATCTCCGCTCCCGCGCTGGTTGGCGGCCCGCCTGCGATCCTACACGAGCGGGTGCGGAGAGGGTGGGCTACTGGACCGAGGAGAAGCTGGTGGGCGCGAGGAAGCTGTTGGCGACATTGGCGACGATGGCGCCGTCCTTCTCGGTCTCCGCCCTGGCGGCGAGCCAGACCGGGTCGCTGGCGAAGGCGTTCCACTTCTTCTCGCGGTCGGCCATCGATTCCCAGGCGAGCAGATAGAAGAGGTCCTGGTTCGACTCGCCGACCAGCGTCGTCCAGAAGCCGGCCTGCCGGATGCCGTGCTTCTCCCACAGCTTCAGCGTGATGGTGTCGAAGCGCTTGAGCAGGGCCGGCAGGCGGCCGGGCACGCAACGGTAGACGCGCAGCTCGTAGATCATCTCTCGGGCTCTCCGGTTGAGTGAAGGCGGGGCGGGCGCGGCGGCGAATGCCGCCGGCCGCGATATCTAGGCGGCGACCTGGGCGACGGTCGGTCCGTCGCCGGCGATGGTGGTGCGCCGCATGTCGCGCACCTCCTCGTTCTCGCGGTAGCGGCGGGCGCGATGCATCGTCTGGCGGTTGTCCCACATGACGAGGTCCCACTGCTGCCACCGGTGGGCGTGGACGAACTGCCGCTGCGTCGCATGCTCGACGAGGTCGCGCAGCAGCGCGCGGCCCTCCGGCACCGGCCGGCCGACGATCGCTCCGGCATGGGAGGCGAGAAAAAGGGACTTGCGCCCGGTCACCGGGTGGGTGCGCACGAGGCGCTGGCGAACGGGGGCGAAGGTCCGCCGCTCCTCGTCGGTCAGCTCGGTGAACCCGAGCAGCGCGCGGGAATGGATCAGCGAGTGCTCGCAGACCAGGTCCTCGATCTCGGCCTTCGTCTCGTCGTCCAGCGCATCGTACGCCGCCCGCATGTCGGCGAACTCGGTGTTGCCGCCGGCGGCCGGGACGCGGCGGCCCGACAGCAGCGAATACTTGGCCGGCACCGCGCGGAACGAGCTGTCGGAATGCCAGAGCTGGTTGCCGAGGTTGAACATGCGCTGCCGGTCGTCGCGGCCGAGCAGGCGGTTGTTGCGGTCGAGGTTGGAGATGTCGGCGAGCTGCACGTTGAGCCGGCGGTCCTCGGGCCTGGTCACGTTGCTGCCGACCGCCAGCTCGATCTCGCCGAAGTTGCGGCTGAAGGCGACCTGCTGCTCGTCGGTGACCTCCTGGCCGTGGAACACCAGCACGGCGTAACGGTCCATCCCGGCCTCGATCGCGGCGACCTCGTCGGCGGTCAACGGGCGGCGCATGTCGATGCCTTCGACCTCGCCGACGAAGACCGGATGGAGCGGCCGGATGGTGACGCTCATGGCAGCGCACTTCCTCGCTGGACGGCCTCGAACGGGCGGGCCTTTCCGCAACGATACCGCCGGGGCGGCCGGATTGTCACGCTGCGGCGGGGAGGGAGGCGCGCTCGTAACCCCGACCCTCAGCGCAGCGGCAGCCCCAGCGCCTCCAGCGCCTGGCGCAGCTTGTCGCGCCCGCGCAGCGCCGGCAGCGTGCCGATGCGGCTGATGACGCGGCGGGTCCAGGTGTCGTCGTTCATCTCGTTCCGGCGCGAGAACACCGCGAGCTTGCCGTCGTAGGCGGCGCGGTGGGCCCGCTCGTCGGCGGTCGCGTAGCGGCCGTGGTGAAGGACGGCGCCCTGCGGCAGCCGCGGCTTCACTTCGCCGGCCGCCTTCGGGTCGGCATAGCCGACGCAGAGGCCGAACACGGCCATGGCCCCCGGCGGCAGCCCGAGCAGGCGGGCGACGCGCACCGGGTCGTTGCGCAGCGCGCCGATGTAGACGGTGGAGAGGCCGAGCGCCTCGGCGGCGATGACCGCGTTCTGGGCGGCCAGCGCCGCGTCGATGGCGGCGACCAGGAAGGTCTCCAGATAGGGCAGGCCCGCCAGGGTCGTCCCCTCGGCCTCGGCGAGGCGGCCGAGGCGCGACAGGTCGGCCAGCCAGACGAGGAAGAGGGGGCACTGGTTGATGTGCCTGGGCTGTTGCGCGACCTC
>JBFWXJ010000491.1:0-4314 GCA_050187535.1 Alphaproteobacteria bacterium | reverse complement strand
CCGGCCTGACGGCGGAGGCCTCCGACGTCATCTCCGAGGGGCTGCGCATCCCGCCGTCGCGCTGGAACATGGACGAGGACTGGAACGGCGGCCGGCTGGAGCGCCTGATCGCCCACAACATCCGCGTCCCCGACCAGACGATCGGCGACTTCAACGCGCAGTTCGCCGCCAACGCCATGGGTGCCGCCCGCGTCCGGCAGCTCTGCGAGAAGTACGGCGTCGATGCGGTCGAGGAGACCATGCGCGAACTGCTCGACTACTCGGAGCGGCGGGTGCGCGCGGCGATCGCCAAGGTGCCGGACGGCTCCTATGTCGGCGAGGCGCTGCTCGACGACGACGGCATCGGCGAGGAGCCGCTGCCGATCCGCGCCCGCCTGACCATCGCCGGCGAGAGCGTGTCGATCGACTTCGAGGGCAGCGCGCCGCAGGTCGGCCGCAACATCAACTGCCCGTTCTCCTCGACCATCTCGGCGGCACTGTCGGCGGTGAAGTCGGTGCTGACCAGCGCCGACATCCCGTTCAACGAGGGGCTGAAGCGGCCGATCACGGTGACCGCACCCTACGGCTCGATCGTCAACCCGAAGCCGCCGGCACCGGTGCGCGCCCGCATGCTCTCGGCGTACCGCGCCTATGACGCGGTCATGAAGGCGCTGGCGCAGGCCGCCCCCGATCTCGTGCCGGCACTCGGCTTCAACACCACCACCGTCACCTGCCTCGCCCATTTCGGCGAGCGGGGCTATGCCGTTCATCTGGAGCCGATGGGCGGCGGGTTCGGCGGGTCGCGCGGCGTCGACGGCTGCGACGGTGTCGACAACGGCCTTTCCAACTGTGCCAACACCCCGGTCGAGGCGCTGGACGCGGGCTACGAGTTCTTCCGCATCCACAGCTACGAGCTGGCGACGGACTCCTTCGGCCATGGCGCCCATCGCGGCGGCGCCGGCTTCTACCGCCGCTACGAGATCCTGAAGGATGGCGTGACCTTCTCGATGTACTCCGACCATTTCCGCTATCCGGCGGATGGGTTCTTCGGCGGTTCGCCCGGCGTGCTCGGCCATGCCCGCATCCTGCGCGGCGACGAGGTGATCCTGATCAAGTCGAAGTCGGCCAACCCCGTGCGCAAGGGCGACATCGTCGAGGTCCTGCTGGGCGGCGGCGGCGGCCATGGCCGGCCGGAGCTGCGCGACCCGCGCGACATCGACCGCGACGTCGCCGACGGCCTGTTGCGACCGGAGACGGCGCGCCGCTGGTACGCGAGGCGGGAAGCCGCGGAATAGGTCATGAACGGCGACGCGCTGCTGCGGCAGGGCTCGCTCTGGGCGGCGACCGCCGTGCCGGGGCCGAACTGCCCGCCGCTGGAAGGCGAGGCCAAGGCCGACATCGCGGTCGTCGGGGCCGGCTTCACCGGCCTCTCGACGGCCCTGCACCTGGCGGAGCGCGGCGCGCGCGTCGCGGTGTTGGAGGCGCGCGCGGTCGGCGAGGGGGCGTCCGGCCTCAACGGCGGCCAGGTCATTCCCGGCGTCAAGCGCAGCCGCGAGGAGCTGGCGGCGCGCTTCGGCGGCGAGATGGCGGAGAAGGTGGTGGCGCTCGGCGACACGGCCGCCGAGCGCGTCTACGACCTCATCCGCCGCCACGGCATCGACTGCGGGCTCGAGCGCAACGGCTGGATCCGTGCGGCCCATTCACCGATGGCCTTCGCCTATCTGGAGAAGACCGCCAAGGAGCTGAAGGCGCGCGGCGCCGACGTCGCGCTGCTGTCGAGGGACGAGACCGCGCGGATGCTGGGCACGTCCGACTATGTCGGCGGCATGCACGACCGCCGCGCCGGTGCCATCCAGCCACTCTCCTATGTCCGCGGCCTCGCCGCCGCCGCGCTGCGCGCGGGTGCTGCGGTCCATGCCAAGAGCCCGGTCCTGCGCATGACCCGCCAGGGCGCCGGCTGGCGCGTCGAGACCGAGCGTGGCGCCGTCGCGGCCGAGCAGGTGGTTCTGGCGACCGGCGCCTATACCGACCGGCTGTGGCCGGGCCTGGGGCGCTCCTTCGTCGGCGTCCAGAGCGCGCAGATGGCGAGCGCGCCGCTGTCGGACAATCTGCGCGCCACCATCCTGCCGTCGCGCGCGGTCGTCTCCGACACGCGCAAGCTCTCGAGCTATTTCCGCATCGACGCCGAGGGCCGGCTCATCACCGGCGGCCGCGGGCCGCTCGGCGACGTGCCGTCGGCCTCGACCCTGGCGGCCATCGTGCGTACGGCCGGGCGGCGCTATCCGATGCTGGGCGAGGTCGACTGGCGCCATGCCTGGTGCGGCCGCATCGACATGACGCTGGACGAGATGCCCCATCTCCACCGCCCGGCACCCGGCGTATGGACGGCGCTCGGCTACAACGGCCGCGGCATCGCGCTGGCGACCAGCATGGGCGCGGTGCTGGCCGGCAAGCTCGCGGGCGGCGGCGATCCCGCACTCGACTTCCCCGACACGCCGTTCTCGACCGTGCCCTTCCATTCCCTGCGCGGCCCCGGCGTCGCCGGCGCCATCGCATGGTACAAGTTCCGCGACGCGCTCGGCTTCGCCGCCTGAGCCGAAGAAGGAGCGATCCCGATGCTGGAGACCCGCCCCGTCAGCCCCGCCCTGGGCGTCGAGATCCTGAACCTCGACTTGACGCAGCCGATCGGCAGCGACGTCGCCGACGAGCTGCGGGCGCTCTACCGCCGCCATCACCTGCTGCTGCTGCGCGACCAGCGCATCGACGAGGACGACCAGCTCCGCTTCGCCGAGGTGTTCGGGCCGATCTCGCGCCGCAGCCCGGCGATGCAGAAGGCCAAGACCGCCTATGTCTCGAACGCGCGGGCGGACGGCATCCTCGGGCAGGGCGAGCTGCACTTCCATTCCGACAACACCTTCTTCGTGCATCCGCTGAAGGCGATCGGGCTCTACGGCATCGAGATCCCGACGGGCGGCGGCGACACGCTCTTCTCCAACTGCGCCGCCGTCTATGACGGGCTGCCGGAGGCGCTGAAGGCAAAGCTGGAAGGGCTCTCGTCCTACCAGCTCTTCGACTATTTCGGAGAGGACTACGCCAAGCGTTCGGTCGAGGAGGGGACGCCCGAGGATGCGCCGCGGGCCATCCATCCCCTGGTCTGGACCGACCCCGACACCGGCCGGAAGGTCGTCTTCCTCAGCGAGCATACGACCGTGCGCATCCTGGGCGCCCCCATCGCCGAGGGTGAGGCGCTGATCGCGGAGATGCGCGGGCGGATCGCCGATCCCGCCGTCGGCTACCGCCATCGCTGGCGGGCGGGCGACATGCTGCTGTGGGACAACCTCATCCTCCAGCACGCGCGCGAGCCTTTCGACACGACGCAGCGGCGCACGCTGCGCCGCACCCCGGTCGGCGATCCGGAGGGCGACCGCCGCTTCCCGCATTCGCGCACCGTCGTCGGCCCGCTGGCCGCGACCGAGCCGGCGCACGCATGACCGTCGCGGGAGCATGACGATGGCTGGGGGCGGCTTCGACGCCGAGGAGATTCTTTCGGGCATCTGCGACTGGGTCGCCGTCGAGAGTCCGACCGTCCATGTCGCGGGCGTCAACCGCATGATGGACAAGGCCGCCCAGACGATGGCGGCGATCGGCGCCCATGTGGAGCGGGTGCCGGGCGAGGGTGGATATGGCGACGTCGTGCGCGCCCGCGTGCCGGGCCGCGGCAACGGCCCGGGCATCCTCGTGCTGGGCCACCTCGATACCGTGCACCTGGAGGGCACGCTCGCCGGCCCGCTGCCGCTGCGCCGCGACGGGGACCGCATGTACGGGCCCGGCATCTACGACATGAAGGGCGGGCTCTATCTCGCCTGCCACGCCATGCGCCAGGTCGTCGCGGAGGGTGGGCGCCCGGGCCTGCCGGTTACCTTCATGTTCATCCCCGACGAGGAGGTCGGCAGCCCGTCGACCCGACGCCTGATCGAGGAGGAGGCCGCCCGCCACGCCTTCGTGCTGGTGCCGGAGCCCGCCAAGGGCGACACTGGCCGCGTCGTCACCGGCCGCCATGCCTTCCTGCGCTACAAGCTCGATGTCCATGGCCGGCCCGCCCATGCCGGTGCGGACAACCGCATCGGCCGAAGCGCCATCCGCGCCATGGCCGGCCTGATCGAGCGTATCGAGGGCTGGTCGGACCTGTCGCGCGGGCAGACCTACAGCGTCGGCGTCGTCCATGGCGGCACCTTCGTCAACGTCATCCCGATCGAGTGCCGCGCGGAGGTGCTGTGCGTGGCGCCGACCGAAGCCGACATGACGCTGATCCGCGAGCGCATGGCCTCGCTCGCC
>JBFWXJ010000490.1:0-4330 GCA_050187535.1 Alphaproteobacteria bacterium | reverse complement strand
CGCGGTCGGTGAAGTCCAGCAGCACGGCGCGCGCCGGCACCACCAGCGCCAGGAGCGCCAGCCGCGCGGCCGCGCACCTCACTCGACGATCTCCTCCACCGCGAGACGGCCGGTGCGGTCGCCGGCGCGGAGGTCGAACAGCAGCTGCCAGCGGCCGGGCATGTGGAACATCAGTCCGTCCGCGCGCCAGCGTCCCTCGCCGCGCGGCGTCAGCGCCGCCCGGTAGTTCATGCCGTGGCCATGCTCGGGCATGCGCGCGTCGACGCGCGCCAGCGTCGGTGCGGCCTTGCCTGCCGTCGGGCAGACCGCGACGTCGAGGGCGAAGTGGCGCGCGAGCGGGATCGGCGCCGGGCTCGGCCGGATCGCCAGGGTATAGCCCTCGCCCGCGACGCGCCGGGCGCCGGCGAGATCCGGCGCGCAGTCCGCCGCCGCGGCGGCCGTCGGCAGCAGCAGGAGAAGCGCCGCCGCCCTCACTGCCCCCGCCCGGCCGGGAAATCGCCGAAATAGGCATCGCCGTTGCGGAAGCCGATCTTCTCCGCGATCTCCGGCGGCAGCTGGCCGAGCCAGCCGCGCGACCAGCGCGCATGCTCGCCGACATAGTGCCAGCGCTCCGGGACGAACGTGTCCGTTCCGACCATGAAGCGGTCCGGAAACTCGTTGAAGACCGCGCGCCATTCCGGCGCGAGCTGGCCGCCCGGCGCATGGTCGCTGCGGAAGGCGAGGTCGCAATGGAGCCGCGGATGCTTGCGCAGCATCGCCGCGACGTTCTCCGGCCGGTCGAACCCGGAATGGGCCCAGAGGATGCGGGCGTCGGGATCCTGCTTGAACAGGCGCTCGACCGCGTCGGCATCGGAGTGGGCGTGCAGGAAGAGGTTGTACTGCTTGGCGAGCTGCACGACGCGGCGCATCACCGGCAGGTCGGCATCCGCGCCGTAGACGTGGAACTCGCCGATGCCGACATAGCGATAGCGCTGCAGCCGGCTCTCGATATGGGCGATCACCGTCTCGTCGCGCACCCATGACGACAGCTCGCCGCGGCGGCGATAGGGCCGCAGCTCCGGCACGATCAGGTCGGGCGCCGCCTCGTAGAGCTTCTGCGTGCCCTCGTCGCTCGAGCTCGAGACGAGCGCACGCTTCACGCCGGCATCGCGCAGCAGCTTCACCGCGTCCGCCGGTGGCAGGTTGCCCCAGGCGTCCTCGCTGTAGTGGATATGCGCATCCACGATCGGCATGTCGGCGGCCGATGCGGCGCCGGCGGCGATGAGCAGGGACGCACCGACGATCCAGGTCCTCATGGCCAGGTCCTCATGGTCCGCGCCTCCGTCGCCGGCGGCGCGCCGGCGGATCAGCGATCGAGATAGCGCAGCAGGAACTCGCGGCCGACCTTCACGCTCGGCACGCCGTCATAGGCGACGATGTCGGCGGTCGCGTAGGTCTCGGTCCAGGTTTCCGGCAGGTACGAGCCGGTGCCGATCACGTCGACCGGCGCCTCGGCGATCGCCATCGCCTTGCACTTGGCCGGGGTGAAGCCGGACGACGCGACGATCCTGACGGGCTTGCACCCCTCCGCGTCCAGGCGCTCGCGCAGGTGCCAGATCGCCGCCGCCGAGACGCCGGTGCCGACGAGGTGGCGCAGCTCGGTCTCAGTCCGATAGCCCTTGATTGCCTTCGGCACGTGGCGGTCGAGCACGGCATAGGAGCTGTTCAGGTCGAGCCCCTCGACATAGCGGCCGCCATGGGTGTCCAGGCGGAAGGAGAGGCGGCCCGAGGCGACCAGGTCGGGGAAGCGCCGGCAGACCGCGAGCGCATCCGTGATCTCGAGCGCGTAGTAGTCGACCAGCACCGTCATCGGCTCGTCGGGGAAGGCCTCGTGGAACATCTCGGCCGCGCGCACGGTCGACCCGGCATAGCCGATCAGGGCATGGGGCATCGTGCCCTGCCCCTTGTCGTTGCCGAAGTAGTGGGCGGTCGCGTCGGTGGCGTTGGCGATGAAGCCCCGCGCGCCGGCATCGCGCCGCGCCGCCGCCGAGCCGACGCTGGCGGCATAGGCCATCATCTCCGCCATCTCGGTGCCGGCGCAGTGGCGGGCGTCCATCGCCAGGAAGGCGACCTGGGGCAGGTCCACGCACATCTGGTAGGCGTTGTAGGCGGCGACGCAGGGCGGGCCGAGCCGCTGGAGATAGATCGTCTCCAGGTCGACGAGGTGATAGAGCGGCCCGGTGATCATCATCAGCGGCTCGCCGGCGCCGACCCACTCGCCTTCCTGGTGGGCCAGGCGCACGTCGAAGGCGACGCCGCGCGCCTTCGCCATCGCCTGCAGCCAGTCGACGGCGAGCTTCGGCGTGCAGATGACCGGCCGCCGCATGAACACCGCGTAGGTGACTGGCTTATCGCCGAAGCGGCCGACCGCCTCCTTGGTGCGGAGGAAATACTTGTCGGTCAGCCGCGCGACGTCGTCCGGCGCAGGCCAGACGCCGCCGTTCGGCCGCGGCACGGTGCCGTCCGCCGCCATCTCGACCGGCCCGCCCGGACGATCGGGCCTAGGCGCCGACCGCCGCGATCCGCCGCGTGCCGCCGGCGCGCTCGGCCTTGAGCTGCTCGGCGATCAGGAAGGCGAGCTCGAGCGCCTGGCTGGCGTTGAGCCGCGGGTCGCAGTGCGTGTGGTAGCGGTCGGAAAGGTCCGTGTCCGAGATCGCCTGGGCACCGCCGGTGCACTCCGTGACGTCCTGGCCGGTCATCTCGAAATGCACGCCGCCCGCCCGCGTCCCCTCCGCCTGGTGGACGGCGAAGAAGCCGCGCACCTCCGTCAGGATGCGGTCGAACGGCCGCGTCTTGTAGCCCGAGGCCGCCTTGATCGTATTGCCGTGCATCGGATCGCAGCACCAGACGACCTTGCGGCCCTCGCGCTTCACCGCGCGGACGAGGCCGGGCAGCTTCTGGCCGACCTTGTCGTGGCCCATGCGCGCGATCAGGGTCAGCCGGCCCGGCTCGTTCTCCGGGTTCAGGATCTCGATCAGGCGCAAGAGGTCGTCGGTCTCCATCGACGGGCCGACCTTCATGCCGATCGGATTCTTGATCCCGCGCATGAAGTCGACATGGGCGCCGTCGGCCTGGCGCGTGCGGTCGCCGATCCAGACCATATGCGCCGAGACGTCGTACCAGTCGCCGGTCGTCGAATCGATCCGCGTCAGCGCCTGCTCGTAAGGCAGCAGCAGCGCCTCGTGCGAGGTGAAGAAATCGGTCTCGCGGATCTGCGGCGTCGTCTCCGACGTGAGACCGCAGGCCGCCATGAAGTCGAGCGTCTCGGTCAGCCGGCTGGCGAGCTCCCGGTAGCGCTCGCCGAGCGGGCTGCGCTCGACGAAGCCGAGGTTCCAGCGATGGACCTGATGCAGGTCGGCATAGCCGCCCTGGGCGAAGGCGCGCAGCAGGTTGAGCGTCGCCGCGGATTGGTTGTAGGCCTGGACCATGCGCTGCGGGTCGGGCCGGCGCGCCTCCGGCGTGAATTCGATCGCGTTGACGTTGTCGCCGCGATAGCTCGGCAGCTCGACGCCGTCGATCGTCTCGGTGTCGGCCGAGCGGGGCTTGGCGAACTGGCCGGCGAGGCGGCCGACCTTCACCACCGGGCAGGCGGCGCCATAGGTCAGCACCACCGCCATCTGCAGCAGGACGCGGAAGGTGTCGCGGATGTTGTTGGGATGGAACTCGGCGAAGCTCTCGGCGCAGTCACCGCCTTGCAGCAGGAAGGCGTTGCCTTCCGCGACGTTGCCGAGTGCCTTCTTCAGGCGGCGGGCCTCGCCGGCAAAGACCAGCGGCGGATAGCTCCGAAGCGAATCCTCGACCTTGGCCAGCGCGGCCTGGTCGGGATAGTCGGGCATCTGCTTCGCGGGCTTGTTGCGCCAGCCGTCGGGCGTCCATTTCTGCGCCATGGGAATCCTCATCCTCACCGTCCCAGGTCCTCGATCGGACCGGGCGGCCCTTCCTCCTGATGTCGTAATGCCGTTTTCTTAGCCCGACGGCGCCGCCGGCGCCAGTCCGGGCGGATCGGGCTGGCCGGGGGCGGACAGGAGGCGGCCATGCCCAGCGAGCGTTTCACCTTCCGCAACCCGGCCGGCGCCGAGCTGGCCGCCCGCCTCGACCGCCCGGCGGGGCCGGTCCTGGCCCACGCCCTGTTCGCCCACTGCTTCACCTGCTCGAAGGACAGCCTGGCCGCGGCGCGGATATCGGCCGGGCTGGTCGAGCGCGGATTCGCGGTGCTGCGCTTCGACTTCACCGGGCTCGGCGGCAGCGCGGGCGAGTTCGGGAACGCCGGCCTCACCGGCGACGTCGCCGA
>JBFWXJ010000489.1:0-4354 GCA_050187535.1 Alphaproteobacteria bacterium | reverse complement strand
AGAGATGGATCGGGCTCCACGGCCCGATCAGGCGAATCTGGTGGATGAAGAATGCGCTGACGGCGACCACCGCCATCAGCACGACCCAGATCCAGCCGAGCGTGCGATGCGGCAGGGTCCCCTTGGGTGCGACGAGCTGCACGAGGCCGAGCGCGAAGGCGCCCATCGCCGCCCAGGCATGCAGTTGGATCACGAGCGGAGCGGCGTTCAGCGGTGCCAGCGTCATGATTCGCCTCGGGTCGGCGACGTCCGGACCACGGCCCCGGACGCCGCAGGATTGGGCGGAAACCTGCCCCCTTCGCGAGCAATTGCTGAAACGGTGTTCAAGCTGTTGATTTTTATGAAGAAAACGGAGGTGTAGAGCACTTCGCCCTTGCGCATGGGCGGTTTTGACGCCATCTATAAACGCAATCGAGCGGCCTGCGCCGCTCGATTGTCGCCTGATGGCGATTCCTCCCTAAACTTGGGGCTGCGACGGTAACCCGGCGCGGCCCCTTCTTTCGTCGCGACAATACTTAATTGCCGCGGGGCTGTCATCACTTTTTTGCATGGCGGCCCAACCATTTCCTCATATCAGGGCGAACTTGAGGACGAAGGCGATGGCGAGCACGGCCATCGCCGGCGTGACGTCGCCGATGCGTCCGCTCGCGAGTTTCACCGCTGCGAAGGTGATGAAGCCGAAGGCGATGCCGTGCGCGATCGAGAAGGTGAAGGGCATGGTGGCTGCAGTCACCACGGCGGGCGCGTATTCCGTCGCATCGTCCCAGTCGATCTCCGCCAGTCCGCGCGTCATCATGCAGGCGACATAGAGAAGGGCGGGCGCGGTTGCGAAGCCCGGCACCGACAGCACCAGCGGCGCCAGCACGAGGCTCGCGACGAACAGTACCGCGACGACGCAGGCGGTGAGGCCGGTGCGCCCGCCCGCGCGGATGCCGGCGGCGCTCTCGATGTAGCTGGTCGTCGTCGACGTTCCGAGCGCGGCTCCCGCCATCGCGGCGGTGCTGGCGACCGTCAGCGCGCGGTCGAGCCGCGGCAGCCGGCCCTTCTGGTCGAGGAAGCCACCCGTATGGGCGACGCCGATCAGCGTGCCGGCATTGTCGAACAGGTCGACGAAGAAGAATGCGAGCACGACGACCACGAGGCCGAGATGGAGCGCGCCCGCCAGATCGAGCGCCAGAAAGGTCGGCGCCAGCGACGGCGGCACGTCGACGACGCCGCGGAACGGAGCAAGGCCGAGTGCCACGGCGACAGCGGTCGCACCGAGCACGCCGATGATGAGCGCGCCCGGCACGCCGCGCCGGTCGAGCGCCACGATCGCGAAGAACGCGATCGCGGCCACGATCACCGGCGGCGCGGTCAGCTTGCCGACGGTGACCATCGTCGCCGGATGGGCGACGACGATCCCGGCGTTCTGCATCGCGATGATCGCCAGCAGCAGCCCGATGCCCGCGGCGATCGCGTGCTTCAGTGACTTGGGGATCGCGTCCATCACCCAATGGCGCAGCGGCGTCAGCGCCAGCACCAGGAACATGAGCCCGGACAGGAAGACGGCCCCCAGCGCCACTTGCCACGAGTAGCCCATGCCCTGGACGACACCGTAGGCGAAGTAGGCATTGATGCCCATGCCCGGGGCGAGCGCGATCGGGTAGTTCGCCCACAGCCCCATCGCGGCCGACCCGACCGCCGCGGCGAGGCAGGTGGCGACGAACACCGATCCCTGGTCCATGCCGGCGTCCTTCAGGATCGCCGGGTTGACGAACATGATGTAGGCCATGGCGAGGAAGGTCGTGGCGCCCGCGACCACCTCGCGGCGCACGGTCGTGCCATGGGCGGAAAGCCCGAAGAGTCGCTCCAGCATGCCGTTCCCCCCGCGGCCGGATGCCGCGGGACCGATCCTGCGCGCGGGCGCGTTCGCCCGGCAACAGGCCGCCGATGGACTTGGCCACTCCCATCCGCTAAACGGGACCGCCGCCCGCCCGGCGGCCCAACCACCGATCCGGAAGCCGATGCGCCTCAGCACCTTCTTCATGCCCACGCTCAAGGAGAACCCGAGCGAGGCGCAGATCGTCTCCCACCGTCTGATGCTGCGCGCGGGCATGATCCGCCAGGCGAGTGCGGGCATCTATTCCTGGCTGCCGCTCGGCTTCCGCGTGCTGAAGAAGATCGAGCAGATCGTCCGCGAGGAGCAAGACGCCTCGGGCGCGCAGGAGCTGCTCATGCCGACGATCCAGTCGGCCGACCTGTGGAAGGAGAGCGGCCGCTACGACGATTACGGCAAGGAGATGCTGCGCATCGTCGACCGGCACGAGCGCGAGATGCTCTACGGGCCGACCAACGAGGAGCTGATCACGGACATCGTCCGCCAGTCCTTCAAGTCGTGGCGCGACGTGCCGAAGAACCTCTACCACATCCAGTGGAAGTTCCGTGACGAGGTGCGTCCGCGCTTCGGCATCATGCGCGGCCGCGAGTTCCTCATGAAGGACGCCTATTCCTTCGACCTGACGAAGGAGGGCGCGCGCCACTCCTACAACAAGATGTTTGTGGCCTACCTGCGCACCTTCGCGCGCCTGGGACTGAAGGCGATCCCGATGCGCGCCGACACCGGCCCGATCGGCGGCGACCTCAGCCACGAGTTCATCATCCTGGCGGAGACCGGCGAGAGCCAGGTCTACTGCCATCGCGACGTCATCGAGTTCGACGCCCTCGCATCTGCCGTCGACTTCGACGATGCGGCGGCGCTTCAGGGCATCGTCGATCGCTGGACCGCGCCCTACGCCGCGACCGACGAGAAGCACGACACGGCCGCCTTCGCGGCGATCCCCGAGGCGCGCCGGGTCGAGGCCCGCGGTATCGAGGTCGGGCACATCTTCTACTTCGGCGCCAAGTACTCGAAGCCGCTGGGTGCAGTGGTCGCCAAGCCGGACGGCGAGATGGTGCCGCTCGAGATGGGTTCCTACGGCGTCGGCGTCTCGCGTCTCGTCGGCGCGATCATCGAGGCGAGCCACGACGAGCGCGGCATCATCTGGCCGGAATCGGTCGCCCCCTATCGGGTCGGCCTCGTGAGCCTCCGCGTCGGCGACGCGGCCTGCACGGCGGCGGCCAACGACATCTACGGCCGCCTGCGTGCGGCCGGCGTCGAAGTGCTGCACGACGACCGTGACGAGAGCCCGGGTGCGAAGTTCGCCACCATGGACCTGATCGGCCTGCCCTGGCAGCTCGTGGTCGGTCCCCGCGGCCTCGCGCAGGGGCTGGTCGAGCTGAAGGAGCGCCGCACCGGCGGGAAGCAGGACCTCTCGATCGAATCCGCGCTCGCACGCCTCACGCAGTGACCACAGGCAGCCACGCCCCATGATCTTTTCCGCCTTCGAGCGGATGCTGGCGTTCCGCTACCTGCGGGCGCGCCGGCAGGAAGGCTTCATCTCGGTCATCGCCGGGTTCTCGTTCCTCGGAATCTGCCTCGGCGTGGCGACGCTCATCATCGTCATGTCGGTGATGAACGGCTTCCGGCAGGAGCTGCTGGGCCGCATCCTCGGGCTCAACGGCCATGCGACGGTGCTGGCCAATGGCGGGAACCTCAGGGATTTCGACCGCATCGCCGACGCCGTGCGGCGGGTTCCGGGCATCATCTCGGCGACGCCGCTGGTTGAAGGCCAGGTCATGGCGTCCAACCAGGGCCGCGCGTCCGGCGCCGTCGTGCGTGGCGTGCGCCCCGACGATCTGCGCGCCCGCAAGCTGATCGCCGACAAGATCGAGGCCGGATTCCTGTCTCAGTTCGGCGGCGAGGACACTGCCGTCATCGGCTACCGGCTGGCCCAGAAGCTGGGCATCCTGCCGGGCGACCGCATCACCCTGATCGCGCCCCAGGGGATGGCGTCGCCCATGGGGACGCTGCCGCGCATCCGCGCCTACCGCGTCGTCGCCGTCTTCAACGTCGGCATGTTCGAGTACGACAGCTCGCACGTATTCCTGCCGCTGGAGGCGGCCCAGCTCTTCTTCCAGTCTCCGGACGCCGTCACGGGCATCGAGGTCTTCGCGTCCAACGCCGACGACGTGCGCCGCCTGCGATCGGAGCTGTTGTCGGCGTCGGGGCCCGGCACCCGCGTCTACGACTGGCAGCAGGCCAACTCGAGCTTCTTCAACGCGCTCCAGGTCGAGCGCAACGTCATGTTCCTGATCCTGACCCTGATCATCGTGGTCGCCGCCTTCAACATCATCTCCTCGATGATCATGCTGGTGAAGGACAAGGGGCGGGATATCGCCATCCTGCGCACCATGGGGGCGACGCGCGGCATGGTGCTGCGCATCTTCTTCTTGACCGGCTCCACCATCGGCATCGTCGGCACGCTGGCGGGCT
>JBFWXJ010000488.1:0-4376 GCA_050187535.1 Alphaproteobacteria bacterium | reverse complement strand
ACATGACTTGAAAGCTCTTGGGCTGCAAGCATTCGAGCCCGGTGATGACGATCTTGACACCTTGATCCGGAAGGCGAACGCGGCGAAGACTGAAGACGATGACGACGACGACCAAATTCCTGTACGCAAGTCCGGTAGTGGGCGGAAGCCTGTACGGCCGAAGACTGTCAAAAAGCCTGCACGTAGCGCACTCGTTCGCAAGAAGGCTGCACGGGCTGAAGGTGAGCGACGAAGGCGCACGGTGTAGGACCGGGGAGTTTGTGCAGAATTCTGAGCCGCCCCCTATAGCCCTAGCCGCCGAGAAAAAATGTTCTGTTTCGGAAAATCTGCCACGTTACTTCAACTGAGATAGAAATATAGAAGGAAATCGCGAGTGAGTAGGATGCGTATCGTAGTGAGTGTGCGTCATGACGAGTGCACAAGACCGAGGGCAATCGAACTAGTCGGCGTCGGGACGTGAAACAATGACCGGTACACCGCTGATCACCTTGCCCGCGTCCACACTGGCCGCTACCTGTTCTGGGTCGCCGAGACCGGTCGGCGGGTGATCCGACACGGATCTCTCGCTGGTTCACGACAGCCATCGCTTCCTACTTCTGGGCGACTTTCACCTCGAAGAGTGGTAGATGCGCAACGGTTTGTTGTTGATCGACGTCTCTCGCGATCCAATGCAGCCTGTTGCCACAAAACCGAAGCCCAAGCACACCATGCAAGCATCAAACGTGCCAATTGTGTCGGTGACCGCTGCATAATTCGGAGCCATGCGAGGGAAGCCATCGGATGATCTAGTGGTTCCAACCTAACACACGAGTCCCGGAGGGGATTCCCGTCGACCGGCGATGGTCGACCCGCAGCTTTCGGGCATCGACTACGCGGCCGCGGCGAGACACATCGCCGTGGAGGCGGGAAGCCGTGTTGCGCCCGAATCTCTTGCCGCCGCCGCGCTTGCCAACCCGCTCCCGATCGTGACGGTAATCGCCTCCTGCGCGCCGGCCGCGCGATGTGGCGGCGTACCGGGTCCGCATGGGCGACCGGGTCCCGGACGAGGTCGGGCAGAACGAAAAGGCGTCGGCGGAAGCTTGGTCCCCGCCTTTCCGGTTGGCATCCATCATTTCGCGGTTCCGTCGAAAGCCGGTGATCGCCTCCTGCGCGCCGGCCACGGAAAACGCGCTCTCAACCAGGGCTGGCGCGGCCAGACGTTCGTTCGCGAGCAGTCGGATCACCTCCGCGACGGCGCCCACAAGGTGCAGAAGGGGGCGAGCGAGCTCCAGGGCCAGGCACGGCGCGCCTACGAGGCGCAGCCGCTCGCGATCGGCGCCCTGGGGATCGCCGTGGGGACGGTCCTCGGGGCGCTGTTCCCGACGACGCGCCGCGAGGACGAACTCCTGGGCCCGGCGAACGCCCGGGCGCGCGAGGTCGCGGAGGATGTCGCGTCGTCCGCTGCGCCGCGGAGAGCAGGCGGTAGACGAGGTCGTGGCCGACGTGAAGGACACCGTGTCGTCCGAGGCGGCCAAGTTGTCGGATGGCGACAAGCCGCGCACGGACCGCCCCGCTGCCTCTTGAACGACCGCGTGAGGCGACCCGGCTGGACGCCGCACCACGCGGCGCGCCTGCCGGGGCTCCGCGCCGTTGCGGCGCGGGGTGACAGGCGTCGCCACCGCCGCGCACGCGGCGCAGCCACGCCGGTGCTGAGGCGGTATCGCGACTGTTCGCCCACTGACCCGGGGCCGGGTGGCAGGCCGCCGTCCATCGCGGTCCTCGCCTGCGCGCCCGCCGACCGACCTCGCGACAATGTGCGCCCGATCCGCCGGAACCCGTGCCGCACGCCGTGGTTGCCCGGACATCCCGCCCTTGGTCCGGGCCCACCTCGCGAGGGAGATTCATGTCCGATCTCACTCAGAAGCTGCACCGTCTCGCGGAAGCCGAACGCGACGTCCGCATCGCCTCGCGGCAGCTCAGGCGCCAGCGCGAACTGATCGAGCACCTGGAGCACGAAGGCCACGAGACCGAGAGGGAGTTCGCGCTCCTGCTGCAGATCCAGGAAGCGCTGCAGTCGCGGATCGAGCGGCGCAACCGGCTGCGCCGGCGAATGAGGGCCGGCGAGGCCGCCCGCATCGATCCCGCGTGGCTCGACACACCCGCGTCACGCCCGCCGCTGGTCGGCGGCCCATGAGCGGCCTCGTCTGGCGACGGATCTTGCCACGGCGCCGAGGGGCGCGTTGAAACGGCTTTCCCTTCGCGCGGCCGCCCTGTGCGCGGCGCTTGCCGTTGCCGCCTGCGGCGACACCGCGGCCCTACCGGAGGACGCATCGACGGGCCCCGATCCCGTCTTGCCGGCGCCATCGGCGCCGCTGATCCCCACCGTCAACATCGCCAGCGCGACCGGCTGGCCGGATGGCCGCAGGCCGCGGCCGGCGGCAGGCCTCGCGGTCACGCCCTTCGCCTCCGGCCTCGATCATCCGCGTTGGCTCTACGTCCTGCCCAACGGCGACGTGCTGGTGGCGGAATCCAATGCGCCGGAACGGCCGGAGCACGCGCCGGGCATCAAGGGATGGGTGTTCGACACCATCCAGAGCTGGGCGGGCGCCGGCGTCCCCAGCGCGAACCGCATCACCCTGCTGCGCGACGGCGACGGCGACGGGACGGCCGAGCTGAAGAGCGCCTTCCTGGTCGGGCTGAATTCGCCGTTCGGCATGACCCTGGTCGACGACAGCCTCTACGTCGCCAACACGGACGCGATCGTGCGCTTTCCCTACGTCGAAGGCGCCACGCGCATCGATGCGCCGGGCGAGAAGCTCGCCGACCTTCCGGCGGGACCGCTCAACCACCACTGGACCAAGAACGTGATCGCGAGCCCCGACGGCGCCCGCCTCTACGCGACCGTCGGCTCGAACAGCAACATCGCCGAGAACGGACTGGCCAAGGAGGAAGGCCGCGCGGCCATCCTGGCGATCGACCGCGCGACCGGCCGGTCGCGCGTGTTCGCCTCCGGCCTGCGCAACCCGAACGGCCTCGACTGGGAGCCGCAGAGCGGCGTGCTGTGGACCGTCGTGAACGAGCGCGACGAACTCGGCAGCGACCTCGTGCCCGATTACCTCACGGCGGTGCGGGACGGCGGCTTCTACGGCTGGCCGTTCAGCTACTGGGGCCAGCACGTCGACACCCGCGTGTCGCCGCAGAACCCCGGGCTGGTTGCGCGCGCCCTCAGGCCCGACTACGCGCTCGGAAACCACGTCGCGCCGCTCGGCCTCGTCTTCGCCGAAGGCGCCGCGCTGCCGGCGGCGTATTCGAGCGGCGCCTTCGTCGGCCTGCACGGCTCGTGGAACCGCCGGCCGCGCAGCGGCTACAAGGTGGTGTTCGTGCCGTTCGCGGGCGGGCGCCCGTCCGGCCCGCCGGCCGACGTCCTGACCGGCTTCGTCGATGCGGCGGCGGACGAGGCGATGGGCCGCCCCGTCGGCGTGGCGATCGACGGCAGGGGCGGCCTGCTCGTCGCCGACGACGTCGGCAACGTCGTCTGGCGGGTGTCCGCGACGGCCGGTACGGCGCGCGCCGAGCCACCCCGGCGCTCGCCGACCGAGAGGTGATGGTCGTTGGGGAACAGCCGACGGCGGGAGCGGCTGCAAGGGTCGGATCGGCGTTGTTTGCGCCGGCCGCGGGATGGATCGCGGGCTGACTTTTGAGTTACGTCATGCGCCGGGCCCGGTCGGGCGCTGCGGCCGACGGCGGCGCCTCCGACGCCTGATGCGGTGCTCGGCGCGCCGTCACCGATTCTTGTCGCTGGCGTGCTGGGGCTTTCCCTTCCGCTTGGTCGAGGCCAGCTCCTCGAGCTGCTTCTCGCTCATCGACTTTTCCATCGACTTCGACGCCCCTTTCAGGTCGCCCTTCTTGGTCTCGCCACGCTTCGCCGACAGGGCTGCCCCGGCGGCCTTCTGCTGCGCCTTCGACTTGGCCGGCATGTCCCGCTCTCCTGGAGTGTGACGTACGGAGCAGCAACGGCCCGACGCAAATCCGGTTGCCGTCCCGCGCCGCGAAATCCGCCGGATGTCACCGGCGCGGCGCGATGGTCGCGAAGTAGAGCGCGGTGGCGGCGGCTTCCCCGGGCGTCAGGTCGCGGGCGATCGCCGCCATGCCGGATTCCGCCCCGTCAAGGCGCGTGCCGTTGCGCCAGAGGGCGAGCTGCCGCTCGAGATAGTCGGCCGTCTGTCCCTGCAGATCGGGTGCCGTTCCCGGCGCCGCGCCGGTGGAATGGCAGGCGCGGCATGCCGCGATGCCGCGCGACGGCACGCCGGTCGCCGCCACCGCCGCCCCTTGCTGCAGAAGGCCGGGATCGGCGGGCGCCGCGCGGCGGTCGTCGGTCGGGCTCGGCAGGGCGGCGA
>JBFWXJ010000487.1:0-4423 GCA_050187535.1 Alphaproteobacteria bacterium | reverse complement strand
CTGGTCCACCACACGCAGCGCGGCTTGCGCCAACGCTGGAACCCCACTTAGTCCACGGCGCCCATCGGCGACGCACCGCGAGGTAACGTACCCTTTATGTTCTCATCGGTCCAGGGCAATTGTTCGTTGTTCGTTCCATTCCGGCATGGCGAAAAAACGACAGGATCCCCGTTCGGCCATGGGGTGTCCCGACCGTCAGTCGTCGCGATGGGTGCGCTCCATGCGCTCGTGGCGCTCCTGCGCCTCGAGGCTGAGCGTGGCGATGGGCCGGGCCTCGAGGCGGCGCAGCCCGATCGGCTCGTTGGTCTCCTCGCAATAGCCGTATGAACCGTCCTCGATTCGCTCCAGCGCCGCATCGATCTTCGAGATGAGCTTGCGCTCGCGGTCGCGGGTGCGCAGCTCGATCGAGCGGTCGGTCTCCAGCGAGGCGCGGTCGGTCAGGTCCGGCTGCGACAGCGTCTCTTCCTTGAGGTGCTGGAGGGTCTCCGTTGATTCGCGGAGCAGCTCGGCCCGCCAGCGCAGCAGCTTCTGCCGGAAGTATTCGCGCTGCAGCGGGCTCATGAACGCTTCCTTGTCGGACGGCCGGTAGCCGGCCGGAAGCGATGGCCGCCCGATGCGCCGGTCTGCCGCCTCGCCGCCGAAGTCGTCCGGCGGGAAACCGTCCGCCGCGCGCCCTCCGACAGCCGCGGCCGTCATCGTCACAAATTTGAGAACATTGGGATTTTCGCGATTGGAACCAGCCTTCACGGTCATGCCCCTCAACCCGTCCTCGCGAGCAGGTGGTTAACGCCAGAACTAGCTTTGCTCAAGTGCGATCGCACGCCGCCTGGCCCCCATCCGAGGTACCAGGGGCGAAAGCAAGAGCAATGCCGCGAGACCGAGGCAAACCGCAGATATCGGCCGCTCCACGAAGGTCGTGAAATCGCCCTGGGCGAGCAGCAGCGCCTTGCGCAGGTTGTTCTCCAGCATCGGCCCCAGCACGAATGCCAGCACCAGCGGCGCCGGCTCGTAGCCGAATCGGCGCATCAGCCAGCCGAGAACGCCGAATCCGATCATCACCCAGACGTCGAAGACCGCGCCCGATGCCGTGTAGACGCCGACCACGCAGAACATGAGGATCATGGGAAAGAGGACGCGGTAGGGCACCTCCAGCAACCGGACCCAGATGCCGATCAGCGGCAGGTTGAGCACCAGCAGCATCAGGTTGCCGAGGTACATGCTGGCGACGATGCCCCAGAAGATCGCCGGGTTCTGCGTCATGAGCAGCGGCCCCGGCTGCAGCCCGTGCACGACGAAGGCGCCCAGCAGCAGCGCCATGACGACGTTGGGCGGGATGCCCAGTGTCATCAGCGGGATGAAGCCGCCACCGGCGGCCGCGTTGTTCGCGGCCTCCGGCCCGGCCACCCCCTCGATCGCGCCCTTGCCGAACCGCTCGGGCGTGCGCGAGAGGCGCTTCTCGATGCCGTACGAGAGAAAGGACGAGATGACGGCGCCGCCACCCGGCAGGATGCCCAGCAGGAACCCCAGCACCGATCCGCGGGCGAGCGGCCCGGCGCTCCGCCGCCAGTCGTCGCGGCCCGGCCAGAGCCCGGCGATCCGCCGGCCGAACACCTCGCGGCGCATCTCCTGCTCGAGGTTGACCAGGATCTCGGCGACACCGAAGAGCCCCATGACGATCGGCACGAGGCCGAGCCCGTCCACCAGCTCCATGCGGTCGAATGTCAGCCGCGGCACGGCGGTGATCGAATCGAGGCCGACCAGCCCCAGCACGACCCCGACCGCCGCCATGATCAGCGCCTTGGTCAGCGAGCCATGCGACAGATAGGCGAGGATCGAGAGCCCCAGCACCATCAGGCTGAAATACTCGGCCGGCCCGAAGCGCAGCGCGAAGCGGGCGAGCCACGGCGCCACCAGCATGAGCCCGACCACCGCCGCGGTCCCCGCGATGAACGACCCCATGGCGGCGATGCCGAGCGCCGGCCCCGCCCGCCCCTGGCGGGCCATCTGGTAGCCGTCGAGGCAGGTGACGACCGAGGCCGCCTCGCCCGGGATATTGACCAGGATCGCCGTCGTCGAGCCGCCATACATCGAGCCGTAGTAGACGCCGGCCATGAGGATGATGGCGGATTCGGGCGGCATGGCGAAGCTGGCCGGCAGCAGCAGCGACATCGCCGCGACCGGCCCGATGCCCGGCAGCACGCCGATCAGCGTGCCGACGAAGACCCCGGCGAAGCAGTAGGCGAGGTTGATCGGCTTCAGCGCGACGGCAAATCCCAGCCCCAGGCTGTCGAGCAGCTCCATGGGCGCCCCTCAGAAGGCCAGCAGCCCGCGCGGCAGGGGCACGCCCAGCAGCCGGACGAAGACGACCCATACGGCAGTGGCGGTGCCGGCCGACAGCGCGAGCGCGGCCGGCAGCCGCATCGGCTCGATCGCCAGCAGCAGGACGAGGATGAACCCGGCCGTCGCCAGGATGAATCCGAGGGGGATGAGGACCGTCGCGTAGGCGGCGAGCGCGGCCAGCGCGATCGCCGGCCGCCGCCAGCCGATGCCGCCCAGCACCGCGCCGAGCGGCGGGCCTCCGGCGGCGCCGAGCGCCCCGACGATCTGCGCCGCGGCGAGGACGGCCAGCAGCAGCCCGCACCAGAAGAGCACGAAGCCCGAGCCGGGGTCGTTGGCCGTCCCCAGCCCTAGGTCCCACCCCTCCCACGCGACCCAGATGCCGGCGGCCAGCCAGATGAGACCGCTCGGCAGGTCCGCGCGCACCCTTGCGCTCTCCCGGGCCGCGGCCGCCTCAGCTCTTCCGGGCGAGGCCCAGCATGTCGATCAGCTTGCGCTCCTGCTCGATCGTCTCGCGCGCGAAGCGGTCGTAGTCCTCCGACGCAAGGTAGAAGGGAGCCATGTCGAACTTGCGCATGGCCTCGATGTAGGCCGGCTCCTCCATCCCCTTGCGGAAGGCGTCGTGCAGCACCTTCACGATCTTCGGGTCCATGCCCTTCGGGCCGGCGATCCCGAAGGGCGACGCCGAGACGATGCCGTAGCCGAGCTCCTTCAGCGTCGGCACGTCGGGCCAGCGCTGGGTGCGCTCCGCCCCCCAGGTGACCAGCAGCCGCAACTCCTTGGCGTCGACGAGCGGCCCCCAGCCGGTCGAATCGGCGACCGCCGCGACGTGGCCGCCCATCACGGCCGCGTTGGTCTCCGCCCCGCCCTTGAAGGGCACATGGGTGAACTTGATCCCCTTGGCCGTGGCGATCTGCTCCATGGTGATGTGCAGCGACGTGCCGGCCCCCGGCGTGCCGTAGCTGATCTTGCCGGGGTTGGCCTTGGCGTCCGCCACCAGCTCGTCGAAAGTCTTCCACTTGGCGTCGGCCTTGACGACGACGCCGAAGGTGTAGCCGGTCACGTTCAGGATGAAGGTGAAGTCCTTGGCCGGATCGAAGGACGTCTTCACCATGTGCGGCAGGCGGAAGACGGTGATCGGCATCTGTGCGACCGTATAGCCGTCCGGCTTGGCCGATGCGGCCATGACCGCCGGCCCCGCGGTGCCGCTGGCTCCGGCCCGGTTCTCGATGACGATGGGCTGGCCCAGGTGCTTGGCCGCGGATTCGGCGAGCGCGCGCATGGTGAGATCGCTCGACCCGCCGGCCGGCCAGGGGACCACGAAGGTGACCGGCTTCGACGGGAAGGTATCGGCCGAGGCCGGCGCCGCCGCCAACGCCGCCGCGGCCGCCAGCGCCGCCAGGACGCTCCTGCGCTCCATCATGTGAACTTCCTCCCTTGGTGCGTTTTGATTTTCACGTGCGGGCGACGACGCCCGACACGGTGCGCGAGATCAGGCTGGACAGGCCCAGCACGACCAGCAGGATCACCGACTGCACGACACTGAAGGACGCCGTGGTCCCGGCATTGCCGCCCTCGTAGAAGTCCAGCAGCAGCACCGCCATGACGATCGTGTCGTTGGTGAACAGGAAGAGCGACGACCCGAGCTCGCGGATCGCCAGGATGAAGAGCAGCGTCATCGCCGCGACCACCCCCGGCCGGGCGATCGGCAGGACGATGCGCAGCACCGTCTGCACGGTGCCGCGGCCACAGATGCGCGACGCCTCCTCCAGCTCCTTGTGGATCTGCAGCAGCGAGCTCGACAGCACTTTCACGGTGTCCGGCAAGAAGCGCGCGACCAGCGCCAGCGCCAGGATCAGCGTCGTGCCCCAGAGCCCGCCCGGCAGGCCGATCCAGGCCCACAGATACCCGACGCCGATGACGAGGCCGGGGATCGCGACCGGGGCGGTCGCCAGCATGTCCAGCACCCGGCGGCCCGGCGCCATCGTGCGGGTGACGGTGTAGCCGACCGTGAAGGCCAGCGCGCCGCCGATCACCGCGGTGACGAAGCCGACCTCCAGCGTGTTCCAGATCGACCGCCAGACGA
>JBFWXJ010000486.1:0-4426 GCA_050187535.1 Alphaproteobacteria bacterium | reverse complement strand
GCTCGGGCATCGCGCTGTGCGGCGTCATCGGCGTCAGCCCTTCGTGGATGAGGGCCGTGAGGCGCCCGTCCGCGGCCGCCCCCAGCGCCACGCGCTGTTCGGTCGGCGCGCGTCCGCCGACCATGCGGTAGACGCCCTCGCGCGACAGGCGGATCCGCACGGGCCGCCCCGCCGTCCGCGCCGCCGCGGCGGCCAGGATCTGATGCTGCCACAGCGTCTTGCCGCCGAATCCGCCACCGACATAGGGCGAGGTCACGCGCACCTGCACCTCGTCGAGGCCGAACACCTGCGCGATCGACCAGGCCGTGTGCGCCACCGCCTGCGTCGCGTCATGAACCAGGAGGGTATCGCCCTGCCACGCGACGGTGGCCGCGTGGAGCTCCATCGCGTTGTGGCTGTTGCGCGGCGTGCGATAGACCGCGTCCACCACGTGTTCGGCCGCGGCCAGCGCCGCCCTGGCGTCGCCGAGCTCGTCGAGTAGCTTTTCGCCCTGGAAGACCGCCGTCTCGACGCCGCCGGCGCGGGCGGCGGCGAGCGACGTCGCCGCCGCTTCCGCCTCGTAGTCGACGCGGATGAGGCTCTGCGCGTGGTCAGCCTGTTCCTGGGTCTCGGCCAGGACGAGCGCGACCGGCTGTCCGTTCCAGTGGACGCGGTCGTCCTGCATGACCGGGAGGTCGTCGCCGCCCGCGGCCTTGCCGCCGGAGAGGAAGCGCGGCATCGGCTTCAGGCGCGGCGCATTGACATGGGTCATCACCAGGACGACCCCCGGCGCCGCCTCGGCCGCCGCAGCGTCGATCCGGGCTATGCGGCCCTTGGGGATCGTGCTGTAGGCGAGTGCGGCGTACGTCATGCCGCTCATCGCGAACTCGGCGGCATAGAGCGCCGCGCCCCGCACCTTGGCGGGACCGTCGAGGCGCGACACTGGCTTGCCCACATGGCCATCGACATGGCCATCGGCGAGCAGCGGATCGGGCCTGCCGCCCGGCAGCATCCGCTCGGGCGCGATCTCCACCGCCTTCTTCATCACCGACAGCACCGCGCCCTGCACCGCCTCGCGGGCCCTGTCCACGATGTTCATGGCACGTCTCCCGCGAGCTCGGTCAGCACGGCCGTGATCGTGCGGCGAGCCAGTTCCACCTTGAAGGCGTTGTCGCGCAGCGGTGCCGCGTCCGCGAGCTCGGCCGCCGCGGCATCGGCGAAGCAGCCCTCGTCGGCCGGGCGGCCGCGCAAGGCCGCTTCGGCCTTCAGCGCCCGCCACGGCTTGTGCGCGACCCCGCCCAGCGCCAGCCGAACGTCCCTCACCCTGCCACCGTCGACCTCCAGCACCGCGGCGACCGAGACGAGCGCGAAGGCGTAGCTCGCCCGGTCCCGCACCTTGCGGTAGGTCGAGCGCGCGGCCGCCGCCGGTGGCGGCAACGTCACGGCGGTGATCAGCTCGCCCGGCGCCAGCCGCGTGTCGATGTCGGGCCGATCGCCGGGCAGGCGATGCAGGTCGGTCAGGGGCAGCGCCCGCGGGCCATCCTCGCCGTCCAGATGGACCACGGCATCGAGCGCCGCCAGCGCCACGCACATGTCGGAGGGATGGGTGGCGATGCACGACGGCGAAGCGCCCAGGATCGCATGCATGCGGTGGAAGCCGTCGCGCGCGTCGCAGCCCTCGCCCGGCCGCCGCTTGTTACACCGCGCGCCCTGGTCGTCGTAGAAGTAGGTGCAGCGGGTGCGCTGCAGCAGGTTGCCGGCGACCGTCGCCATGTTGCGGATCTGGGCGCTGGCGCCGGCCAGGATGGCGCGCGCCAGTACGGGGTAGCGCTCGCGCACCAGCCGGTGCTCGGCCACCGCCGTGTTGCGGGCCGCCCCGCCGATGCGCAGCCCGCCCTCGCCGGCCTCCTCGATCGCCTGTGAGAGGCCGGTCACGTCGACGAGTGCGGTCGGCCGCTCGATCGTCTCGCGCATGAGGTCGACGAGGTTGGTGCCGCCGCCGAGATATCGGGTATCGGTGCCGGCGGAGCGGATGGCAGCCGCCGCGTCTGCCGCGCGGGAATAGGTGAACGGGGTCATTCCGCCGCCTCCGCCTGGACCTGGCCGTAGGTGGCGACGATCGCATCGACGATGCCATTGTGCGCCCCGCAACGGCATAGGTTGCCGCTCATCCGCTCGCGCAGCTCGTCGCGGTCGAGGGCGATGACGGCCGCGGTCAGGTCGGCGGTGACGTGGCTGGGGGCGCCGCGGCGCAACTCCTCCACCATCGCCACGGCGGAGCAGATCTGCCCGGGCGTGCAGTAGCCGCATTGCAGCCCGTCATGCTCGACGAAGGCCTCCTGGAGCGGGTGGAGGACGCCGCCCTCCGAGAGCCCTTCGATCGTGGTGACCGAGCGTCCCTCGAACTGCACCGCCAGCGCGAGGCAGGCGAGGATGCGCGCGCCGTCCACCAGAACGGTGCACGCCCCGCAGGCCCCCTGGTTGCAGCCGATCTTGGTGCCGGCGAGGCCGAGATCTTCGCGCAGGAGATCGAGGAGCGAGACACGCGCGTCCTCGGGCAGGGGCACCGCGGTGCCGTTGACCATGATGCTCATCGGAACCTCTCGCGGGGGCAGGATGGCCCGTCGGCCGTCGCCGGCCCTACTGCGGCTAACTCGGCTCGGCTGGATTGGTGCCGGCGGGCCGCGAGATTCGGCAGGCGAGGCGCCGGATCCGCTTCGGACCCGGCGGCGGTAACGCGAGGGAGAGGTGCTCCCGGCGCTCGAAGATGGGCGAAGGGAGGAACACCCCCGAAGCTGGGCAGTTCGCCATTCGAGGGCGGTGCGATACGGGCGAGATGACAGCCCCGGAGTGGCGCCCGGGACAACCGCTTTGACGGAGGACATCATGAAAGCGCTTATCATCGCCGCGGGCGCGGCTCTGGTCTTCACCGGCTCGGCAATCGCCCAGGACGGGCGGCTCAGCGGCCAGCAGGCGAAGAATTTCCTGGAGCCGCTGGGCGATCAGGCGAAGAAGGCCGTCGAGCAGGGCGACTGGCAGGGCGTTACCAGATGGATGGAGAAGCACGTCGCCGACGATGCGCCGGTGGCGATCCGCGGGAGCTTCCTGGCGACCACGGGCAGCACGATGACGTTCCAGCTCTCGATGTCCGGCGCCGAACTCCAGCGGTTCGCCGGCATGAGCATGGGCAGGCTGGATCGCAAGCAGGACGCGATACGTGACTATCAGATCAAATTCGACGTCCTCGACGTGACGGAGCTGCCGACCGGCAGCGTCAGCGCGCAGATTCGCGCCGTCGAGAGCGGCGTGCTGCAGGCTTCGGCCGGGAAGGCGGAAGGAAAGTCGGTCGCGTTCCATTCCACGACATCCTGCACGTTGCGGCTCGCCGGCGGCCGAGACGGCGGCGATCCCGAGATCCGGCTCGCCGGCTGCGAACTGATGACGACCATGTAGGGCCTGCACCTGCCGCCCATTCGTAGGACGCCGCCGCCGGCCATCGTCGCGGCACAAGCGAGGAAGCATGCGCCTCGCAATCGGTCGGGTCATCGTGACGGTCGCGCTGATCGGCGGGATCATGGCGGCCTCCGGCAACGCCTCGGGTCGGGCGGCGGAACGCTGCGGTGCGGGCACGGTGATCGTGGAGCGCGGGGATACGCTCAGCCGCATTGCCGAGCGTTGCGACGTCCCGGAAGGCATGCTCCTGGCGGCGAACCCCGGAATCGACGGCTCCGGCGATCTCCTGGTCGGAGAATCCCTGAGGCTCCGGCGATCCGCGGAGCCGGAGCGGAGCATCGGATCGCGGCTGAGGGACTTCGGCGAAAAGGCCAACGAAGCCGTAGGCCGGATGGCCGACAGCATCGGCTCTTCCGTCGAGGATCTTCTCGATCGAAATCCCGACCTGAAGTCGCGTCTCGACGAGATCGGCCGCAGCATCGGCATCACCGAGGAGAGGCCGCGGTCGATCTCCGTCACCCCCGACACTGCGCGGGCCGGATCGACCGTCACCGTGTCCGCGACGGGTCTGCCCGAGAACGCGCCGGTCTCGCTCGGCGCAGGCCCGCCGGCGATGGCGAGCGAAGTGATCGCTCGCGCGCGCTCCTCCGGGTCCGGCACGGTGACCATGCATGTCCCGTTGCCGGCCTGGGCGAAGCCGGGCACGCCGCTCGTCTTCACGATCCGCAGCGGGAGTGGCCTGGAGGCGCGTTCGGAGCGGTTGCGGATCGTCCGGTGAGCTCGCGGCGATGCTGCAGCTTGGCTCGGCGCAAAAGCGAACGGCCGCCGCGGGTGAGCGCGACGGCCGTTTCGATGAGCAAGTGAAGTTGGTTGCGGGGACAGGATTTGAACCTGTGACCTTCAGGTTATGAGCCTGACGAGCTACCGGGCTGCTCCACCCCGCGTTGGTATGGGTGTCGTGGGATAGGGGTTGGGGATCGAGTTTACCCTCGTG
>JBFWXJ010000485.1:0-4439 GCA_050187535.1 Alphaproteobacteria bacterium | reverse complement strand
CAACCAGCACTACCTGCAGCAGACCCCGGACGTCGCCGCCGCATTCGGCCAGGCGTGGACCACGCCACTTGGCGCGACGCCGAGCCAGTTCGCGGCGAGTCACTACCTGCTGTACGGGCAGAACGAGGGGCGCGACAACCCGGCGCCTGGCCTGACGCTCTCCCGCGGCCAGCAGTACATGCAGCGCTACCCGGACGTGCTGGCGCAGTACCAGGCCGGCAACCCGATGTTCGCCGGCATGACCCTCGATCAGGCCGCGCAGGCCCACTACGACACCTGGGGCCGCGCCGAGGGCCGCACCTATCGTTTCGGTGGCTGGGTCGCCAACGGCATCTGGGACCGCGACGGCGTGCACGCCGTGCTCGCCGGCGGGGAAGCGGTGATCCCGGCGCCGACCGCGGCGGCGTTCCGGCCCCAGGTCGAGGCGCTGCTCGCCGGCCGGGCGCCGGCCAACGACAACCGCGCCGTCGTCGCCGCGCTCGAGCGCATCGAGCGGCGCCTCGCGCGCGTCGAGCGCGTCACCGCCGCCGCGGCAACAGAGACCGTCCAGGCCTTCCGCCAGGGCTCGCTGCCCGAGCGCGAGGCGCTCAAGGAATCCCGCCGCCAGGCCGCCCGGCCGATCCGCGCCGCCGGCTGATCTCGTTCCATCACCTCACGGAGACACGCATGCGATTCCGTGCGCTCGCCGACTTCGCGTCGGCCGAGACCCGAAGCCAATACGTCGCCGGCCTGACCTACACGGTCGGCCCCGCCGACACCGCGCTGGCGACGCTGGTCGACCGCTGGCTTGCCGAGGGCAATGTGGAACGCGTCGATCGGCCTGCCGCAGCGATCAGCGGGAGGGGCTGACCTTGACCGTCACTCATCCGTCGGCGGTCCGCACCGCCGTCGCCGACCTCGTGGTCGACCGTGTCGATGCCGGCTCCGGGCCCGGCGTCCTCCAGTTCCAGACCTCGGGCGGCGTCGCGGTCGCCACGCTGACCTTCTCGGACCCTGCGTTCGGCAACGCCGCCAACGGCGTCGCCACCGCGAACGCGATCGCGCCCGACACCAACGCCGCGGGCGGCACCATCGCCAAGGCGGCGATCAAGGATTCCGCCGGCACCGAGGTGCTGGCGTGCTCGGTCACCGCCACCGGGGGCGGCGGCGACATCACGCTTTCGAGCGTCGTGATCTCCGCCGGGCAGACGGTCTCGCTGTCGAGCCTCTCCTACGCCGCGATGCCGTGACCGCGCGGAGATCCAAATGACCCTGCGCCGTCTTTATAATCTCGCCCGCGTCGGCTCTTCGACGACGGGCACCGGCACCCTGACGCTCGGGCCCGCCGTCGCCGGCCGCCTGACCTTCGCGCAGGCCGGCGTGCAGAACGGCGACATCGTCTCCTACGGCATCGTCGACGGCCTCGCCATGGAGGTCGGCTGGGGCGTCTACGCCTCGGCCGGGCCGACGCTCAGCCGTAACGTCATCCGCTCGACCAACGCCAACAACCCGATCGTTCTCACCGGTGCGGCGCAGGTGTTCATCTGCGCGCTGGCCGAGGACATCCAGCGGCCCTACATCGATCCCACCGACCCGCAGTTCGGCGCCATGGGCGACGGCGCCACCGACGACACCGCCGCGATCCAGGCGGCGGTCGATGCGGCGTCCCCCGGCGATACCATCCGGTTCCGCAAGGGCTACGTGTTCCGCCACCAGCGGGTGAGCCTGTCGAAGCCGCTGGTGGTCGAGATCGACCTCGGGTGCGATCATAAGCTCGTCGCCAATGTGGCATCCGGCCAGTGCCTGTTCGATGTGACCACGGCCGACGGCGTCTATTTCGACCTCAAGGGCCGACTCCTCGGCGACCGCGCCAACCAGGCGGGCGGCCACCACAACCTGACGGCGATCCGCTCGGACGGATACGGCACGGTCGTCGTCAACGGCAACGGCCGGGTCGGCCGGATCAGCGGCTTCGACGGCCCCGGGCTGTGGCTGCGCTCGGCCGACCACTTCTTCGCCCAGGGCCTCCACGTCTCCGACACCTACGCCGACGGCATCTACTTCGAGACCTACGACAAGGACGTCGCCAACTGGTGGGTCGAGGGCTGCTTCGTCGATCGCCGCGGCGAGGCCGAGAGCTTCAACGCCGGCTGCATCAAGATGCAGTCCGCCAACCGCACCCGCTACACCAAGACGGGGCTCCACATCCTCGACAACGTGTGCCTGATGGACGACGACCAGCTCAACGTCCCCATCGAGGTGTGGAACTACAACGCCGGCCGGATCGTCAGCTTCGACTCCGGCGGCACCACTCAGATCCAGGTCGGCGACACCCTCACCGGCGCCTCGTCGGGGGCGACCGGCTTCGTGCTGCGCGTCGACCTGTTCTCCGGCACCTGGGCGGGCGGCGATGCCGCGGGCGAGCTCACGATCTATCCGCTGAGTGGCACGATCGGTGCCGCCGAGAACCTCAACGTCGGGGCCAACGGCAACGTCGCGACCACGACGGCGAACGAGTTCGTCACCGCCCGCAACATCGACGTGTTCATCCGCGGCAACACCGTCGAGGGCTCCAAGATCGGGGTCTCGGTGACCTGCGGCCAGAACGTCTTCATCGAGCACAACGCGGTGAAGCGGAACAACTGGATCGCCTACGAGCTCGCCGGCTGCTTCGGCAAGGCGCGGGTGGTGGGCAACTACGCTGCGCACAACCCGGGCACCGCCGGGGCCACCAGCCTCTCGGTCGACAACCAGACCCTCGACGGGGCGGAGTTCACCGTCGGCGACAACACGTTCAACCACTTCGTCAACGGCGTGATGCTCAAGGGCGGGGTCAAGACCGCGCCGACCCGGGCGCAGGTCGCCGGCAACACGTTCGTCTCCGACGAGGCGGGTGCGACCGCGGTCAACGGCGACGGTCCGTCCGACGCCGTGGTCACGTCCAACACCATCACCCTGGCGGGCACGGCGAGCCGCGGCGTGGCGTTCGGCGATGGGGCCATCTACGCCGGCGAGCCCTACCGCTCCAAGGGGATCGTGGTCGGCCTCAACACCATCACCTGCGCCGGCGACTGCATCACGCTGGCCGAGCTCAAGAGCTTCGTCTGCCAGGGCAACGTGATGGAGAGCACCAGCGGCACCGCCTCCAACATCGCCTGCTTCGACGTGGTGGACGGGCAGATCCACGGCAACGTCAAGGTCGGCGCGTCCACCTTCTATATCTACGTCAAGGCACAGGGCCGCAACGTCTCGGGCGTGCAGGTCTCGGGCGACGGCGGGGTCGAGGTGCAGACCGCCAACGGCTACACCGCGGAGGTCGAGCACACCGCCTCGATGGGCCGCTGGGCGCCGTGGAACCCGACCCACGCCGCGTTCATGCGCCACGCCAACGACGGCGCCGGCAACGTCACCGTGCTGTGGCGCGACGCCCTCTACCAGTCCGAGTACGCCAACGTCGAGGGCGTGATTCCCGGGCTCACCGCCTCGATGATGCGGCTCAACGGCGCCGACCCTGCCCTTCTGTTCAAGGAGCGCTACGAGCAGCCGGACGAGGGATGGGTCAAGCTCGGACGCCAGACCCATGCCGGCTCGGCGCACGGCGAGCAGCTCGAGTGGAAGACCGCCTCCCAGGAACTCACCGCCGTCAGTGGCGCCAGCGTCACCGCCACGGGTTTGATTCCCGACGGTGCCGTCGATCCGATCGTCACCACCCGCGTGACCGCCGAGCCCGGCGGTGCGGTCACCGGCTACACGGTCGGCGACGGCACCGACGTTGACCTCTGGGGCGCCGCCGTCGCCAAGACGGTCGGCACCTCCACCCGGCCGTCCGACTACACCGCGCAGCCGCCCAGGGTGCAGATCGGCGCCGGCAACGTCGTGATCACCCCGACCGGTGCGAGCTTCAACGGCACCGGCGCCATCCGGGTCACGGTCCAGTACCGCGAACATACCGCGCCGACGTCGTAGCATCGCGGAGCCCTGCAGGTGACCACGGGCACGCTCGGTTCGGCGGAGCTGGGCGCCGGTGCGCTCGGCGAGGCGAGTGCGACAGGTGTCGGCGCGGAGGTCGCGCTCACATCGGAGCAGGCCAGCGTCGTTGGCGCCGGTACTTCGGCGTCGAGCGGCAGCGGTGCCCTCGCTGCGCAGGCTGCGAATGTCTCGGCGGGCCAGACTTCACCGCCGGTCCCCGGCGAACTGACGGCGCAACCTGCCACCGTCGCCGGCTCCGGTTCGGTCGCCTCGACCGGCTCGGGCGCGCTGGTGGCCGGCGCCGCCGGCGTCAGCGACACGCCCGTGCCGGTGCTCGGCAGCGGGCGTCTCTATCTCCTGGAGATCACCGGCTACGACCCGGTACTGCCGGGAGAGCGGGTGCTGCGCTACTCGAGCCGGCGGACCTACACCTCGCACCCGGCCGACGACCCGCCGCTCGCCAACTATCTCGGCCGGGTGCAGTCGATCGG
>JBFWXJ010000484.1:0-4499 GCA_050187535.1 Alphaproteobacteria bacterium | reverse complement strand
GCAGCTCAAGCGCCTCTGAGCGCCGCCCCCCCCGATCCCGCGACGGGACCGGGGCGGGCGCTCCCGGTTGCCGTCAGCCGGTCTCGACGAGCCGCTGCCACCAACCCTTGCGGGCCGGACGCGGCGGCGCCTCCGGCGCTGCCACCGGCTCGCTCGGCGCCGGCGCGGCGACGGGCGACTCCGCCGGCGCCGGCGGAACCTCGGCCGCCGCCGGCTCGGGCGCAGCGGCCGGCACCGGTTCGGCAGCGACCGGCTCGGCAGCGACAGGCTCGGCAGCGACAGGCTCGGGTGCAATCGGCTCGGGTGCAATCGGCTCGGGCACGACAGGCTCGGGTGCAGCGGGCTCGGCCGAAACAGGCGACGGTGCTGCTCCGGCTGCGGGCTCCGGGTCGGCCGCTGCGGCTTCGAGCGGCGCCGCGGGCACCACGGCCGCAGCCTCGCTCACCGCGGGCGTCGGCGGCTCCGGCTCCGCCGCCGGCTGCGGCTCGTCGCGTGTGCGCGGCGCAGAGGCGGCGCGCTCCTGATCGGCCTCCAGCTTCTCGAAGAGTGCCGCGACGGCATCATGCGGCGCGAAGCCCGAGTCGTAGCCGATCGGCGCGCGTCGCGGCTCGCGCGGCGGGCGCGGCTCGGCCGGACGTGGAGCCTCCTGTCGCGGTGCCTCCTGTCGCGGAGGCTCCCCTCCCGACGTCTCATGCCGCGGTTCCGGGGCATCGATCTCCGGCTGCTCGCCGGTCCCGGGCGGCGGCACTTCGGCATCGTCGGCAAGGGCGGCACGCGGCTCCGTGCCCTCTGCGCCCTCGTCCTCGCGGCGGCCGCGACGGCGACCGCCACGCCGGCCACGGCGGCGACGGCGGCGCTGCGAATCGTCGTCGTGCCCTGCCGCTGCGCCGGCGGGACCACCCTCGGCTGCCCCCTCCTCGCCCTCGTCGTCGCCCTCGGCTTCATCGGTCTCGGGCTGCCCGGCCTGGACATCGGCCGGGGGCGACTCGTCGGCCACCGGGGCGGCGGCTGCCTGCGGACGCTCCTCCGCCTCGGGCCGATCCCCCGACTCGCGCCGGTCATCGCGGCGCCGACGGCGGCGGCGGCGGCGGCGTCCGTCGTCGTCGCTCTCCTGACGCTCCTCGCGACCGTGCTCGCTCGGCTCCTGCTCCTCGGCGGCTGCCTCGTCGCCGTCCTCCGCCTCATCCTCGACCGAGTCGAGGTCCTCGTCGTCCGGACGCACCGGCGGGGGCAACGGCAGCGGCGGCGCCTCGCCCGGCGCCCGCACGCGCAGTCTCTCGAGACGATAGTCGGGCGGGATGAGCGCGTCGTCGCGATCGATCAGCACGACGAAGGCATAGCGACGCTCGATGTCGGCCAGGGCCGCACGCTTCTGGTTGAGGATATAGAGCGCGACCGAGGTCGGGACGGTGACCCGGATCTCGGCACTGCGCCGCCGCAGCCCTTCTTCCTCGATCGCCCGGAGCACGTGCAGTGCGGTCGATTCGGTGGACCGGATATGCCCGGTGCCGCCGCAATGCGGGCAGGGCTGCGTCGAGGTCTCGAAGATGCTGGGCCTGAGGCGCTGGCGCGACAGCTCGAGCAGGCCGAACGGACTGATGCGGCCGATCTGGATGCGCGCCCGGTCCGACTTCATCGCCTCCTTGAGGCGCCGCTCGACCGCGTGCTGATTGCGCGGCTCCTCCATGTCGATGAAGTCGATGACGATGAGGCCGGCCAGGTCGCGCAGGCGGAGCTGGCGGGCGATCTCGTCGGCCGCCTCGATGTTGGTGCGGTAGGCCGTCTCCTCGATGTTCCGCTCACGCGTGGAGCGGCCGGAGTTGACGTCGATCGCGACCAGCGCCTCGGTCGGGTTGATGACGATGTAGCCGCCCGACTTCAGCTGCACGATCGGGCTGTGGATGGCGTCGATCTGCTGATCGATCTGGAAGCGGCTGAACAGCGGGACGGCGGGATCGCGGTAGGGCTGCACGCGCTTGGCGTGGCTCGGCATCAGCATCCGCATGAAGTCCTTGGCTTCGCGGTATGCGTCCTCGCCCTCGACCGAGATTTCGTCGATGTCGCGCGAATAGAGATCACGGATCGCGCGCTTGATGAGCTTGCCCTCCTCGTAGACGAGTGCCGGCGCCGTCGACTGCATCGTCAGCTCGCGGATCTCGTCCCAGAGGCGCAGGAGGTATTCGAGGTCCCGCTTGATCTCGGCCCGGCTGCGCTCGCTGCCGGCGGTGCGCACGATGACCGACATGCCCTCGGGAAGCTGCATCTCCTCGATCAGCGACTTGAGGCGGCGGCGGTCGACGGGGTTGACGATCTTGCGCGACACGCCGCCGCCGCGCCCGCTGTTGGGCATCAGCACGCAGTAGCGGCCGGCGAGCGAGAGATAGGTCGTGAGAGCGGCGCCCTTGTTGCCGCGCTCCTCCTTGGTCACCTGCACCAGCATGATCTGCCGGCGCTTGATGACCTCCTGGATCTTGTACTGGCGGATCGAGCGCGGGCGGCGCGGCCGCACGTCCTCGAGCTCGTCGCCCCCCAGCGTTTCGATCGCGGCCGCCGCTTCGGCACGGCCGGCCTCTTCCTCCGGCGTGGGCTCGGGCGGCAGGTCGAGCTCGCCCGCAGGCTCTGCGGCGGCACCCTCGCCGTCGCCGCGGGCCGGGTCGTCGACCATCTCCGCGGACGGCTCGGCATCGGCGACGGACGCGTCGCCATCCTCGGAGCGTCGCACGATCGGCTCGGAGCGCAGGGCCGGAACGTCGAGCCCATCGGTCGCCGCCATCGCCGGCGGCGTCGGGCGCGGCGGTTCGGCCGGCTCGTCGGCGGCCGGCGCCTCGACCGCTGCCGGCGACGTCTCGACCGCGGAGGCGGCCTCGGCCGCCTCACCCTCGGGCACGGGAGCGGTGTCCTCCGCCGGAGCGGCGACGGCCGACTCGATCGCCGGCGGCTCGAAATCGGCGTCCTGCGGGGCCGCGGTCGGGTACGCTACCTCGGCGCCGGACTGCTCGGTTTCCCGATCGTCGGGGCCCCACCCCTCGCCGGCGTCCTCGCCGCCGGGCTCATCGCCGCCGGGCTCATCGCCGCCGGGCTCATCGCCGCCGGGCTCATCGCCGCCGGGCTCATCGCCGCCGGGCTCATCGCCGCCGGGCTCATCGCCGACCGGCCGGCCTGCGGCCTCGTGATGGCTGCCGCCGCGGCCACGCCGCTGGCGGCGGCCGCGGCGGCGCGGCTCCTCGTCGAGGTCGTCCTCGTCGTCCGCCGCGGCGGCATGTTCCGCCAGCAGCGCCTCGCGATCGGCGACGGGAATTCGATAGTAGTCGGGATGGATCTCGCTGAACGCGAGGAAGCCGTGCCGGTTGCCGCCGTACTCGACGAAGGCGGCCTGCAGCGACGGCTCTACGCGGGTGACCTTGGCGAGATAGATATTCCCCTTGATCTGCTTCTTGGTCGAGGTCTCGAAATCGAACTCTTCTAGACGGTTGCCGCTGAGGATGACCACCCGGGTCTCTTCGGGATGGGTGGCATCGATGAGCATGCGCTTGGCCATTCGCCACGGACTCCGCCCGGCGTCTCGGCCCGTCCCGCGCGAATGACAGGGCGGCGGACATCGGGATGATGGAAGCGGATGCTGCCGGAAACCGGTCCGCCGAACGACTTGCCGGCGAACGACTCGCTCGGGCAGGTCATGGCGTGGCTCCTTCTGAGACGGCAGCCCGGCCGCTGACGGCCGGCGCTTCGGGTTTCGGACTTGTGTCGCTACAGCCCATCCGGCCCCCAAGGGGTCGCCGCCGGCCATCGGCCGCAAACGGATCGCCCCATGGGATGCCGCCGCGGCCAGACGACCTGGTCCCCGCGGCGGGCTGCGACTTTTTCGCAACAACTAAGATACAGGTCGCGGCCGCGATTCACAACCGCTTCGGCGCCGGGGGACGAATCCGTTGTGCCGGCGCCCGCCGCAGTTGACCGGGTCCGGGCGATGGCATCACATGGACCCAACACAACCGCGCGCAAGAGCGCGGGCTTTCGGGAGGGGACCCATGATCGGACTCGGCACGGCCGCGCGCGTCGCGGCCATGACGGTGGTGCTCGGCTTCGGCCTCGCGGCAACTGCGGAGGCACAGCAGAAGTGGAAGGCCCAGGGCCTCTACGGCCCGAACACCGTCGTCCACAAGGAATTCATAAAGTTCACCGAGCGCGTCAAGGCCGCGACCAAGGGCGCCCTCGAGATCGAGGCGCTGCCCGTGGCCACGATCGTGCCGCAGGCGGAGGCGCTGGATGCCATCAAGGCGGGGCTGCTGGACGCCGCCGCGGGCACGATGGCCTATCAGGGCGGCAAGGAGCCGGCCGCGGCGTTCTGGGATTTGGCCGGCGGCTATGACAATCCGCTCCACCTGATGATGTGGTACCGCCACGGCGGCGGCCACGAGATCATGAACAAGATCGCCGCCAAGTGGGATGCGGTCTTCCTCGGCCCGATCATCCTCGGGCTGGAATCGATCCCGTCCAAG
>JBFWXJ010000483.1:0-4508 GCA_050187535.1 Alphaproteobacteria bacterium | reverse complement strand
CGCCACATTGTTAATGGTTGCTGAGCCTGTCGAAGGACGAGGCTCTCCGGCCTGAGAGCCTCATGGTTCGACAGGCTCACCATGAGGATGCTGGTGGCGAGGATGCCCCATTTCTCTCATCGTGGTGCGTGCCCGCGCCCTGGGGGTCTCGGGGTGAGGAAACTCTCATAGTGGCAATAGGATAGGTCCTCATCCCGAGCATCGTCGAGGGACGCAACGGCGGTCGTCCCACACCCAGTGCATCAGCCGCGGCGGAGCACGACCGCCATGTTGTTCGCGGGCATCGCGACGACCTCGTCCAGCACCAGGCCGCTGGCACGGGCGAGCGGCAGGACCTCGCCGTCGAGGCAGCGGATGCCCCAGCGCGGGTCGCGTCCGCGCAGCTCGGCGTCGAAGGCGGTGTTCGAGGGCGCGGTATGCCGGCCGTCGCGCCGGAACGGCCCATAGACGACTAGCGGGGCCCCCGGCGGCAGGACGTCGGCCGCGCCGACGATGAGTCCTTCGGCCGCTTCCCAGGGCGCGATGTGGATCATGTTGCAGCAGAGGACGGCGTCGGCGCGTGCGACCGGCCAGGGCCGCGCCGTGACGTCGAGTGCCAGCGCCCGGCGGATGCGCGGGCAGGCGGCGTCGGCGGCATGCGCGTCGATGCCGGCCAGTGCGGCCGGGTTGCCGTCCGTCGGCTGCCACTCCAGGCCGTCCGGCAGCAGCGGGGTCATGTAGGCCGCGTGCTCGCCGGTGCCCGACGCGATCTCCAGCAGCAGCCCGTGGGCCGGCAGCAGCCGGCCCAGCACCGCCAGGATCGGCTCGCGGTTGCGCGCGGTCGCCGGCGAGTGTCGGCGCGGGTCCAAGCCCGCTACTCGACCTTGCCGATGCGGCGGACCGCGGCGATGAGGCGCGTGCTGTCCGCCGCGACGAAGCGCGCGAAATCGGGCGCGTCCTGATGGGCGGGCGGGCTCCCCGCCGTCTCGAACGCCTTCACGACATCGGGGCTGCGCATCGCGTCCGCCATGGCGGCGCGCAGGCGCTGGACGATCGGCTCGGGGACCCCCGCAGGCGCGAAGAGGCCAGCCCAGATGTAGAACTCGACGTCGGGGTGCCCCGCCTCGCGGAAGGTCGGCACGTCGGGGAAGGCGGCGATGCGCTCGCCCGCCCAGCTCGCCAGCACCCGCAGCCTGCCCTCGTCCACATGCGGCTTGAGGACGCCGGGTGCCGACGCCAGCGCCTGGACCTCGCCCGCCAGCAGCGCCACCAGCGCCGGCCCGGCGCCGCGGAAGGGGACGTGCAGCAGCTTGATGCCGGCCGACGCGGCCAGCATCTCCATCGCGACGTGCAGCGTGCCGTAGGGTCCGGACGAGCCGTAGGGAATGATCCCCGGCCGCCGGCGCGCGTCCTCGATGAAGTCGGCGAGCGTCCGCCACGGCGACGACGCCGGCACCGCCAGCAGGGTCGGGTCCGCCAGGATGCGGGCGACGGGGGCGAGCTGGGAGACCTCGTAGGCGGGCTGGCGCCCGAAGAGGCGGTCGGCCTCCGGCAGGACCGCCAGCGAGGAGAGGGTGACGAGCAGCGTGTGGCCGTCGGGTGCCGCCCGCGCGGCCGCCGCGTTGCCGACCGACCCGCCGGCGCCGCCCGCCCGGTTCTCGACCACCACCGGCCGGCCGAGGATCTTCTCCAGGGCGGCGGCGACCGGCCGCGCGGCCAGGTCGGCCTGCCCGCCCGGCGGGAACGGCACGATGACCGTGACCGTCCGGGTCGGCCACGGCGCCTGGGCGGCGGCCAGCGTCGGCAGCAGGGGCAGTGCCGCGGCGCCCAGCAGCAGGTCTCGTCGCTTCATCGTTCCCTCCCGTTCGTCGACGGGAGCCTAGCCGATCGGCCGATCGCCGTCAGGCGAGTGCCGCGCGGCGCGGCCGCATCGCGAGCAGCCACAGCGCGATGGCGACGTTGACGAGGTTCCAGGCGATGCCGTTGAGGAAGGCGGCGTGGTAGGACCCGGTCCAGTCGAAGATGGCGCCCGACAGCCAGCCGCCCACGGCCATCCCGACGATGGTTGCCATCAGCACCAGCCCGACCCGCGTGCCCGCCTCGCGTGCCGGCAGGTGCTCGCGCACGATGATGGCGTAGCTCGGCACGATCCCGCCCTGCGACAGGCCGAACAGCGCGGACACGATGTAGAGCGAGGCCAGCCCGTCGAACGGGAGGTAGAACAGCAAGGTCAGGCATTGCAGGGCGGAGCCCAGCAGCAGCGTGCGGACGCCGCCGATGCGGTCGGATATCCAGCCCGACGCCAGCCGGCTGACGACGCCGAAGCCCAGCATCAGCGACAGCATCTCCGCCCCGCGCGCCACGCCGTAGCCGAGGTCGCCGCAATAGGCGACGATATGCACCTGCGGCATCGCCATGGCGAGGCAGCAGGAGAGGCCGGCCAGCACCAGCATCCACTGCAGCGTCGCCGGTGAGACCGGCAGGCGGCCGGCGCTGCCGCCGGTCGCCGCTGCACCCGCCGTCAGGTGCGGCGACGGCCGGCGCAGGGCCAGCGCCAGCGGCAGCATGGCGACGACGCAGATCGCGCCGACGATGAGATAGGCGGTCCGCCAGCCCGATTGCTCCACCAGGTGCTGCAGGAACGGCGGCCAGAACGTCCCGGCGACGTAGTTGCCGCTGGCGCAGATTCCGACCGCCAGCCCGCGCCGGCGGCGGAACCAGTGGGAGATGTCGGCGACCAGCGGCCCGAACGCGGTCGAGCTGCCGAGCAGACCGATCAGCACGCCCTGCGCCAGGGTGAACTGCCACAGGCTGGTCGAGAAGGCTGCTGCCGCATAGCCGATGCCGATGGCGAAGGCCCCCAGGATCACCGGCGGCACGATGCCGAAGCGGTCGGCGAGACGGCCCATCAGGACGCCGCCCGCCGCGAATCCCAGCATGGTCGCGGTGTAGGGCATCGAGGCGTCGGCCCGGTCGACGCCGAACTCCGCCTGGACGGCCGGCAGCACGACGACGACCGACCAGATGCCGACGCCGCCCAGCGACCCCAGCGCCAGCGAGGCGACGAGGCGCAGCCAGGCGTAGGTCGATTCGACGCCGTCGTCGTGGCGGTCGGCGGCCGTCATCGGGGAAAGCAGGATCGAGGGCGCATGGCCTCACGCGGCGTCCCGAGGGGGGCGCCGTCGCTGTTGGTGGGGAGGGCGACAGTAGTCCCGCGCCGGGCGCGCGACAACCTATGGTCAGGGGTGCAGCGCCAGACCCTTCGTCACCTTGTCCACATCCCTGCGTGTGCCGTGCAGCGCCATGCCGACGAGGTCGAGGGCATCGGTCGCGACCGCGGCGACGGCTGCCCGGTTGTCGGCGTCGTTGCCGGTCGCGAACAGGGCCGCGGTGTAGATCGCCGGCACCAGCCCGCGTTCGCGGGCGCGGCCGAAGGCGCGGCGCAGTCCCTCGGCATCGGTGGCGAATACCATGATCGGCTGGCGGACGAGCGGGCGATAGGTCGCCCCCGACCCATCCACGTAGGGCAGCCCGGCCAGCTCGGGCTCGGCGCCGACGAGGCCGCCGGCCACGAAACACGCGACGTTCAGCTTCTGCCATTGGGCGAGGTCGTCGCGCAGGACGACGGCGATCCTGGTATCGTGAGGCATGGCGCGGACCCTGCACCCGGCGGCGGGCGGGCGTATTGAACGATCGTGCGGCCCCACCCCGGACGGACGGATGGCGGACGACTGGATCCGCTTCGCGCCACCGGAGCCGGGCATCGAGCGTATCGCCGCCCGCTTCGCCGGGCACGCCTACGACCCGCACCGCCACGACACCTACGCCGTCGGCCTCACGACGGCGGGCGTGCAGTCCTTCGACTATCGCGGCGCGCGCGCCGACAGCCTGGCGGGCGACGTCGTCGTCATCCACCCGGACGAGCGGCACGACGGCCGCGCGGGCGCCGACGGCGGCTTCGCCTACCGCATGCTCTATGTCGAGCCGCGGCTGGTGATGGACGCGCTCGCCGGCCGCGCGCGGTCGCTGCCCTTCGTCGCCGGTGGCGTGTCGCGCGACCCGCGGCTGGCCGCGGCGATCGCCCCGGCGCTGGCGGACATCGACCGTCCGCTGGAGCCGCTGGCGAGCGACCACGCCGTCCAGGCCCTCGCCGAGGCGTTGCTGGCACTCGATCCCGGCGCCGCCAAGGACGGCCCGGGCGCCGCGTCGGCAGCCGCGGTCGAGCGGGCGCGGCGCTTCCTCGACGCGAGCTGCACGCGCGTAGTCGCATCGGAGGAGCTGGAGCGGGCGACCGGCCTCGACCGCTGGTCGCTCGCCCGCCATTTCCGCCGGTTGCTCGGCACCAGCCCGTACCGCTACCTCACCATGCGCCGGCTGGACCGGGCGAGGGAGCGCCTGCGGGCCGGCGACGGCCTCGCCGAGGCGGCCGCCGCGTGCGGCTTCGCCGACCAGAGCCACATGACCCGGCAGTTCCGCGCCGCCTACGGCATGTCGCCCGGCCGCTGGCGGCAGTTCCAGGAGGGACACTG
>JBFWXJ010000482.1:0-4516 GCA_050187535.1 Alphaproteobacteria bacterium | reverse complement strand
GCGCGGACGACAGCTCCACCCCGGCCGCGGTCTCGTCGATGCCGTCGACGCGGGTGAAGGGAATGACGACGGCTCCGGCCTTCCGTGCCGCCTGTAGCAGGCCGTCATGCAGGCGCGCCGGATGAACGCCGCCATCTCCCGGCAACACGAGGGCGCCGTGGAACAGGTCGGTCGCGATCTCGCGCGCGAGCCCGGCACGGTCGACGACATGGCTCTCGATGCCGACACGCTCGCCCAGCAGGCGCGACAGACCCCGCAGCCGGTCGAGGTCGCGCGCCGTCCAGGCGCAGACCAGCCGGCCGGTGCGGACGAGATCGCAGAGGATACCCTCGTCGCGCACGAAGTCGCGGAACCAGCCATATGCGGCGTTCGCCTCGCGCATCAGCGCCGTCGCCGCTTCGGCTCCGAGTGCCGCGGTGAGCGCGCCCGGGCTCTGGCGAAGCCGGCCGCCGACCATGCCGACGCTGCGGCTGCTGGCTGCGGACCCGGGCGCTCCCGCATCGAGCACCACGACGTGGCGCCCGGCGCGGGCCAGCGTCACGGCGGCGGCGAGGCCGGCGTAGCCCGAGCCGACAATGGCGACGTCGGCTCGGGCGGGCAGGGGCGGGGGAGGGGAGTGATCGCGCGGTGCGGCCTCCCACCACCAAGGCTCGGCGCGGAAGTCGGCCGCGACCGCGTCGCTCACCTCTGGGCGACCTTGATGTCGAGCCCCTTGTAGACACCGCAGTTGTAGATGCCGTGCGCCTTCACGCCCGTCAGCCGCTTGTTCGAGAAGAGGAACAGCTTCTCGTGGGCGAGCGGAATGACGACCGCGTTCTCGATGATCTTGCGCTGCACGGCGGCATAGGCGGCCGCGCGCTCGGCATCGTCGAGCGCCACCTGGCCCTTGTCGAGCAGCGCGTCGGTCTCCGCATCGCGCCAGTAGACGCGGTTGGGTGCGGGGATGCCGGTCGAATGGAAGACCATCATCGCCTCCCCCGCGGTGCCATAGGGCGCGAACAGGGCGTAGGCGTCGTAGTCGGGGGATGAATTGATCTGCGCCATCGCCAGCGCCGGCTCCGGCAGCAGCAGGCGCAGGTCGATGCCGACCCGCTTCATGGAGCCCTGGATGGCCTCCAGACGCGTCCGCCATCCGGGCGTGGCGGCCGCCACGAGCTGCGGCGCCAGCCGCTTGCCGTCCTTGACGCGGATGCCGTCGCTCCCGCGCACCCAGCCGGCCTCGTCGAGCAGCCGGTTGGCGGCTGTCGGGTCGTAGCCGGCCCGCACGTCGCCGTTCCAGTCGAGGGTGCCGGGCCGCACATAGGTGTCCGCCGGATCGGCCTGGCCGAACCACAGGCCCTTGACCAGCTCGGTGCGGTCGATCGCCAGGCTCATCGCCCGGCGCACCCGGACATCGCCCGTCGTCTCCTTGTTCACCCGGAGGCCGAGGAATGCCGTGTAGTTCGAGACGCGCGGCGATGCCACGGCGAGGCGCGGGTCCTTGCGCATCTGCTCGACGGCCCATTCCGGTGCGACATAGGTGATGTCGCCCGATCCGGTCTGCATCGCCGCAACGATGCTCGTCTCCTCGGGGATGACCTTCCAGACCATGCGCGCGACATGGGCGGGGCCGGTGTTCTCGTAGACGGCCGGGCCCCAGCGATAGGCGTCATGCCGGTTCAGGACGAACTCGCTGCGCGGCTTCCAGTCGCCCCAGCAGAAGGGGCCGGTGCCGTTCAGCGCCTTGACGCCGAAGTCGCGCCCCAGCTTCTCGACCTCCTCGCGGTCGATGATCGCGCCGAAGCTCTGGGCGAGCTGGACCAGCAGCTCGTTGTACGGCCGCTCCAGCACATATTCGACGGTGTGCGGGCCCTTTGCCGAGATCGACTTGACCTTGCCTGCCCGCCACGCCGCCGGCGAGCGCGTCTCCGGTGCCACCAGGCGCTTCAGCGACCAGACGACGTCGTCGGCGGTCATCGCCCGCCCGTTGCAGAACTTCACGTCGTCGCGGAGCTGGAAGGTGTAGGTCAGCCCGTCGGGCGAGATGGTCCAGGACTTCGCCAGCAGCGGATGGATGGTCTTCTGGTCGTCCTCCAGCGAGACCAGCGTATCGGTCAGCATGAAGATGACCTCGGCCGCGCCGCGGCCGGATACCTTGTGCGGGTCGAAGCCGACGGAATCGTTGCGCACGAGGATGCTGACGGCATCGCGCCCGGCCTGTGCCGCGGCGTCGGGAGGCGAGGCGAACAGCATGGCCGCGCCGAGCACGGCGCCGATCGTCGTCCGGTAGGTCATCGGGGATCTCTCCATGGTGGACGGCGGGGCCGTTCTATCTCGTGAGGTAGTCGCAGGCGGACAGCGCGTGGGTGCGGACGATATGCATCAGCTCGTCGATGGTGACGTGCTCGTCGCGCCGCCCCATGGTCCGGGGTGACGGGCCGTAGAGATAGGCGGGGATGCCGCGCCAGCGCCAATAGCGCCCGTCCGATCCGCCGAGGCTGACGATCGGTTGCGGACGGAAGCCGCACAGCGCCTCTACGTTCGCCTGGATGATGCCGATCATCTCGCCTTCCGGGTCGCACCAGCTCGCCTCGTAGCTGTGGTCGACCCGCTCCTCGACGGATGCCTCGGGATGGCGCGCCAGGATGTCCGCGACGAGCGACCGGACGCGGTCGCGCGCGATGCCCGGCGGGACGCGGACGTCGACCTCGACCACGCATTCGTCGGGCATCATGTTGATCTTCAGGCCGCCGCGCAGCACGCCGATGTTGACGGTCGCCTTCTCGACGACGTGGCGCGCGCCGGCTCCCAGGCTTTCGTCGATCGCGTCCTGCACGATCGGCGCCGCGAGCGCACGCGCGATGCTCTCGGGCAGCTCGGCCTTCAGTTCGGCGATCGCCTCCAGCTCGCCAACGATCACGGCCGCGATCTTGTTGGCGCTGGCGCTCAGATGGGGATAGGCGCCATGGCCGCCGGTGGTGCGCACGGTGAATACGAGGCGCAGCGTTCCCTTCTCGCCGAAGCGCACGGTGGCGAGGCCGCTCGGTTCGCCGTTGAGGCAGCAATCGCCAGCCACCTCGTCGCCGCACGCCTCCATGATGTGCCGGGTGCCCCAGCGGCCGCCGGTCTCCTCGTCCGAGACGACGGTCAGGGTCAGGTGTCCCTTCAGGCGGTCGCGCAGCCGGTGCAGGTAGCGATAGGTCATGATCGATGCGGTCGTGCCGCATTTCATGTCCGCCGCACCACGTCCGTAGATGCGGCCCTCGGTGACCTCACCGCTCCACTGCCCGCGCTGGCCGGGCAGGTCCTCGATCGCCGGGAACACGTCCATGTGACCGTTGAGGACGAGCCGACGCCCCGGCGCGCCGCCCTCGAACGATCCCACGATGTTGGGCAGGTGCTCCTGCGCCGCGATGATGCGATAGGGCAGGCCCTCGCGGTCGAGCAGCGCCCGCACGTGAGCCGAGGCCTCGCGCGTGTCGCCGGGCGGATTGGGTGACTTCGCCTGCAGGAAACCCGAGAGGAAGGCGACAATCGTCTCCCGATCGGCCTCGATCCAGTCCAGCAGTTGCCGCTTCAGGTCATCCGGCACGGATGCCGCTCCCCATGGTAACGCTAACATTGAAGCGGCCTTCGCCCGTGACCTGTCAAGGGCTGCCGGCGCGCCGCGTGATATGAACTGGCCGATGACGGGCGGCAGACGCAGGAGCGGCTGGGCGACGATGGCCGAGGTGGCCAGGCGCGCCGGCGTCTCGGCGATGACGGTGTCGCGCGTCTTCAAGGCGCCCGGTGCCGTCCGCCCGGCCTTGCGCGCGCGGGTCGAGGATGCGGCCCGCGCGCTCGGCTATGTTCCCAATCTGCTCGCCGGCAATCTCGCATCGAGCCGCAGCCGCATGGTCGCGGCTGTGGTGCCGTCGCTGGCGAACTCCAACTTCGTGGGAACGGTGAAGGGCCTGGCCGACCGGTTGCGGAGTGCCGGCTATCAGCTGCTGCTCGCCGACAGCGGCTACGACACGGCCGAGGAGGCGCGCGCGGTCGAGGCACTCCTGGGCCGGCGGCCGGACGGTCTCGTGCTGACGGGCACGCGCCACGATCCGGCGGTGGCCGCGATGCTGCGTGCGAGCCGGGTCCCCACGGTCGAGACGTGGGAGCTGCGCGGTCCCTTCATCGACATGGCGGTCGGCTTCTCGAACTACGCCGCGGCGTCCGCACTGGCGCGCCTCGTGGCGAGCCGCGGCTACCGGCATGTCGGCTACATCGACTTTCCCCATGCGGACGTGCCGCGCTTCGCCGATCGTCGCCGGGGGGTCCGCGCCGGCCTGCGCGGCGCCGGGCGCGACGTTCCCATCGTCGCGCAGGTCGCTGACGAGGGTTTCGATGGCGGGCGGCTCGGTCTGGAGGCGCTCCTCGCTGCGGAACCGCGCCTCGATGCGGTGATCTGCGCCACCGACGTCCTCGCGATCGGCGTGATCTTCGAGTGCGAACGACGGGGCGTCGCCGTGGGCACGCGCATGGGCGTATGTGGGTTCGGCGACTA
>JBFWXJ010000481.1:0-4521 GCA_050187535.1 Alphaproteobacteria bacterium | reverse complement strand
TGCCGGAGATGAAGCGCGGCTTCCTGCCGGATGCGGGGGCGGTGCAGCGCCTGCCGCGGCGAATCCCCTACAATGTCGCCATGGAGATGATGCTGACCGGCCGCCGCATGGAGGTGGCCGAGGCCGTGCACTGGGGCCTCGTCCACGCCGCCGTGCCGCGCGAGACGCTGATGGACAAGGCGCGCGAGATCGCGGGCACGATCGCGGAGGGCGCGCCGCTCGCCGTGGCCGCCTTGCTGGAGGTGGTGCCCGCCATCGACCGCCTCGACGAGCGGACCGCCTTCGCCCGCATCAAGCGGGGCCGCAGCGGGCTGCCGGCCTATGAGCGGATGATGGTGTCGGAGGACTTCCTCGAGGGCCCGCGCGCCTTCGCGGAGAAGCGCCCGCCCGTGTGGAAGGGCCGATGACGGCGATGCTGGCCGGCCGGGCGGCACTTGTTACCGGTGCCACGTCCGGCATCGGTGCGGCGACGGTGCGCGAGCTGGCCCGCTGCGGCGCCATGGTTGCCGTCGCCGGTCGCGACGCCCGCCGCGGCGCGGCGCTGCTGGCGGAGCTGGGCCTGCCGTCGGAGCGGGCGATGTTCGTGCCCTGCGACGTCCGCGACCGCGAGCAATGCGATGCCGCGGTCGTCGCCACCGTCGCGCGCTTCGGCAGCATCGACATCCTGGTCAACAGTGCGGGCATCAACCATCGCGGCGACGCCCTGCACACCACCGACGCCCAGTGGCTCGACGTCGTCGCGGTCAACCTCAACGGCGTCTTCTGGACGTGCCGGGCGGCGATCGCCGCGATGCGCCAGGCCGGCCGCGGCGGGGCCATCGTCAACGTCGCGTCGGACTGGGGGCTGGTCGGCGGCGCCAACCACGCCGCCTACTGCGCGACCAAGGGTGCCGTCGTGAACCTGTCGCGCGCCTTGGCGCTGGACCACGCCCGCGACCGCATCCGCGTGAATGCCATCTGCCCCGGCGAGGTCCGCACGCCGATGCTGGAATCGGGCCTGGTCCATCGCGGCTTCGACCCGGAGGCGGGGATGGCCGCACTCGGCGCCACCATCCCGATCGGCCGCGTCTCCGACCCCGACGAGCAGGCCCGCTGCATCCGCTTCCTCGTCTCCGACGACGCGAGCTTCGTCACCGGGGCCGCCCTGTCGGTCGACGGCGGCGCGACCGCGCACTGATGTAGACGGAGCACGGGACGAGCGCAGTTGCGTCCCTCGACGATGCTCGGGATGAGGTTCTTTCGTACTGCCATCAAAGACCTTCCTCACCCCGAGCATCGTCGAGGGGCGCATTGGCGCTCGTGCAATCCCGGTCCGCCTCGCAGATTCGCGGGTGAGCGTCACCGTCGCCGTTGACTTCCGCGGCGGTAGGCGCGGCACAATGACATTCTACGGACGCAAGCGAGGTCGACCATGGATGATGCCGGATCGCTCACGGGCAGCCTGCCCGTCACCACCGCGGGCACGCTCGCCGGCTGGATCGCCGGCCTCGATTACCGGTCGCTGCCGGCCGACATCGTCCACCAGGCGAAGATCTGCATGCTCGACAGCATCGCCTGCCAGATCGGTGGCATGCAGCTCAAGCCCTCGCAGGTGCTGCTCGACGTCCTGGGCGAAGTGGCGGGCGGCAAGCCGGTCTCGATCCCGGGCTCGCCCGCGCGCATCGGCCTCTTGGGTGCGGCCTATCTCGGCGCGCAGGCGGCCAACGCGCTCGACTTCGACGACTCGTTCCGCACCGGCGCGCCCTGCCATCCCGGCGCCACCGTCGTCCCGCCGGGGCTGGCGGTGGCGGAGGCCCGCGACAGCGGCGGTGCGGCGCTGCTGGCGGCCGTCGTCGCCGGCTACGAGGTGTCGCTGCGCATCGGCCGCGCCGTGCAGGCCTCGCCCGCGCGCAAGGCCGACGTCTGGGGCTTCTCGCCCTGGCAGGCGTTCGGCGCCGTCACCACGACGGCCAGCCTGATCGGCCTGCCGGCGACCACCATCCTCAGCGCGCTGGGCCTGACGGGCGCGCAGGCACCGGTGCCGAGCATCCGCAAGTTCGTCGACGGCGCCCGGCCCTTCTCCTGGATCAAGAACGCCTACGGCATCGCGTCCGAGGTCGGCGTGCTGTCCGCTCTGCTGGCCGAGCGCGGCTTCCTCGGCAACCGCGAGATCTTCGACGGGCCGAACGGCTTCTGGATCATGTCCGGGTCCGACCGCTGGCAGCCCGAGTTGGCGACGGAGGAACTGGGCGGGCGCTGGATGATCCGCGACGTCGGCTTCAAGCCTTATGCCTGCTGCCGCTGGACCCACACCATGGTCGACGCGCTGAAGAGCCTGGCGCCGTCGCTGGCCGGCCGTCCGATCGAGCGGATCGACGTGCACGGCTTCCGCGAGCTCACCTGCAGCCTCGCCGGCGACCCACCCGATTCGATCATCGAGGCGCAGTTCAACGCGCGCTGGGTGGCGGCACTGGAAGCCTCCGGCCGTTCGCCGGCCAAGGGGCTGCACGATCGCGACATCGGCGATCCGACGGTGGTCGCCCTCGCGCACAACGTCCACCTCCACCACGAGCCGGAGCGCGACGAGCCCTATTTCAAGCTCGGCACGCTGCCGGTGCGGGTCGTCGTCACCGCCGGCGGGGAGACCTTCGCCGCCGAGGCGGAGAAGCCGACCGGCAGCCCCGAGGCGGGCGGTTTCTCGGACGCCGACATGGTGGCCAAGTTCATCCAGGTCGTGAGCCCGGTGATCGGCGAAGCGAAGACGAAGCAGGCGCTGGACATCGTCATGACGCTGGAGGACCGGCCGGCCCGCGCGCTCACCGCGGCGCTGGTCCCCTGAGGGGCGACCGATCAGGCGGTCGCGACGAAGCCGTGGAACCAGAGGGCGCGGTAGAAGGTCGCGATCTCGCGGAAACCCGCCTCCCGCAGGATTTCCTGTTCGCGCTCGGGCGTGACGAAGGCGGTGTGGCCGCGGTGGAGCTCGATCACCCGCGCCACCGCCTGCGGCGGCGCGCCATTGCGCGTCCCGAACGCGGCACAAAGCTGGAGCTCGCGCTCGAACTCCGGTGAGGCCCGGTCGATGCAGGTGTTGATGAGGAGGAAGGGCGCGCCCGGCCGCAGCCGCGCGTGGACCTCCCGCGTCTGCTCCAGCCGGCTGCCGTCGTCGGGGACGTAGTGGAGCGCCAGGAAGGCCGTCGCCGCGTCGAACTGTACCCGCGGCGCATCCGCGACGGTGCCCTGCAGCAGCCGCGCCCGGCCGGCGATGCCGGCCGGCGCGAACTTCGCCTGCGCCGCGGTCAGCATCTCGGGCGAGGGATCGACGCCGAGGAAGCGCCATTGCGCCGAATGGCGGGCGAACTCCAACGTCTCGGTGCCCGTGCCTGCGCCGACGACGAGGATGTCCGCGGCCGGCCCGATCCGCTGCGACAGGATCACCGCCGCCATGGCGTGGCTGGCGGCGTAGCCCGGGATGAACCAGCGCGGCGCCTGGTCGTAGTTGGCGCCGACCCGCCGATAGATTTCGCGCGCTTGCTCGTCCGGTGATGGCGGTTGCGGCATGGTGTCCCTCTGCTGCCCGGTTCTCCGGTTCAGTCGGGCAATTGCTTCAGCCAGGCCACGATCGGCGCAATCTGGTCCGGCGTGCGCAGCCAGGGGGGATGCCCGACACCCGGCAGGGTCAGGAGCTCCGCGCCCGGCCGCGACCGCACCATCTCGTCCGCGTGCTCCGCGGTCAGCATGTGCGAGCGCTCGCCGCGGATCAGCAAGGTCGGGGCGCGGATGGCGTTCCACACGTGCCAGCGGTCGAGCGCCCGTGCGGTGCCTTCGCCCGCGAGCTGCACCAGCCGCGGGTCGAAGCGGAACCGCACGCCGTCCGGTGTCCGCACGAGCCGCAGCCGCAGCAGCTCCTCCCAATGGTCCTCGGGCAGCGGCCCGCGGTCCGACGCGAAGAGGCGCAGGGCGGCGGCGGCCGACGCGGCATCCGGATAGACGGCACGCGTCGGCGCGATCCCGAGGACGCGGCGCATGGCGTCGGGATCGCGCACCGCGCCGGCGTCGCCCAGCACCAGCGATCGTATCGGTGCCTTCGCGATGCTGCCGAGGCGCATGGCGACGAAGCCGCCCATCGACAGGCCGATCAGGTCGACGCGTCGCGACCCCGCGACCGCCATGAGGTGGCTGACATCGGCCGCGTAGGTGGCGAAGCGGTAGTCGTCGGCGCTCGCGCACCAGTCGCTGAGGCCGTGGCCGGCGAGGTCGGGGCAGAGGACGAGCCATCCTTCCTCGGCCAGCGCACGGGCGAGCGGATCGAGCTCGCGCCCGTCCTCCATGTGCCCGTGCAGGCAGATGGCAGCCCGGCGTGGGGCGCCCCCGCGCCAGGCGGTGAAGGCGACCCGGCGGAACGTGCCGCTGTGCAGGACATGCACGACGCGCCGGCTCATTTCCACCGCGGGGGACGGGTTGGTCATCGCGACGGCCGAGCTCAGCGTGGGCGCTTGCGCTTGGTCGCGTGCCGGGCGGCGGACGGCGTGTGGTCGACGCGGC
>JBFWXJ010000480.1:0-4526 GCA_050187535.1 Alphaproteobacteria bacterium | reverse complement strand
ATCAGGATGCGTCTCATGGGGTGTTTCCTTTCGCTTGGAACTATTCCTGGAAGGCTTCCTCGCGCCGTCGCCGGATCGCCGGGGTGACGGCGACCACCATCACCACGGCCGCGATGAGCAGCAGCCCGGCGGAGACGGGACGCTCGACGAAAGTGACGAAGCTGCCGCGCGACAGCACGAGGGCCTGGCGCAGCTTCTCCTCCATCAGGCGGCCCAGCACGAAGCCCAGCAGCAGCGGCGCCGGCTCGAAGCCGAACTTGATGAGGGCGTAGCCGACGAGGCCGAAGAAGGCGGCGAACAGCACGTCGGAGGGGTTGTTGTTGATCGAGTAGATGCCGATGCAGCAGAACAGCAGGATCGCCGGGAACATGATCCGGTAGGGGACCTTCAGCAGCCTGACCCACAGCCCGATCAGCGGCAGGTTGATGATCAGCAGCATGAGGTTGCCGATCCACATGCTGGCGATCATTCCCCAGAACAGGCTGGGGTTCTTGGTCATGACCTGGGGGCCGGGGATGACGCCGTGGATGGTCATGGCACCGACCATCAGGGCCATCACGGCGTTGGGTGGGATGCCCAGCGTCAGCAGCGGGATGAAGGCGGTCTGGGCGCCGGCGTTGTTGGCCGCCTCGGGTCCCGCGACCCCCTCGATCGCGCCGCGGCCGAAGCGCGACGGGTCGCGGGCGATCTTCTTCTCCATCGTGTAGGACGCGAAGGGGCCGAGCACGGCGCCGTTGCCGGGCAGGATGCCGAGGGCGGCGCCGAGACCGGTGCCGCGCAGGATCGGCAGCATCGCCTGGCGCAGATCGTCCTTCGACGGCAGAAGCCGCCCGATCGCCGTCCGCACGACATCGCGCGTCTCGGGGTTGTCGAGGTTCCGCAGGATTTCGGCGAAGCCGAAGATGCCCATCGCCAGAACGGCGAAGTCGACGCCGTCGGAAAGGTCGGTGAGGCCGAAGGTGAGGCGCTCCTCGCCGGTCTCCAGGTCGGTGCCGACGGTCGACAGCAGCAGGCCGACGACGATCATCGCCACCGCCTTGGCGACGGACCCGCGCGCCAGCACGACCGCGAAGGCGAGCCCCATGACCATCAGCGAGAAATACTCGGCCGGCCCGAACAGCAGGGCGAGGCGGGTCAGGGGCTCGCCGAGGCCGGCGATCACGAAGGTGGCGACGGTGCCGGCGATGAAGGATCCGATCGCCGCCGTGCCGAGCGCGATGCCGGCGCGGCCCTGGCGCGCCATCTGGTGGCCGTCGAGCACGGTCACGACCGAGGTCGCCTCGCCCGGGATGTTGACGAGGATAGCCGTCGTCGAGCCGCCGTACTGGGCGCCGTAGTAGATGCCGGCCAGCATGATCAGGGCGCCCGTCGGGTCGACCTTGAAGGTCAGCGGCAGCAGCATGGCGATCGTGGCGATCGGCCCGACGCCGGGAAGCACGCCGATCAGGGTGCCCACGAGGCAGCCGACGAAGCACAGCAGCAGGTTCTGGACCGACAGCGCGGTCGAGAAGCCGAGGGCGAGGTTTCCGAGCAAGTCGTCCATGGCGCCCTCAGCGACCGATCAGCCAGGGCGCCACCGGGATCGGCAGGCCGAGCGCATAGACGAAGAGACCGAGGCAGAAGAGGGTGAGCAGGCAAGCGAATATGACGGTCTCGACGATCCGCGTCCCGCCGCTGGCGAGCGCGCCGATCGCCAGGGCCAGCGGCCCGGCGACCGCGAGACCGAGCGGACGGACGGCCAGGCCGAAGACGACGATCGCGCCGAGGATGCAGAGCGGGCCGCGGATCGACCAGCGCTCCAGCGCCGGTCCGTCCCAGCGCAGCGCCCCCAGGGCGATGCCGACGCCGCAGAGCCCGGTCAGCACCGCGAGCGCCCGCGGCAGCATTCCCGGCCCGATCTGTCCCAGGCTGCCGGCGGAAAGGTCCGAGCCCGCCCACAGCGCCACCGCGCCAAGGAGGATCAGCAGCACGCCGCCGCCCAAATCCTGTGGCGACCGGATGCGGCCGCGACCCATCTCGCTCATCGCGTTTCCCCGGGGCGCATCTTGCTCCGTGAAATCTCCGGCCCCCATCGGAACCTAGGGATTTAGTACGGCTTCGGCGGCCTGTCTCGCGTTTTCCGCTGGTTCCCAAGCCCCCGCGGCGCATGCCAGATTGCGCCGCCCGCTGGCAGGGGACGGAGAACCGGGATGAGCGATACGAACACCGTCGGCGTTGTCGGTGCCGGCACCATGGGAGCGGGCATCGTCCAGGTGGCGCTGACCGGCGGCTGTGCAGTCCGCCTGTTCGACGCGGCGCCGGGCGCTGCCGCGAAGGCGGCGGGCGCCATCGGCGGCCGCATCGACCGGCTGGCGGAGAAGGGCACGATCGACGCCGCCGCTGCGGCCGCCGCGAAGGAGCGCCTGACGATCGTCGATGCGCTGTCCGGCATGGCGCCCTGCGGCGTCGTGGTCGAGGCGGTGGTCGAGGACCTCGCGGTCAAGCACGCGGTCTTCGGCGAGCTGGAAGCGCATTGCGCGCCCGACGCCATCCTCGCCAGCAACACCTCGTCCATCCCGATCGCGCGGATCGCCCAGGCGTTGAAGCACCGCGGCCGCGTCGCCGGCATGCACTTCTTCAATCCCGTGCCGGTGATGCGCCTCGTCGAGATCATCAGCGGCCCGGACACCGATCCCGCCGTCGCCGAGACGCTGGCCGCACTGGGCAAGCGCTTCGGCCGCGTGCCGGTCCGGGTCAAGGACGCGCCCGGCTTCCTCGTCAACCTCGGCGGCCGTGCCTTCGGCAGCGAGGGGCTGGCGATCGTCCACGAGGGCGTCGCCACGCCCGAGCAGGTCGACCAGGTGATGCGCGAGTGCTGCCACTTCCGCATGGGTCCGTTCGAGCTCATGGACCTGACGGGGATGGACGTGAACCACCCCGTCTCCGAGATCATCTGGCAGGGCTACTATTGCGATCCGCGCCTGCGCACGACGCCCTATCACCGCTCGATGCGCGAGGCGGGGCGCCTCGGGCGCAAGACGGGGCAGGGGCATTTCGCCTACGACGCCGCGGGCGCCCGGGTGCCGGGCGCGGTGCCCGCGCTGCCGGATGCGCCGCCCGCCGAGCGGGTGGTGCTGCTCGACGTCTCGGCGACGCTGGCGGAGCTGGTGGCCGGCGCCGACGCGATCGCCCATGACGACGGCGAGAGCCCGCTGCTCGTCTCGCCGGTGGGCGAGGACTGCACCACGGTCGCCACCCGGCTCGGCGTCGATCACCGCCGGCTGGTCGCGGTCGACCGGCTCTGCGACACCAGCAAGCGGGTGACGCTGATGACGGCGCCCGGCGCCGATCCGGCCATCCTCGGCGCGGTCGCGGCGCGCGTCGCCGCCAACGGGCGCGCCGTCACCGCGATCCGCGATTCGGCCGGCTTCATCCAGCAGCGCGTGCGGGCGATGGTCGCCAATCTCGGCTGCGAGATGGCGCAGATCGCAATCGCGGAGCCCGCCGACATCGACACGGCGATGCAGCTCGGCCTCAACTATCCGCAGGGGCCGCTCGCCATGGCCGACGCCATGGGGGTGGCGAACGTCCACGCGATCCTCGCCGCACTGCAGGCGGCGACCGGCGACGACCGCTACCGGCCGAGCCAGTGGCTGCGTCGGCGCGCGGCGCTGGGGCTGCCGGCGGCAACCCCCGCATAGCTGACACATCGCCATCGATTCGGTAGCCGCCGGATTTCTCCGGGAGATATGCCCGCGACGTGTCCGCGTGTAGGATGATGCTCGCCGGCAATCGGAGGCGACCGATGGGAACCGACAGGGGGCGAGGCTCGCTACCGGCGTTGGCGATCGTCGCAACGGTATCGGCCGGGGGAATGGCCATGGCGCAGACCGCGCCGGGCGGGCCGGACCCCTGGTCCTATCTGACGGAAAATTCGCCGGGCCGCTCGGGGGTGGTCGCGGTGAAGTCTTACGGTCCCGGCTTCCCGTCGCTCGAGGGCGGGCCGGTGGCGACGCATGCCGGTGCGATGTCGCCGGAGGTGAAAAAGAGCGTCGGCTGTCTGGTGACGGGGGTCGCCGCCACGGCGCTCTCCCTCAGCGCCGGCTCGGAGAACCTCGTCAACCTCATCGCCGGCGGCATCGTGCAGCCGGCGAATGCCACGGTGCTTTACATCGGGGTGTTCGGCGTGGTGTTCGCGTCGTTCTGCGCCATCGGGCAAGCGGTAACCCCGCTGTATCTGCATTTCTTCGACGGAGACGCCAACGGCAAGGCGAACGCCCCCGCCAGCGTGCAATGCCCTACGTGTCGGCCGCGAGACCGGGAGAGCGGCGTACGGCGCGCCCGCGGGCCGCTTTCGGGGGAGCTGCGGCGCGCTGCTGCGGCGCAGGCCGAGGTTGTCATCGCGGCGACCGGATCGACCACCGACGACGCCACCCTCACCGCTGCCAGCCTCGCTGCCGGGCGGCAATGAGCAGCGCTCGAACTCCGATCCCGATCTCGGTTCTCCCCGCGGCTGTCATGTCCCGACGGATGGTGGAGGCGCGACG
>JBFWXJ010000479.1:0-4545 GCA_050187535.1 Alphaproteobacteria bacterium | reverse complement strand
AGACCATCCTGCTCTTCGTGGCGGCGACCATGGTCTGCGCCAACCTCACCGTCGACATGCTCTACGGCTGGATCGATCCGCGGCTGCGCACGCGCCGCGTGGCGGGAGCGGGCTGACCATGGCGATCATGACGGAAGACCGCGCGACCACGGAACGCGCGCCGGCCGAGCCCGCCGCCGTCGGCGCGCCGCGCAGCCGGGCCGCGCGCTTCTTCGAGGCATGGCCGCCCTCGGTCCTGCTGGCGCTCGGCTGGATCGCGGCGATGCTGATCATCGCCGCCACGGTCGAGCTGATCGCCGGCTACTCCTACACGGCGATGGACCTCCGGTCGCGGCTCTCGCCGCCGATCTTCTTCGGCGGCAACGAGCGGCACCTGCTGGGTACCGACGAGCTCGGCCGCGACGTGCTGTCGCGCCTGCTCTACTCGATCCGTATGAGCCTGCTGATCGCCTTCTTCGGCACACTCATCGCCGCCTCGCTCGGCACCTTCCTCGGCATCCTCGCCGCGCATTTCCGGGGATGGGTCGAGGACGTCGTGCTGATGATGATCGACTTCCAGGCGTCGATGCCCTTTCTCATCATCGCGCTGGCGGTGCTCGCCTTCTTCGGCAACTCGCTCATCCTCTTCATCTGCCTCATGGGCTTCCACGGCTGGGAGCGATACGCGCGCATCTCCCGCGGGCTGGCGATCTCCGCCAACGAGCAGGGCTATGCCGGCGCGGTACGGCAGCTGGGGGCGCCGGCATGGCGCATCTACGGTCGGCACATTCTGCCGAACATCGCCTCCACGCTCATCGTCAGCATGACGCTGGCCTTCCCGGAAACGATCCTGCTGGAATCCGGCCTCTCCTTCCTCGGCCTCGGCGTGCAGCCGCCCTTGACCTCGCTCGGCAACATGGTGGGCTACGGTCGCGAGTACCTGACGCGCGCGCCCTGGATCATGCTGGCGCCCAGCGCCGTCATCGTCCTGACCACGCTCTCGATCAGCCTCGTCGGCGACTGGCTGCGCGACCGCCTCGACCCCACGCTGAAGTGACCCTGGCCATGAGCACGCAGATCGCGTCGCATCGCGGCGGCGCCCAGGTCTGGCCCGAGAACAGCCCGACCGCCTTCCGCAACACCGCCCTCCTCCCGGTCGAGCAGGTGGAGTTCGACGTCCACCCCACCACCGACGGCCGCCTTGCCGTCATCCACGACGCGACGCTCGACCGCACCACCGATGGCACCGGCCCCGTTTCGGTCAACGACTGGGCGGCGCTACAGCGCCTGACGCTGGCCGGCACCGACGGCGAGCGCATCATGGAGCTGGTGGAGGTCGTGCGGCTCTTCGCACCGACGCCGATCATCCTCCGACTGGAACTGAAGCCCGACCATGAGCGGCGACCGTACCCCGGCCTGCCGGCGATGGTGGCCGATGTGCTGAAGGCCGAAGGCGCGCTGGCGCGGACCGTGGTGACGAGCTTCCAGATCGAAAGCCTCGTCGCCATGGCCGCGGCCGCGCGACCGAGCGGCATGATCTGGATCCTCGCGAACTACGTCCTGACCGATCTGGGGCTGGAGGGCGCCATGGCGGCCGCGAAGGCCCATGGCGTGCCCGCGCTCTCGATCCACCAGACGCGCCTCGACCCCGATGTGGTGAGGCGCGTGCGCGCCGCCGGCCTCGGCATCGGCGGCTATGCCGCACACGAGGACGCGGCGATCGCGAAGATGTTCGCGCTCGGCGTCGACGTCTTCACGACCGACCGCCCCGACCGCGCGGTGGCGCTGCGCCCGGCCGCACCATAAATAGCGGAACACACCGAAGACGATCGCCGCCGGTGGGATGCCGGCGGCGATCGGGAGTTGGGATGGTACGAATCCTGTCGGATCTATGAGGACGATGGATCGACCGTGTCGCGCAGGAGGCCGAGCGCTTCGACGAGATCCCGCGGCCCGCAGGCGATGACCAACTCGGAGCCGACGACCGTCGAGCGCAGCCAGTGGCCGTCGCCCGACTCCCGCGATGCCCGAGGAACGGCCGCCGGGTCGATTGGCAGGCCGAGGAGCTGAATGCTGACGATCCAGCCCGGGTTGTCCGTGGCCTCGATGCGCAGGGCGATATCGGCCTCCGGCAGTTCCTCGTAGACGCGCAGCACGAAGTCCTGGAGCCAGTCGATGGCGGCGGTCATCGCCCCCTCCGCACGTTGCGCGGCGGGATGGTGCCCCGCTGTTCGAGGACCCGACGGACCGTGCGAATGTCAGACTGCGTCATCGGCCGCGTCGTGGTCGTCGGATTGTTGAAGATGCCGCTCGGGGCGATGTTGATCCGCGGCGTCTGATGGTGGACGTGCGGAGTTCTGATTGTGGTCGCCGAGCGCTTGTCGAAGTGCGGACGACCTTGGAGATCGTAGCGTGTGGCGACCCCACCCGACCGGTGCACGGTGATGCTGTTGCGCCCGGCGGCGCGCGACAGCTCGGCGGCCTGGTTGGCAACCGAGGGTGTTGTGCTCGACGGCGCCGCGAGGACGGTGCCGGGGCGGCCGGCGGTGCCGTTCCGGGCATCCGCCCAACCGACGGCGGGCATCGTCGCGCCCAGCAGACCTGCGAGCGTTGCCGCGACGATGGATCGCACGTGGATTCTCATGTCTCTCTCCTGTTCCTGCGGTCGAGTGAGCATCAGATGCCTGGTGGTTTCCACACCGGCCCGCCCGGCTGCGGACGCGGCGCACCGCTCCCGCCGTTGCGGCCAGTGCCATTGCCGCCATTGCCGCCATTGCGTCCGCCGCCGCTGCTTCCGCCGCCACCGCGCGGTCCCTGCGCCGCGCCGTTGAAGGTCGGGGTGATGCGACCGCTGGCGTGTGCGGCGGTCGCGATGGAGCCCGCGGCGAAGCCGCTGCCGGCCGCGGCGAGCAGGCGCAGCAGGGTGCGCCGATCGAGGGTGGACATCGTCATGGCGGCTACTCCTTTCCGATGGAGAAGGTGATGGTCGATTGATGGAGACGGCAGCCGTCGCGGCACTGGTCGGGCGCCAAGACCAGCAGGTTGCGGCTGCGCCGACGTTCCTCGGCCGCCAGGATCGTCAGGTTGCCGATCATCGTGCGGCTGCGATGTGCCACGAGCTCGCGGAGCGCGGCCTCGGTCGGGCCTGTGTTCGTGCCGGGCTCGGCGACGATCACAGCGTCGATGAGGTCGTCGAAACCCGGCCCGAAGGCGACGTCGAGATCGAACAGCACCACCCCGAAGGGCAACTGCGGCGCGGTCGTCGTCCATTCGCAGGTCAAGGAGTCCGGGCAGTCGCTGAACGGCGTGCCGTCCGAGCCGATCCGATGCAGGCATTCGCCCCGGCCGTCCGGCCGGACCACGCAGAGGACGGGATCTGGCGGCGAGTTCAACATGTTGCCGGTCAGTACGACCCCGACGATCGCAGACACTGGCGGACCGTCCCAGGCGGCCTGGTAGGCGTCGACCGCGTCGATCGCAATGCCGACGTTCAGTCGTCGGACGGCAGACGCGGCGGGCGATCCCATAGTCTCTCGGTCGACCGCCGGCGTCGCAGCCGGAGGAGATATCGGTTGCAGGAGCACCCAGGCGCCATACCCGGCGAGGGCGAAGACTACGAGCTTCAGAATCATTGTGCGTCTCCTCTTCCGATGTTGCGAAATGGGCGATCATTCCGCTGGGTGGATGCGGGAGCGGTCGACGACGCTGGGCACTGCGGCACCGTGGGCGGCATCGGCCGGACCGCCTCTCCTCGGATTGCAGTCGCCCGTATCGCTGTTGGCAGCATCGTTGTTGGCCGCATCGTTGTTGGCCGGGATGCCTCCTCTCCGCAGCACGGTCCGCACGTCTTCGGTGAGCCCGGTCAGCGCGGAGGTGATCGCCGCGGCCGCGTCGCGATTGGCGGTAGCGGCCTCGTTCGCCTCCCTGGCGGTGCGGACGATGTCGGCGATCTGGGCGCGGGTCATCTCGCAGTCGGCCAAAAGGACGGCATTGCGGCGAAGCAGGACATCGAGATGTCCTTGGAAGTCGTCGGAGCGGATGGCCTCCTCGATGCCGCGGGCCAGCTCCCGGCGCATCAGGGCGGCAGACGCGCGGACCTGCTCGGCCGCCTCGCGCCTGTCGTCGTGGCGCGCGATCTCCGCAGCGAGATCCGCACCCAGTCTCGCGCCGGTCGCCGACCTGCCCATCAAAGCTTTGGCGATCAACGGCCAGACCTCGATCGTCATCATCATCAGTAGCAGGGCGGCCCACTTGGCGAGTGCCGAGGGGTCGCGTGTCAGCAGTGAGCGGAGAACCGTTGCCGATGCCGGGACGATGGACCCGGCGTCTTCCGCCGCGGCGGTCGCGATCCGCGACGCCGCGGTAGCGGCCGCGGTGGTGGCAGCGGCGGTCGACTCCGCCAGTTTTTCTCTGGCCGCCCCCAGTACCGTGCCCGTGCGCCGGCGATGATCGTCTTCGATCGCCTGGGCCTTCGCCTTAAGCGTATTGCACCGGCCTTGCCGGGAGGCCGTCTCGTTGCGGGCCGCGTCGGTTGTCGTTCCGCCTGCGTCGTGCTGGCGCCGGAGG
>JBFWXJ010000478.1:0-4589 GCA_050187535.1 Alphaproteobacteria bacterium | reverse complement strand
GCGACCGTGATGCCGTCGGCCTCGCCGAGCCAGCCGCCGAGGCGCTCGGCCATGGCGCGATGGCTCTCCCCGCCGACCGCGCGGAAGTAGCGCTCGTGCGGCAGCGCGCCGTCGAGCGCGCCGGGGTAGACGGCGTCGATCTCGGCCCAGGTCATGCCTTCCCACTCGCCGAGCGCGATCTCCGCCAGCCGCGCGTCGGTCGCCGCCTCCAGCCCGAGCGCGGCCGCGATCGGCGCCGCCGTGGCCAGCGTGCGGCCGAGCGGGCTCGATACCAGGCGGATCGGCGTCCCGTCCTGCGGCAGCGTGCGCGCCAGCAGGCTGGCGATCGCGGACGCCTGCTGCCGGCCGCGCGCGGTGAGCGGCGAATCCTGCTGACCCTGCAGGCGGCGCTGGGCATTCCATTCGGTCTCGCCGTGGCGCACCAGCCAGACGACCGCGCCGTCGCGCAGCGCCACGCGGGTGATCGCCGGATCGATCAGGGGAACTTGCATCGCTCGACCGTCGTGTTGATGAAGCCGCGCGCACCCTTGGCCATGCGCACCCGCCACTCGAAGCCCGCCCCGATGACGCTCGCCTCCATCGGCAGCGTGCCGGAGGCCTGTCGCTGCCCGTCGCCGGCGGTCAGCGTCACCTTGACCGGCTTGGCGTCGTCGTAGTAGCCCTGCGGCGCGTCGTTGCGGCCGGTCGCGGGCTCGCCGTCGGCCTCCGCGCGGAGCAGCCCGCCGCCATAGGTCGCCTCGGTGCCGCCGCCGCGGTAGAGCGGCACCTTGACGTAGAAGCGCTTGTTCTCGGCACCCTCGCAGCGCCGCTTGGCTTCCAGCATCGCGACGACGGCGGAGATCCGCGCCGGCGTCACGCCTTCCTCGAGCTTCAGCTGCACGACCTTCTGGACCTCCAGCGCCGGGCCCTTCGGGACCTCGCGGGCGTAGCGCTGCTCCAGCTGCTGCATCGTCGCGCGCGCCTGGGTCAGCGCCGCCTCGACCTCGCCCTTGCTCTTGGCGAGGCGGTCGCCGTTCTCGGTCAGCTCGACGATGCGCGCATTGAGCGCCTCGATCTCGCCCGCGGCGTGCTCGCCGCCGACGACGAAGGCGAGGGCGACGAGCACGGCCGTGACGACCAGCGTGAACACGGTGCGCAGGACGCGTGTCCGCGCCTGCCGCCGTCGCCGATCCTCGCCGAAGCCATAGCTCATCGCACCCGTTCCAGGCCTGCTCCGGCTCGGTCGTCGGCCGGAGCGGCCCGTATATACCGAAGGCCCCGCGATGCCAAACCCGGGTGGGCTGCCTCAGGCGGTGAGGCCGCCGTCGACCACCAGCGTGTGCCCCGTCACCATCGCCCCGCCGGCGCACAGGAACAGCATCGCCTCGGCGATGTCGTCGGGCACGCAGGCACGCTTCATCGGGGTCTTCTCGACCGTCTCGGCCTTGCGGTCGTCGGGCCATTCCTTCGTCCAGGGCGAATCGACGAAGCCCGGCGCCACCGCATTGACGCGCACGTCGGGCGCCATCGCCTTGGCCAGCGAGCGCGTCATGTTGATGAGCGCGGCCTTGCCGGCGGCATAGGGCAGGCTAGACCCGCTGGCGGCGATGCCGGCGATCGAAGCGGTGCTGACGACCGCCCCCTTGGCGGCCCGCAGCGCCGGCGCGGCCGCCTTGGTGCAGCGGAACGGCCCCAGCAGGTTGACGGTCAGGATCGTCGTCCAGAAGGCGTCCGTCTGGGCCGCGAAATCGTCGAAGGGAATCGGCGTCGACGTGGCCGGGGTACCGGCGTTGTTGAGGAGGAAGTCGAGCCGGCCCAGCGTATCGACGGCCTTGCCGACCATGGCGACGATGGCCGCGGGGTCGCTGACGTCACCCGGCGCGCCGACGACGTCGAGGCCGTCGGCCTTCAGCCGCGCGATCGCGTCGGGGCCGCGGCGGTCGTCCGGCAGGTGGTTGATCGCCACCTTCGCCCCGTTCCGCCCGAAGATCGTCGCGGCGGCGAGGCCGATGCCCGATGCCCCGCCGGTGACGAGGACGGTGCGCCCCTTGAGTTCGGCCTTGATCATGCGTGGTTCCTCAGCTTCAGGATGCCGCGTGCCTCCGCGGGCGTCGCGGTCTCGTAGCCGAGCAGGTCGATGATGCGAATCGCCTTCTCGACGAGCTGCGCGTTCGAGCCGTAGACGCCCTTGGAAAGGTAGATGTTGTCCTCCAGCCCGACCCGGACATGGCCGCCGAGATTGACCGCCTCGGCCACCATGGGGAACTGCATGCGCGAGATGCCGAAGGCCGCCCACTGGGCATTGGCCGGCAGCAGGCTCTGCATGTAGGCCATGGCGGCCGGCGTCGCCGGCTGGCCCCAGGAGATGCCGAGGCAGATCTGGTAGAGCGGGTCGCCTTCGACGAGGCCGCTCTCGACGAAATGGTTGGCGAGCCGCAGGTGGCCGGTGTCGAACACCTCGAGCTCGGGCTTGACGCCGGCCGCCCGGATCGCCTTGGCCATCGCCGCCAGATGGGCGGGCGTGTTCATGAAGACGTGCGGGCCGAAGTTCATCGTGCCCATGTCGAGGCTGCAGATCTCCGGCCGCAGCTCCTCGACGTGGCGCACCCGCTCGGCTGGGGTCGAGAGGTTCGTGCCGATCGCCGGCTCGCTCGGCTTCACGTCGCCCGGGATGAAGCGCCCGCCCGCTCCCGTCGTCAGGTTGATGACGAGGTCGGTGCCGCTGTCGCGGATGCGCGCGACCACCTCGCGGTAGAGGCCGGGGTCCATGGACGGCTTGCCGGTCGACGGGTCGCGGACGTGGATGTGGCAGATGGCGGCCCCCGCCTGCGCCGCCTCGACGCAGGCCGTCGCGATCTGCTCGGGCGTGACGGGTATCGCCGGGTGCTTGCCGACGGTGTCCCCGCCGCCGGTGACGGCGCAGGTGACGATGACCTTTCTGTCCATGGGCTTCCTCGGATGTCGGGATCTCGATTGGCAGGCGAGCGCCGCGGCACGGACGGTACGACCGCCCGCCGCCCGGGGAAAGGGGTCAGCCGGCGCGTCGCCGATCGGACGGCCGATGTGCGACCATGGCGAATGGCGGCAACTTCCTCCGACGACGACACCCTGCAGTCGCTCGCCCGCGGCCTGGCGGTGCTGCGGGCGCTGGGGGCCGCCGCGGACGGCCTGACGATCGCCGAAGCGGCGCGCGCCACGGATGCGACGCGGGCCGCGGCGCGGCGCATCCTCCTGACGCTCGTCGCCCTCGGCTATGTCCGGCAGCAGGGCCGGCGGTTCGCGTCCACGCCCCTGGTGCTGGAGCTGGGCGCCGGCCTCTATGCCGGGGCGCCGCTCTGGGGGGTGGCCGACGCCGCCGTCGCGGAGCTCTGCGCGCGGCTGGGCGAGACGGTGTCGGTCGGTCTGCTCGATGGCACCGACGTGGTCTACGCCGTGCGCCGCGACCCGCCGCGCCCGGTGACGCTCGGCATCCGCGCCGGCTTCCGCCTGCCGGCCCATGCCAGCTCCATGGGCTGGGTGCTCCTGGCGGGCCTGCCCGAATGGCAGGTCGAGGCGTTCTGCCGGCGCGGTCCCTTCGCCCGTCTGACGGCGCTGACGACGACCGATCCCGCCGCACTGGCGGCCGGCATCGCCGAGGCCGGGCGCAACGGCTGGGCCTATCTCGATTCCACAGCGGCGGAAGGCGTCGCCGGCCTCTCGGTGCCGATCGCCGACCCGACGGGGCGCACGCTGGCCGCGCTCAACGTCAGCACCCGCGTCGGCCGGCATGGCCGCGCCGCCGCGCTGGCCGAGCTGCTGCCGCCCTTGCGCGACACCGCGACCGAGATCGCCCGCCTGCTCGGCCGTGCCGTGCCGCTGCCGTGGCGCGCTACGCCGCCCGGGCGCTGAAGGGGGCGAGCGCCGCATCGCGAGGTGCGCGCGTCAGCACCTCCGAGGGCGCGCCGACCGCGACCACGTCGACGAAGCGCGCGGCGCCGGCCCCCGGCAGGTAGATTCCGGGCTCCACGACGATGACCTCGCCCGCCAGAAGCGGCCGCGGATCGAAGGCCATGTCCTCGGGATACTCGTGGGTCGCGACCCCGATGCCGTGGCCCGTGCGGTGCAGCAGGCAGTCGCCGTAGCCCGCCCCCTCGATCACCGCCTGGGTTGCCGCATCGACTCCGGCCAGGGGCGCGCCGGAGACGGACGCCTCCACCCCCGCCGCGGTCGCCCGCCGCGCCGTATCGACCACCCGCCGCAGCGCCGCGCCGGGCTCGCCGCAGAGGAAGGTCCGCTGGTCCTCGATGCTGAGGCCGTTGAGCCGGACGTTGCAGATCGTCACCGCGACCGCGTCGTCCAGCACCCGCGCACCGGCCTGGCCGCCGTCGCCGTGCGGCGACGCCGCCGCCGGCCCGCTCAGCGTCATGAACTTGAGGATCTGGAAATCCTCGCCCGGGACCGCGCGCGCCGCCTCGATGCAGGCGACCGCGGCCATCGCGTGGTCGAGCTCCTGCAGCAGGCGGCCCGGCCGTATCTCCTCGGCGTAGCGGGCGTGCGCATGGTCGGCGATCGCGGCCGCGGCGCGCATCGGCGCGATCTCGTCGGGATGCGTGTCGAGCCTGGCGTCGCGC
>JBFWXJ010000477.1:0-4592 GCA_050187535.1 Alphaproteobacteria bacterium | reverse complement strand
AAGCGAAGGGCTACGTGGCCCAGGGCTACACGGCGCTGAAGCTGCGCGGCGGGCGCGACCTCGAGTCCGACGTCGAGGCGGTCGCCGTCACCCGCGAGGCGGTAGGCCCCGGCATCGACATCATGATCGACGCCAACTCCGCCTACTCGCCGCCGGAGTCCCTGCAGCTCGCCAGGCGGCTGGAGCGCTACGACACCTTCTGGCTGGAGGACCCCTTCGACTTCAGCGTGAAGTACCACCATGCCGACATGGGGTGGCTGCGCAGCCGGTCCCCGGTGCCGATCTCGTCCGGAGGCAACGTCTACACGCGCTTCGATGCCCGGGCGCTGATCGACGCGGGCGGCGTCGACTACCTGACGCCCGACGTGACGAAGTGCGGCGGCATTTCGGAAGGCATGCGCATCGCCTCGCTGGCGAGCGCGCACAACATCACCGTCGCCCCGCATACCGTCGTCGGCGTCGGCACCGTCGCGGGTGTCCACTATGCCGCTGCCGTGCCCGCCCATGTCCGCGGCCATCTGGAATGGGACGCCTCGGTCGTCAATCCGCTGCGCGACGACCTGTGCCGGCCGGCACTCGCGGTCGAGGGGGGCGCCATCCGCGTGCCGAGTGGTCCCGGCCTCGGCATCGCCGTGCCGGACGCCGAGCAGTTCGCGCGCTTCGCCTTCATCGCGGGGCGCGAGATATCCATGCCGCCACGCCTCCGGCGCTGGGACCCGTCGCTGACGGCGGGTGCCGCCTGACGGGTGCGACGACGGGGATTGCCCCGTCGCCCACTGCTCGGGCTATCATCGTGGCATGAGGGGGATCGGCACCGGGCAGCATGAGGCCGGCGCGGTCGCGCGCCGCGCGTGGCTGTCGGGGCTGCTCGTCTGGACCCTGCTCGTCCAGATGCTGGTGCCGATGCTCGGGCCGCTCCGGCTCGGCGACAGCGCGGCGATGGCCGGCCTCGGCCGGCTGGTGCCGATCTGCACCATCGAAGGCCTGCGCCTGGCCGAGCCTGCGACCGCCGAGGACCAACTCCCCGCCCCCGCGGTCGCCGATGCGGGCTGGCATTGCGCGCTGTGCATCACGCCGGCGGTGCCGGCAGCACATCTGGAACTCGTCGCGACGCCGGCCGACTGGGTGTTCGCCTGGGCGCAGGCGCCGCCCGATGCGGCGCCTCGTTCCCGCCCGCACTCCCCGCATTCCGCGCGAGGCCCTCCCGCCTTCTCCTGATCCGCGTCCGGCCGCCGCCGCCCGACGGCGGCGGCCTCCATTCGCCATCAGGAGATTTCGATGACTCACCCCGTCTCCCGGGCCGCGCGCGTCGCGCCCTGGATCGGTGCCGCGATCGCGGCGACCGCGCTCGTTCTCGCACCGGGCGCTCGCGCCCACGCGACGCTGGAGGCGGCGACCGCCGTCGCCGGCACCTACCACAAGCTCGTGCTGCGCGTGCCCCATGGCTGCGACGGCACGCCCACCACCGCCGTCTCGATCACGCTGCCGGACGGCGTCACCGGCGCCAAGCCGCAGCCCAAGGCCGGCTGGGAACTGAAGGTTCGCCAGGAGAAGCTGGCCGAGCCGTTCCGCGACGCCCACGGCAACGTCGTCGCCGACCGCCCCGCCGAGGTCACCTGGTCCGGCGGGCGTCTCGACGACGCCTTCTACGACGAGTTCGTGGTCCAGGTCCGCCTGCCGAACCGGCCGGGGGAGACGCTCCACTTCCCGTCCGTCCAGATCTGCGAGAAGGGCGAGCATCGCTGGGTCGAGATTCCGGCTGCTGGACAGCGGCCGGGCGCGCTGCGCGCGCCCGCGCCGACGCTCCTGCTCCTCCCGCCGCGCCTCTGAGGTTCACGTCATGTCGATCATCAATCGCGCCGGCATGCTCGGCGCGGCAACCCTCGCCGTCGCCTCGACGATGGCCTTCGCCCAGCAGCCCGGCGGGTCGGGAACCGTCCAGCTCGCCCCCGTCGTCGTCACCGGCGCCTCGGGCGGCAGCCTGACCGTACCGACCGCGGAAGGTGCCCGGGAAGTCATCCAGCGCACGCCGGGCGCCGTGGAAGTCGTGCCCGACACGCGCTGGGCGGACACGTCGGCGGCCACCATGAAGGAGGTGCTGGACTATACGCCCGGTGTCTTCGTTCAGCCGAAATGGGGCGAGGATTCGCGGCTGTCGATCCGCGGTTCCGGCCTGTCGCGCAACTTCCATTTGCGCGGCGTCCAGCTCTTCGTCGACGGCATCCCGACGACGGCCGGCGATGGCAGCTCCGACTTCCAGGAGATCGACCCGACGGCATTCCGCTACGTGGAGGTCTACAAGGGCGCCAACGCGCTGCGCTATGGCTCCTATGCGCTGGGTGGTGCGCTCAACTTCGTCTCGCCGACCGGCTACGACACGCATCTCTTCGAGGGCCGGGCCGACGTCGGCAGTTTCGGCTTCCGCCGGCTTCAGGGCAGCAGCGGCGGCGCCATCGGCGGGGTCGACGGCTTCGTCACGGGCTCATGGCTGAAGCAGGACGGCTTTCGCGACCACAGCGGCACCGACTCGCGCCGTGCGTCGGGCAATGTCGGCTGGCGGATCAACGAGAACCTGGAAACGCGCTTCTACGTCACCGCCGCGGATATCGAGCAGTTCATTCCGGGTTCGGTCACCCGTTCCGCCGCCCTCAACGACCCTCGGACGGCTGCAACCGCCAACCTCGTCCAGAACTATCAGCGCAACATGAAGTCCTGGCGGACGGGCAACAAGACGACCCTGAAGCTGGGCGGCACGACATTCGAAATCGGCGGGTACTACGTCGAGAAGGACCTGATCCACCCGATATTCCAGTACCTCGACTACAACTACCGTGATTGGGGCGGCTTCGCGCGGGTGACCGACGAGCGGCAGATCGCCGGGCACGCCAACCGGCTGACGCTGGGCGTCGGCGTCGCCGGCGGCTGGATCGACAACGCGCAGTATCAGAATCTTCCGGGCGCCAAGCGCGGCGCCCTGCTATCCGCCTCGAAGGACAGCTCGCGCAACACCGTCGTCTACGGCGAGAACGCCTTCGACATCGTTCCCGGCGTGGCGCTCGTCGCCGGTGGCCAGTATGTCCGCGCCGAGCGCAAGCGGCGCGACCGCTTCGTCGATGCCGTCGATACGTCGGGCGAGGCCGACTACGACCTGTTCAACCCCAAGGTCGGCGTGCTGTGGCAGGTCGATCCGGGCTGGCAGGTCTATGCCAACGTCTCGCGCAGCGCCGAGGCGCCGACTTTCGGCGAGCTCAACTTCACGAACGTCGCACTGGCCGACACCAAGGCCCAGAAGGCGACCACGTTCGAGATCGGCACCCGCGGCCGTCGTCCCGACTACGCCTGGGATGTCGCCGCCTACCGGATGAACCTACGCAACGAGTTCCAGTTCTTCGACCTCGGCGGCGGCAACTACCAGGTGACCAACGCCGACAAGACGATCCACCAGGGCATCGAGGCGGCCGGCGGATGGGCCTTCGCCAAGGGCCTCGCGGTCCAGGGCGCCGACCCCGACAAGCTGTGGCTGAACGCCGCCTACACGTTCAGCGATTTCCGGTTCGACGGCGACGCCAACTGGGGCGACAACAAGCTGCCGGGGGCGCCGCGGCACTACCTGCGCGCCGAGGTCCTCTACCGGCACCCGGCCGGCTTCTATGCGGGCCCCAACGTCGAATGGGTGCCGCAGGCCTACTATGTCGACAACGCCAACACGACGAAGACCGCGTCCTACGCCCTACTCGGCTTCCGCGCCGGGTGGGACATCGACGAGCGCGTGTCCCTCTTCGTCGACGCGCGCAACCTGCTGGACGAGAAATACATCGCCAGCGCCAGTGTCGCCGCCGTCGCCTCGCCCAGCTCGGCTCTGTTCGAGCCGGGAACGGGCCTGTCGGTCTATGGCGGCGTGCGCGTGCGCTGGTAGCGAGGGAGCCCAACCAATGACCACCAGGATCACCCTGATCGCGGCCGCCGCCTTCGCCATCCTGGCGGCGGCCGCGCCGTCCTCGGCGTGCGACCCCGAGACGATGAGCGAGCAGATGGCCGAACTCTGCCGCTCACCGATGGACCTGCTGTCGCAGGCGGTTGCGGACCTGACCGGCAGGCACGATGTCGCCCCTCTGCAGGCCGAGCTGGCACGCGCCCGCTTCGCCTGCAACGACGGGCGCTACGAGGACGGTCTGGCGATCGCGATGGCGCTCGCGCGCCGGGTCGGCCGCATCGAGGCAGGCAGGCCGTCGTGACCAGAACGAGGAACGCAACCATGAGAAAGATCCTGGCTGCGGCCGCGCTCGCGGCCGCATTCGCCGCCGGTCCCGCGGCCGCGCAGCAGGCCGATGCCATCGCCGTGGTGGACGCGTGGGCGCGGGCGACACCCCGGGTGGCGCACATGTCGGCCGCCTACATGACGCTGCGGAACTCCGGCGCGGCCGACCGTCTCATCGGCGTCTCCTCGCCCGCCGCGTCGGCGGTCGAGATGCATACCGTGGTGCGCGACGGCGACGTGATGCGGATGCGCCCGGTGGCGGCGATCGACGTCGCCGCCGGCGGGTCGGTCGAGCTGAAGCCGGGTGGCGTCCACATCATGCTGAGCGGCCGCA
>JBFWXJ010000476.1:0-4602 GCA_050187535.1 Alphaproteobacteria bacterium | reverse complement strand
GCAGTTCACGCCGGCCTCGCTGGGCGCCGCGGAGTTCGTGTTGATGTAGACAGTGCCGTACTTGTTGGCGACCAGGGTGATCGCGTTGGCGACGCCGGAATGGACGGCGCCCACCAGGAAGCCGCACTGCTCCTGCGCGATGAAGCGCTCGGCGACGCGGGTGCCGGTCGCGGGGTTGGTCTCGGTGTCGGCGGTGATCCACTCGACCCGTCGGCCGAGGACGCCGCCCTTGGCGTTGAACTCGTCGATGGCGAGGCGAATGCCGCGCACGTCGTCCTGGCCGCTGTTGCCGTACTGGCCGCTGGCGTCGCAGGTCAGGCCGATCTTGATCGGCTTGGCGCCCTGCGCCCACACGCGGTTGTGCCGCCAGGGGCCGAAGAACGTGCCGCTGCCGGCGGCGACCGCGGCCATCAGGCTCCCGCGCACGAGCGTGCGGCGGGTGATAACGGGCTGCTTCATGGCGCTCCCTCCTCGACCCTTCGGATCGGCGTGCTTGTTGTCAGCGTAGAATGGACATTCCAATATCATCTGTGAAGTGAAATAAATGGTCCGGGCAATCGCGCCCCGGACGACAGGTGAGCCCGATGCCGGCATCGGCCGAGACGAACGCGCCCGACAGCTACGAGGCCCTGCGCACGGCGATCGCCGAGAGCCATCCCGCCTTCTCCGACCGCCTGCGCCAGATCGCGGAATTCGCGCTCGAGCACCCGACCGAGATGGCACTTGGCACCGTGGCGGAGGTGGCGAGACGCGCCGGCGTGCAGCCCTCGGCGATCGTGCGCTTCGCCAACGCGTTGGGATTCGGCGGCTTCACGGAGATGCAGCAGGTCTTCCGCTCGCGCCTCGTCGCCAGCGTCGGGCCCAGCTACCGCGACCGGCTCGCGCGCCTGCGCCGGGCGGGGCGCTTCCGCGAGGACAGCCGGCCGCGGTCGGTGCTGACGCGCTTCGCGACCGAGGGGATCGCCGCGCTGGAGACGTTGCAGGACGGCATGCGCGAGCAGGAACTGGCGCGTGCCATTGCCATCCTGGGGGCGGCCGAGGCGATATACGTGCTGGGGCTGGGCGGCTCGTTCACGGTCGCCGCGCATCTCGCCTACGTGCTGCGCAAGTTCGGCCGTCGCGTGATCCTGCTGGACGGGCTCGGCAGCGCCATCGGTGACCAGGTGGTGACGGCCTCGCCCAGGGACGCGCTCGTGGCGATCAGCTTCACGACCTACAACGCCGACACCGTGCGCGTCTTCCCCGAGCTGCTGGCGCGCGGCCTGCCGGCGATCGCCATTACCGACGGGCTCTTGAGCCCCATCGCGCGCGGTGCGGCGGTGGTGTTCGAGTTCCCGGACATGCCCGAGGCGGCCCTGCGCACGATGGTCGGGCCGATGTGCCTCGTGCAGTCATTGGCCGTGGGGTTGTCGCTGGCACAGGATTGACGTCGCGAATTCCGATACACAAATATGTGTAACGGAATCGAACGGAAGCATGGCGCGCACCTACACTATGACGCGGCGGGCGGAGCAGCAGGCGGAGACGCGCCGGCGCATCGTCGACGCTGCGATCGCGCTGCACGGCAGTGTCGGCCCCGCACTGACGACGGTCAGCATGGTGGCCGAGCGCGCGGGCGTGCAGCGGCACACCTTCTATGCGCATTTCCCCGACGAGCGCAGCCTGCTCATGGCCTGCTCGCAGGCGACGCTGGAGCGCAACCCGCTGCCGGACGCGGGACCCTGGCGTGCCATCGCGGACGAACGGGAGCGCCTGCGCACAGGCCTGTCGGCGATCTACGCCTGGTACGGGCGCAATGCGGCGCTCGCCGCCTGCGTGATGCGGGATGCGGAGAACCACGCCCTCACGAGCGAGATCATGCAGATCCGCTTCGGGCCCTTCTTCGCCGCGTATCACGAGGTGCTGGGCGCCGGGCTCGACCGCACGCGGCACGCGGTGCTCACGCTGGCACTCGGCTTCTACTCCTGGCGGGCGCTGGTGCGCGACGGTGGCCTCGCGCCGGAGGAGGCCGTCGAGGTGATGGTCAATGCCATCGCCGGTGCCGGCGCGCCGGAACCTATCCGGCGGCGCCGATCAGCCGATGCGCATGCGTAAAGGCGAGGTCGGGCACCGTCTCGGCCGCCCATAGGCGTGCCAGCAGCGCCTCGGCCGCCTCGCCGGTGATGACGCCGCGAGTCAGCTCGCGGAACTTGTCGGAGAGCTGCTCGTCGCTGAGCGGCAGCTCGGGATCGCCGACGCGGTGCGGCTGGAAGCGCTCGATCCGCCGCCCGTCGGCCAGCGTCACGACGATGCGGGCCGCACGCTGGCGCGGGAAGAGGGCGTCGATCTCCGGGTCCAGCGCCACGGAGATGCGCGGCATCAGCGCGCGCACGGCTCGGTCGGCCAGCCGCGGCGGATCGAAGGCGTCGAGGCGGATGGCGCCATGCACGAGGCCGCTCGCCACCACGAACGGCAGGGAGAACTTGGCCGCGGCGGCGGAGTCGATGCACTGGTTGCCGGTCACGTCGACCGTCGCCGAGTAGCCGCCGACCTCGATCCGTGCCACCTCGGCTGCACCGAACCCGTGCTCGCGCTGCATGGTCAGCGCCCCGTCGAGGGCGGGGAAGATGTGGCCGCAGCAGCCGTGGTTCTTCACGGTCATCCGGGTGATGTTCCAGATGCCGCTGTCGGCGAGCGCGGCATCCCATTCGACGTCGCGGCTCATGGCACGGCCGAGCCCGGCCTCGCCCTCGAACATGTCGCGCGCCGTCCGCACGCCGCCCGCGGCGAGTGCGGCGGCGACATGGCCGGCATCGGCGGCGTGGCCGGCGTGCAACGGCTTGGTCTCGGAGTCGCCGCGGAAGGTCTGTTGCAGTCCGGCCGCCATGGTCGTCGATATGGCGAGCGCCTCGGCCATCATGTCCGGGCCGAAGCCGCGCAGACGACCGACGGCGGCTGCCGCCCCGATCGTGCCGATCGTGCCGGTGTTGTGCCAGAAACGGTAATGCGCGCGGCCCATGGCGACGCCGACCCGCGTCGACACCTCGTAGCCGGCGACCACCGCCGCCACGAGATCGCTTCCCGACTTGCAGAGCCCCTGCGCGGCGGCGAGTGCGGCCGCGATCGTCGGGCTGCCGGGGTGGTAGATGGCCGGCGCGAAGATGTCGTCGAACTCGACCGTGTGCGAGGCGGTGCCGTTGACGAGTGCCGCCGTGCGCATCGGCGCACGCCGCCCGCTCAAGGTCCAGGCGCCGCCGTGCCCCAGCTCGTCCGCCAGCCCCGCCTCCAGCGCGCGGGCCGGCGCCCCCACCGCGCCCGGAATGGTGGCGGCGTACCAGTCGATGAGGCAGCGCTTGGCGGCGTGGACAACATGGGGCGGCAGGTCCCGGATGCCGCACGCGAGCGCCGCCAGCCGGTCGGCGACGGGGGCGGGAAGGACGGCGGCCTGTGATGAGGCGGCGATATCCTGCGGCATGGCTCTCCTCCCGGGGGCGATCTTCCGGCCGCAGGGTCGCGCGTCACGGGCCGCGGTGCAACCGGGGGCTGGACTTCCGCCCGCGCGCGGCCGAGAGAGGGGCGGTGGACGGAGAGCGCATGGAATGAAGGTCGGTATCCTGGAGGCGGGGGTGCTCCCGCGGCACCTGGCGAGCTACGGCCGCATGGACGCGATGTTCCGCGGGCTGCTCGGCGACGGTCACGACTACGCCACCTGGACGGTGTGCGAGGGCGCGCTGCCGGACGATCCCGCCGCCTGCGACGCGTGGATCGTCACCGGCTCGCCGGCCGGCGCCTATGACGACCTGCCCTGGATCGCCGCGCTGGAAGGGTTCCTCAAGGCCGCGCGCGGCCGCGCCAGGCTGGTCGGCATCTGCTTCGGCCACCAGCTCATGGCGCAGGCCTTCGGCGGCCGGGTTGCGAAATCGGAGAAGGGTTGGGGCCTCGGCCTCCATACCTACGACGTCCGCGCGCGGGAACCATGGATGGACGACGCTGCGACCATCTCGATCCCCGTCTCGCACCAGGACCAGGTCGTCGCAGTGCCCCCGGATGCGCGCGTGATCGCCGCCAGCGCGTTCACGCCGATCGCCGGGCTCGCCTATGACGGCTTCCCGGCGATCTCCTTCCAGTGCCATCCCGAGTTCGATACGCCGTTCGCGACCGATCTCGTGCATCTGCGCGCGGGCGAGCTGGACGATGCCACGCGGGCGACGGCGCTGGCCTCGCTCCAGCGGCCGGCCGACAGTGCCCGGCTCGGCCGCTGGATCAACGCCTTCCTGGCTACCCGCCCATAATCGTGCGGCGCACCGTGTCGGGGTCGTTGAGGGCGGCGACCAGCGACTGCATGGCGGTGCGCGCCGCCTCGGCGATCGTCGCCTCGCCCATGCGGGTCCCGTCCGGGTAGGTCATCAGGCGGAAGGTGCAGGCGGCACCGGGCATGCCCGTCGCCGAGATCGTCACGCCGCCGAAGCGCTCCAGGATCACCATCGAGGTGAAGGCCATCGCCTCGATCGGCGCGATCACGGACGAGGTGTCGTTGGCGCGCCGGCGCGCCATCTCCCGGAAGTCCACGCCCCCGACCGCGACGCCGGCGCCCGCCAGGTAGGCGCGGCCCACCAACACCGG
>JBFWXJ010000475.1:0-4608 GCA_050187535.1 Alphaproteobacteria bacterium | reverse complement strand
CGGCGCACGCCGGCGCTGGTCGTCGAGAAGCGGAAAGGCTCGGGCAGCACGACCGTCCCCTTGCGCACGCGACGCTGCTGCATGACGAGTGCGGGATGAAAGAACGACATGGCGTCGACGCGCCCGGCCTGGAAGGCGGCCGTCGTCTCGTCATTCGCCGGGAAGCGCTCGATCTTCGCGTTCGGCAGCCGCGCCGTGACATCGCGGTCCGGCGACGTGCCGAGGGTGACGCCGATCTTGACGTCTGGCTTGTTCAGGTCCTCCCAGCGCTTGGCCGCGAGGCCGTCGCGCACCAGCACGCCCTGTGCGTAATAGAAGAAGGGCTGGACCGGGAAATCGGCCGCCAGCGCCCGCTGCGGCGTCGCGTCCAGGACGAACATCACGTCGTACTGGTTGGCCTGCAGGCCGGCGACGGCGTTGCCCCAGCTCGTCTCGACGGCCACGGGCTTCACGTTCAGCTCCTTGGCGATCGCCGTGCCCATCGCCCAGCCGATGCCGCTCCACTCGCCGCTGCGCTGGTCCTTGGCGTACCAGGGCTCGCTCGGCGCCGCGCCGATGCGCAGTTCGCCGCGATCCTTGATCTGCTGCCATGTCGAGGTCGCAGGCGCCCCCTGGGCCACCGCTTCGCGGCCGGCCAGCAGGCTCGCTGCGGCCACGGCCGCCCCCGCACCCAGAGCCCCGCCGCGCAGCATGTCGCGCCGGTCGATCGTCGATCCCGCCATGTCGCCCTCCGCTGCCCTGTTGCGACGCAGCTAAGCACCCGCGCCGCGATTTGAACAGACGGTGCAGCCGCCCGCCATCTATTCTCGCGCGCCGTGAGGATCGCACGCATCGCCGTCTGGGAGTTCCACCGGGTCTTCGATCCGCCGCTCTGGAACCCGGCGACGGTGTGGCGCGAGCGTCGTGCGCCGCTGGTGACGGTCGAAGCCGATGGCGGCCCGACCGGGGTCGGCGAGGCCTGGTGCCGACAGGACGAGATCGCGCGCAGCTTCGCGGCCCTGCAGGCGGCGGCGGCCCCGCTGATCGGCTGCCCGGTCGACGACGTCTTCCTGCCACTCCCTTCGGCCGCCATGGATTGGCCGGAGGCCGGGGCGGTCAGCGCCATCGACATGGCGATCTGGGACCTGCGTGCCCAGGCCGCCGGCGTGCCCCTCGCCCGGCTTCTGGCCGCTGAAGCCGATGGCGCCGAGGTCTACGCGAGCGGCGGGCTGTACGGGCCGGGCAAGGACGTGCACGCGCTGGCCGCCGAGATGGCCGGTTACGTGGCCGAAGGCTTCGCCACGGTGAAGATGAAGGTGGGGGCCCTCCCGGCCGAAGGCGACCTCGCCCGCGTCGACGCGGTGCTGAGGGCGACCGACGGCGCCGCAGTCATCGTCGACGGGGTCGGCAGCTACGACGCGGACGGCGCGGCGGCGATGGCCGCGATGCTCGCGGAGCGGGGCGTCCGCGCCTTCCAGACCCCGCTTCGCGACTCCGCCCCCTCGGCGCTTGCCGCTCTCGCCCGGCGCTGCCCACTGCCCCTGGTTCTCGGCGAGGCGGAGTGGGACCATGCGCGCCTGCGGCACCTGAGCGAGAGCGGCGCGGCGGGCTGGCTCCAGGCCAACGCTTCGCTCGCCGGCGGCCCCAGCGGCATGTCGCGCCTGTCCGCGATGGCGCGCGATTGCGGTATCCCGTTCTCGCCGCAGTGCCACGCGACCGCCGTTCTCCAGGCGGCCACCCTCCATATCGCCGCCGCCGACGGCACGGGGCCGGCCGAGCACCACCGGGTCCATGACCATCTGCAGGACCTGCTCGCGCCGGCGCTCCGGCGGCCATCCGGCGGCCGCGTCGCCATCCCGCCGCTGCCCGGCCTCGGCCTGTCGCTTCCCGCCCACCGCGTGCGACCCGTCCTGGCGCTCGCGGGATAGGGTCCTTGGCGCATCGGCGCTTTCGCGCTATCCGCTCCGTCCGATGTCCGGCAAAACCCGCGACGGCCGTGGCGCCGACTGGCCGCTGATCCGGCGCTTCTGGCGCGACCATGTGGCGGGCCAGCGCCGCGACCTGGCGCTGGTGCTGATCCTCATGGCGATCGTCGCCGGCGTGACCGGCCTCTATCCCCTGGTCATCGACTGGACGTTCGACCTCTTCACCGCGCGCGACGAGCGGGTCGTCTGGATGGTCCCGATCGCCGCGCTCGCCGTCACCGCGGCCAAGGCGCTGGCGACCTACGGGCAGAACGTCCTGACCGAGCGCCTGGTCCAGCGCACCGCGGCCGACCTCCAGAAGCGCATGTTCGCCCATCTCCTGGCCGCCGATTTCGGCCAGGTGACCGCAGCCCCGGCCGGCGCGCTGGTCTCGCGCTTCACCAACGACGTGGCGCTGGTGCGCGCGGCGCTGCAGCGCGCCACCAACAATCTCGTGCGCGACGTGCTGACGATCGTGGCCCTGGTCTGCGCCATGGTGTGGCTCGACTGGCTGCTGTCGCTGGTGGTGCTCGTCGTGTATCCCGTGGCGGCCCTGCCGATCACCGCCATCGGCAAGCGCCTGCGCCGCGTCTCGCGCGTCACCCAGGAGCATCTGGGCGAGACGACCTCGCTCTTGAACGAGAGCCTGGCCGGCGTACGCATGGTCAAGACCTATGGTCTCGAGCCCTACGAGCGGGCGCGCGCCGACGGCGCGTTCGAGCGCCTCTACGAGCTCTACATGCGCGCGACCCGCAGCCGGGCACGGCTCGACCCGATGCTGGAGGTTCTGGGTGGGCTCGCCGTCGGCGGCGTCATCGCCTTCGCCGGTTGGCGGATGGTGACGGGCGGCGGCACCGTCGGCACCTTCACCGGCTTCGTGACCGCGCTCCTGATGGCGGCCCAGCCGGTGCGTGCGGTCGGCACGCTCAACAGCGTGGTGCAGGAGGGGATGGCGGCGCTGGAGCGCATCTACGCGCTCCTCGACCGCGCCCCGGCCATCGTCGACCAACCCCGAGCGCAGCCGTTGAACGTCGCCGGCGGGTCGGTGGCGCTGCGCGGTGTCTCTTTCGCGTACACGGCCGAGGCGAGCGCGCTCGACGGAATCGACCTCGAGGTGCCGGCGGGGTGCACCGTGGCGCTCGTCGGGCCCAGCGGCGCGGGCAAGTCGACCATCTTCAATCTGATCCCGCGCCTCTTCGACGTGGGCTCCGGCGCCGTACGGATCGACGGCCAGGACGTCCGCGACGTGACGCTCGCCAGTCTGCGCCGCGCCATCACCCTGGTCAGCCAGGACGCGATTCTTTTCGACGACACGGTGCGGGCCAACATCGCCTTCGGCAGGCCCGACGCCGACGACGCGGCGATCGAAGCCGCGGCGCGTGCGGCGGCGGCCCACGACTTCATCGATCGCCTGCCGCAGGGCTACGCGACCCGGGTTGGCGAGCGTGGCCTCAAGCTCTCGGGCGGCGAGCGCCAGCGCGTGGCGCTTGCCCGGGCGATCCTGCGCGACGCGCCGATCCTGCTGCTCGACGAAGCGACGAGCGCGCTCGACGCCGAATCCGAGCGGCTGGTGCAGGCGGCACTCGACCGCCTGTCGCACGGGCGCACCACGCTGGTCATCGCGCACCGGCTGGCGACCGTGCGACGCGCGGACATCATCTGCGTCCTCGACCGGGGCCGCATCGTGGAGCAGGGAACCCACGATGCGCTGATCGCGAAGGATGGCCTCTATGCCCGACTGTCGCGCATGCAGTTCCGCGACGGCGATCCCGCATCACTCCCGACGGAGCAGCCGGTCCACCAGTAGCACGCTCCAGCGGCCCGCCTGGAAATCGCGCCGCATCGCCAGCGGGTCGTAGCCGCGGGCAGCCCAATCACGGAACGCGGCCCCGTCCCTGCCGCCCTCCGCCGCGAAGCGCTCCAGCATGTAGTCGAGCACGCCGGTGCGGGCATGGCGGAAATGACCGAAGCGCCAGTGCAGCTGATCCTGCGCCTCGGCCACGGGCCTGCCCTCCCGCAGCAACAGATAGAGGGCGCTGGCGATGCCGGCCCGGTCGGCACCCGACTTGCAATGAAAAAGAACGGGATACTCGATGGCGTCGAGCATGGCATCGAAGGCACGCACCCGCTCGGGCGACGGCGGCTCGCGCGAGGTGACCGGGAAGTCGACCAGGGTCATGCCGAGACGGGCGCACGCCTCCTTCTCCAGCAGATAGGAGGCGCAGTCGCGCACGCCGCGCAGGTTGACGATGGTGCGGATGCCGAGCCGGCGGGCACGTGCGAGCTGGCCGGGACTCGGCTGCGCCGAGCGCCAGAGAGATGGTGTAACCTGGTGCAGGTTGAGATGGACGAACCGGAAGACCGCGTGGTCCATGAACAGCAGCTCGACGCGGGCGAGCGCGCGCTGCAACGGCGTGCGCATCGCGCCCCGCCAGCTCTTGAACCGATCGCCCATGGCGCGCGTCCAACGCTTCAGCATGCGCGCCAGGAGATCGGTCCTCGGCGCGCAGAATGCAACCGTTGCCGCGGTGCCGCATCGTCTGCTGCGATGCGACGAATTGCGATTCGCAATTCGTAGGCGCACGCTGAAGTACTATCTCTTTCCATCAGCACCCGTGGCCCGTCGGAGGCCACGCCAGGAGCAACGAGCGGCATGGTCGACACG
>JBFWXJ010000474.1:0-4623 GCA_050187535.1 Alphaproteobacteria bacterium | reverse complement strand
CCTTCCGCGGCGCCTACGCGCTGGCGGCACTGGCGGCCGAGGCGGCGCCGGTCTGGACACGCTGCGACGCGATGGTGGTGCCGACCGCGCCCCGCCACTGGACGGTGGCCGAGCTGCGCGCCGAGCCGGTCGCCCGCAACTCCGCGCTCGGCACCTGGACCAACTTCGTCAACCTGATGGACCTGGCGGCGCTGGCCGTGCCGACCGGCTTCCACCCCAACGGCCTGCCGGTCGGGGTGACGCTGATCGGGCCGGCCGGCTCCGACCTGGCCCTGGCCGACCTCGGCGGCCGCCTGCACGCCGCCGGCGCGCCGACACTGGGCGCCACCGGCGAACGCCGACCCGACGCCGCCCTGCGCCCGGCGGCGTCCCCGTCCGATGCGATCGAGGTCGCGGTGTTCGGCGCCCATCTCTCGGGCGAACCGCGCAACCATGCGCTGGCCGCGATGGGGGCCGGCCTCGGCGAGAGGGTCATGACCGCCCCCTGCTACCGCCTCGTGCTGCTGGAGGGCGCGCTGCCGCGCCCGGGACTGGTGCGCGTCGACGCGGGTGCGGCGATCGAGGGCGAGATCTGGCGGGTGCCGCCGGCGGCCCTGGGCCAGCTGCTGGCCGAGGTCAAGCCGCCGCTGGCGCTCGGCACGGTGACGCTGGCCGACGGGCGGCAGGTCCGCGGCTTCGTCTGCGCGGCCGGCGGCGAGGCCGGTGCGCCCGACATCACCCGCTTCGGCGGCTGGCGCGCCTGGCGGCGCAGCACGGAGAAGGAGACGGCATGAGCGAGGCGATCGACCGGTCCGACGTGGCCGCCCACATGGAGCGCGCCGCCCGCCTGCTGCGCCTGCCGATCCCGGCGGAGCGGCGCGAAGCGGTGCTCGACCACCTGATGCTGGCCGCACAGCTCGCCGCGATCGTCGAGGCCTTTCCGCTCACCGACCGCGACGAGGCGGCCGCGGTGTTCCGCCCGTGAGCGCCGCCGATCCGGCGCTGGCCGCCGACGCGACGGCGGCCACGATCGCGGCCGCCGTCGCCGCCCGCAGGGTCACCGCCTCGGCGGTGGTCGAGGCGGCGCTCGCCCGCATCGCCGAGGCGCAGCCGGTGCTCAACGCCTTCACCGCGGTGACGGCCGAGCGCGCGCGTGCGCGCGCCATGGCGATCGACGCGGGTGCGGTGTCGGGACCGCTCGCGGGCGTGCCCTTCGCGGTCAAGAACCTCTTCGACATCGCCGGCCTGCCGACGCTGGCGGGGTCGCGCATCGAGGCCGAGAGCCCGCCCGCCGCCGTCGACGCGCCGCTGGTCGAGCGGCTGGAAGCGGCGGGTGCGGTTCTCGTCGGCGCGCTGGGGATGGGCGAGTACGCCTACGACTTCACCGGCCGCAACGCCCATCACGGGGCGACCCGCAACCCGCACGACCCCGCGCGGATGAGCGGCGGGTCGTCCGGCGGCAGCGGCGTCGCGGTGGCCGGCGGGCTGGTGCCGCTGGCGCTCGGCAGCGACACCAACGGCTCGATCCGCGTGCCCTCTTCGCTCTGCGGCACCTTCGGGCTGAAGCCGACCTTCGGCCGGCTGACGCGGCGCGGCAGCTTCCCCTTCGTCGCCGCCTTCGACCATCTGGGGCCGTTCGCCCGCTCGGCCGCCGACCTCGCCCGCGCCTACGACGCGATGCAGGGGCCCGATGCGGAGGACGCCGGCTGTGCGGGGCGGCCGGTCGAGCCGGCCCTGCCCGTGGTCGGGCGCGACGTTTCGGGGCTCAGGATCGCGCTTCTGGGCGGTCACTTCGCGGAGCAGGCGGGCGACGGCGCGCGGGCCGCGGCAGCGGCCGCCGCCGCGGCACTGGGCGCGACGCGGACGATCGAGCTGCCGGAAGCCGCACGCGCCCGGGCGGCCGCCTACGTCATCACCGCCGCCGAGGGCGGGGCGCTGCATCTCGACCGCCTGCGCCGGCGCGCCGACGATTTCGACCCCGAGACCCGCGACCGGCTGGCGGCGGGCACCCTCATCCCCGCCGCCTGGACGATCCGCGCCCAGCGCTTCCGCGAGGTCTTCCGCCGGCAGGTCGCGGCCGCCATGGCCGATGTCGACGTGCTGATCGCCCCCGCCACGCCCTGCACGGCGCCGCTCATCGACCAGCAGACGATGGAGCTGGCGGGGCGTACCGTGCCGGTGCGCGCCAACCTCGGCGTGCTGACGCAGCCCATCTCGTTCATCGGCCTGCCGGTCGTGGCTGCGCCCATCGCCGGCCCAGGCCTGCCGATCGCCGTCCAGCTCATCGGCCGCCCATGGGAGGAGGCGACCGTGCTGGCCGTAGCCGCGGCGCTGGAGCGCGCGGGCGTCGCCGCGGCGCCGGTCGCCGACGCGTGGCGGACCCGGCTCGGTACCTGAGACGGCTTCCCTTCCGCGCCGCGAACGGCCATCTTCCGGGCCTCTTTCGACCGGAGGATGCGGATGGGAAGCGCCAAGACACTCCTGCAGATGGCGGGCGCCAGCCCGGTGCCGCCGCCGCTCGGCGAATCCGCGGTCGTGGTGATCGACGCCCAGAACGAGTATCTCGACGGCCGCCTGCCGCTGCCGGGCGTCGAGCCGGCGCTGGCGACGATCGCCCGCCTGCTCGCCCGCGCCCGGGCGGCGGGCGCCCCCGTCATCCATGTCGCCCATGTCGGCAAGGCCGGCGGCCTGTTCGATCCGGACGCGCGCGGCGGCCGGATATGCGATGCGGTGAAGCCCGAGGGCGGCGAGGCCGTCGTCGGCAAGGGGCTGCCGAACTCCTTCGCCGGGACCGAGCTCCAGACGACCCTGAAGGCGATCGGCCGCCCGAACCTCGTGCTCGTCGGCTTCATGACCCATATGTGCGTGAGTTCGACGGCGCGCGCCGCGCTCGATCTCGGCTGGCGCACCACCGTCATCGCCGACGCGACCGCGACCCGCCCGCTGCCCGACCCGACCGGCGGCGACGACCTCGACGCCGCCATCCTCCAGCGCGCGTCGCTCGCCGAGCTGGGCGACCGCTTCGCCACGGTGGTCAATCTCGACGGGCTGCCGGGGTAGCACCCCTCACGAACCGATCGCACGCCAGCGAACCGGGAGGACGACCGGAGCGGGACGGGATTGCACCGGCGTCGATGCGCCCCTCGACGATGCTGCCTTGAAGTTCGATCGGGTCTTGGGGGCGATGTCCGCACCCCCTCTCCGCCCTTCTGGGGGGTGTGGGCGGGGGTGAGGTGGGCGCCGCGTCCGCGGCGCGCGCGAGCATCGATCGGCGATGCCGGGCATGGCGGCGCCACCCACCTCACCCTCCCCACCGCTCGCGCGGCGGGTCCCCCCCCTCTCCCCCCGATGGGCGGAGAGGGCCCAGGCCGCGAGCCGGCCTCGTTCTCTCATCGTGGTGCGCGCCCGCACCCTGGGCGTCTCGGGGTGAGGAAGGCCCTTGATGGCACTATGAAGACACCTCATCCCGAGCATCGTCGAGGGACGCAACGACGCTCATCCCATGCGTCATTTCACGGAGCGGTGGCCGTCAGCTCGCGGACGCGGGCCCGCAGCACCGGGAGGGCCTCGGCCTCGAACCAGGGGTTGCGCGCGAGCCAGCCGGTGTTGCGCCAGCTCGGATGCGGCAGCGGGAAATGCCGCGGCAGGTACTCGCGCCACGCGGCGACGGTTTCGGTCAGCGTCGGCTTCGCACGCTCGCCGAGGTGCCAGCGCATCGCGTACTGGCCGACGAGCAACGTCAGCTCGATGGTGTCGAAGGCCGCCGCCAGGCGCGGCTGCCACAAGGGCGCGCATTCCGGGCGCGGCGGCGCGTCGCCGCCGCGCGGCAGGCGGCCCGGATAGCAGAAGCCCATCGGCGCGATGGCGACGCGCGATTCGTCGTAGAACGCGGCACGGTCGAGGCCGAGCCATTGCCGCAGCCGATCGCCGCTCGCGTCGTTGAACGAGAGCCCCGTCTCGTGGACCTTCGTCCCCGGCGCCTGGCTGGCGATGAGCAGGCGGGCGCCGGGCCTGCCGCGCACCACCGGCCGGGGGCCGAGCGGCAGCCGGTCGGCGCAGACCCGGCAGGCGCGTATCTCCGCCAGCAGCCGGTCGAGGTCCTCGCTCATTGTCCGGCGAGCAGCGCCTCGACGAAGGCCGGCACCACTTCCGTCGCCGGGCCCCAGCGCCCCTCGTCGAAGAGATTGGCGCCCAGCGAGCGCTCCAGGTTGAGCTCGACCGCATGGGCGCCGGCGCGGGCCGCCTCGGCCACGAAGCCGGCCGCCGGGTAAACGTTGCCGGACGTGCCGATCGAGATGAAGAGCGCGCAATCGGCGAGCGCGGCGTAGATCCGCTCCATCTCCAGCGGCATCTCGCCGAACCACACGACGTGGGGCCTGAGGGTGCCGGCCGCGCCGCAGGCGCTACAACGCGACGCCGTGCCGAGGTCGTCGCGGCAGGCCGATATATCGTCGCAGGCGATGCATCGCGCCTTCAGCAGCTCGCCGTGCATATGGATGAGATGGCGACTGCCGGCGCGGTCGTGCAGGTCGTCGATGTTCTGGGTGACGAGCAGGAAGTCGCCCGACCATGCCGCCTCCAGGCGCGCCAGGGCCGCGTGGGCGGCGTTGGGCCGGACCGCGCCGTCGAGGAGGCCGCGCCGGC
>JBFWXJ010000473.1:0-4625 GCA_050187535.1 Alphaproteobacteria bacterium | reverse complement strand
GCCGTTCCCGCGCGAGATCCTGGCCGCCTGCTACACGGCCGCCACCGAGATCTATGACGAGACCTCGGCCAAGAACGCGAGCTCAAGAAGGTCTACGAGTCGTGGAGGAAGTTCCGCGACGAGCAGTTCCTGTGGTTCCGCGTGTCGGAGAACTCCTACGAGAACTTCGTGTTCACGGCCGCGCAGACGGTGCGGTGACGGACGCCCCCGCCGCCCCGCTCACTTGAACTCGAGCGGGGCGGCGGGGATCCCGGTGTCCGGCGGCGGCGCCTCGATGCGCACGCTGCCGGGATCGACCTTGGGCCCGTGGTCGAGCCAGTAGGTCACCGACCCCGGCCAGAAGATCACGATCACCACCAGCACCAGCTGCAGCAGCACCCAGGGGATGGCGCCCCAGTAGATGTCGCGGCTCCTGACCGATGGTGGTGCTATGCCGCGCAGGTAGAAGAGCGCGAAGCCGAACGGCGGGTGCATGAACGACGTCTGCATGTTGACGCAGAGCAGCACCCCGAACCACACGAGGTCGATGCCCAGCTTCTGCGCGACCGGCGCCAGCAGCGGGATGATGATGAAGGCGATCTCGAAGAAATCGAGGAAGAACGCCAGCGCGAACACGAACAGGTTGACGAAGATCAGGAAGCCGACGACGCCGCCCGGCAGCCCGCTCAGCAGGTGCTCGATCCAAGGGCCGCCGTCGACGCCCTGGAAGACGAGGCTGAACACCGTCGACCCGATGAGGATGAAGACGACCATGCAGGTGATGCGCATGGTCGTGTCCATGCCCTGCTTGACGAGCGGCCAGGTGAGCCGCCGGTGGAGCGCCGCCAGCGCCAGCGCGCCGACGGCCCCCATCGCCCCCGCCTCGGTCGGCGTGGCGAGCCCCAGCATGATCGTGCCCAGCACCAGGAAGATCAGCACGATCGACGGGATCATGCCCCACAGCACGCGGATGACGAGCGGCCAGCCGCGCTCGGTGCGCGCCTCCTCCGGCAGGGGCGGCATCCAGCCCGGCCGGAAGATCGCGACACCGCCGATGAAGGCGAGGAACAGCGCCACCTGGAGGAGCGAGGGGCCGATCGCGCCCAGGTACATGTCGCCGACCGAGCGGCCGAGCTGGTCGGCCAGGATGATCAGCACCAGCGAGGGCGGGATGAGCTGGGTGATGGTGCCCGACGCCGCGATGACGCCGGTCGCCAGGCGCATGTCGTAGCCGTAGCGCTGCATCGCCGGCAGCGAGATCATGCCCATGGCGATGACCGAGGCCGCGACCGTCCCGGTGATGGCGCCCAGCACGGCGCCGACCAGGATGACGGCGATGGCCAGCCCGCCCGGGGCCCGCCCGAAGAGCTGGCCCGTGCCCTCCAGCAGATCCTCGGCCAGCCCGCAGCGCTCCAGTATGGCGCCCATGAAGGTGAAGAACGGGATCGCCAGCAGCAGGTCGTTGGAGAGGATGCCGAACACCCGGAGCGGCAGGTTCTCCAGGTAGTGGAAGGTGAAGATCCCGAGCTCGATCGAGATGAACCCGAAGAAGAGCCCGACCGCCGCCAGCGAGAAGGCGACCGGGAAGCCGATCAGCAGGAAAAGGACCAGCCCCCCGAACATCAGGGGAGCCATGTATTCGAGCGCCGCCACCGCCGCCTCTGTCCCGTGGGTCCGGCGCTACTGGAGCGGCCGATGGTAGCGGGCATCCGCGGCGAGGTCGCCGCGCAGCACCGCGATGCGCTTGATCAGCTCGGACAGCCCTTGGAGGGTCAGCAGCGCGAAGCCGGCGGGCAGCAGCACCTTGACCGGCCAGCGTACGAGGCCGCCCGCATTGCTCGACATTTCGTTGCGGGTCCAGGCGTCGAGGAAATAGGGCCAGGTCATCCAGGTCAGGATCGCCGTCGCCGGCAGCAGGAAGAGCACGATCCCGAAGATGTCGATCCACTGCCGCGCCCGGTCCGAGACCGAGGCGTAGACGAGGTCGACGCGGACATGCTCGTTGAGGCGCAGCGTGATAGCCGCACCCAGCAGCACGACGCCCGCGAACATGTACCACTGGATCTCGAGCCAGGCGTTCGAGCTGATGCTGAACGAGTAGCGGCTGGCGGCGTTGCCGGCGCTGACCAGCACGGCGAGCAGGACCAGCCACGACGCGACCTGCCCGACGGCAGCCGCGAGCGCATCGATCCAGCGGCTGACGCGCAGCAGGAGTTGCAAGGCGGGACGGACCTCCCCGATCCGTCCCGCGGGCCGCGCGGGCGGACGGCTTGCGGCGGGCCGCCGTCGGACCTTCCCGGCGGCGGCCGCGCGCGCTCGACCGCGGGTCACTATCCCGCGCGTGCCCCGATTGCAATGCCCGCCGTCGCCGCAGCCTATGCGGCGCGGCGCGGCAGCGGCCCGACGTAGCGCGACTGCGGTCGGATCAGGCGGCCGCTCGCCTCCTGCTCCAGGACATGGGCGGCCCAGCCGCCGACCCGGCCCATGGCGAAGATCGGCGTGAACAGCGCCCGCGGCAGGGCCAGCGCCTCCAGCAGAAGGGCGGTGTAGAACTCGACGTTGGTCTCGAGCCCGCGCCGCTCCTTGCGCCGGGCGAGCAGGCCCAGCGAGGCGGCCTCGACGCGCTCCGCGAAGCGGATGCGGTTGGTCTCGCCGCGCAGGTCGGTGACGGTGCGCTTCAGCACGTCGGCGCGCGGGTCGCGCACCCGGTAGACGCGGTGGCCGAAGCCCATCAGCCGCTCGCCGCGGTCGACGGCGGCCTCCAGCCAGGGCTCGATCGCCGCCTCCTCGCCGATGGCGTCCAGCATGTCCAGGACCGGCCCCGGCGCACCGCCGTGCAGCGGCCCCTTCAGCGCGCACAGCCCGGCGACGACGGCCGACAGCAGGCCAGCACGGGTCGATGCCACGACGCGGGCGGCGAAGGTGGAGGCGTTGAGGCCGTGGTCGGCGATCGTCACGAGATAGGTGTCGAGCGCGCGCACATGGGCGTCCGACGCCGGCTTGCCATGCAGCATGCGCAGGAAATCGGCGGCATGGCCCGCCGCGGCATCGGGTGCCACCGCTTCCCCGCCGTCCGCGCGGCGGCCGATCGCCGCCACCAGCACGGCGGTCGCGGCGGTCGCCAGCAGGTGGTGCGGCGTCGCCTCGTCGTCGGGCAGCAGCGCCAGGCCGGCGCGCAGCCCCTCGACCGCCGTGAGGCCGTCCAGCATCGCCAGCCGCGGCGCGAGTATCTCGAATGCCCGGACCCGCGCCGCACCCAGCGCCGGCGCCACCGCGAGGCCGGGCGCCAGCCCCTCCCAGAGCAGCGCCAGGACCTCCTCGTAGCTGCGTCGGCCGGCCAGCTCCTCCAGGTCGAAGCCACGGACGATCAGCCGTCCGGCCGCTCCGTCCACATGGCTGAGGGTGGTTTCCGCGGCGATGACGTCGTCGAGACCGAGTGACATGGCAGGCGCTCCATCGGTTGGTCGCCCTCGCGATGTCGCGCCGCTGGCATGTATCGTCAATATTGATTAAGTTCGTCAACGTGAATGACGACGGATTGATCGACGCCGACGAGGCCGTCCGCCGCCTGGGCGTACGGCGTGCGACGCTCTACGCCTATGTCAGCCGCGGGCTCGTGCGGGCCGCCGACGACCCGGCCGATCCGCGCCGCCGGCTCTACGACGCCGACGACATCGAGCGCCTGCGCGGCGGCCGGGTGCGCGGGCGCAGCCCGGGGCGGGCGGCCGCGGCGTCGCTCGACTGGGGCCTGCCGGTCCTCGATTCCGGCATCGCCCTCATCGAGCACGGCCGGCTGCACTACCGCGGCGTCGATGCGGTCGGGCTCGCCCGCACCGCGACCCTGGAGGATGCCGCCCGCCTGCTCTGGGACTGTGGTGCGGCGGACCCCTTCGCGGCGGCGGCGCCGGTTCCGGGCGACGTGCCGGTCGCGGTCGCCGGCGGGGCGCCGGTCGGGCGCGTGATGGCGGTACTGTCGCTGGCCGGGGTCGACACGGGCACGGCCTGGCACCGCGAGCCGGGCCGCCGCTGGGAGGGTGCGGCCGAGCTGATGCGCCGCACCGCTGCGGCACTGGTTGGCGTCGCACCGTCGGCCGCGCCGATCCACCGGCTGCTGGCCGGCGCCTGGGGCGTCCCGGCCGAGCGGGCCGACCTCATCCGCATGGCGCTGGTGCTGTCGGCCGACCACGAGCTGAACGCGTCGGCCTTCGCCGCCCGCGTCGTCGCATCGACCGGCGCCGGGCTGGCGGCCGCGGTCGTCGCCGGCATGGCGGCGCTCACCGGCCCGCGTCACGGCGGCATGACGCGCCGCGTGGCGCCGCTGCTGGACGAGCTGGATGCGGCGGAGGATGTCGAGGCGGCGCTCGCCGCCCGGCTGCGGCGCGGCGACCCGCTGCCGGGCTTCGGCCACCCGCTCTACCCGCGCGGGGACCCGCGCGCGGCAGCGCTCCTGGACGGGCTCGCCGGCGACGCGCGGCTGGACGCGGTGCGCCGGGCCGTCGACCGGCTGACGGGCGAGGCGCCGAACGTCGACTTCGCCCTGGTCGCCGTCGCCCGCGCGCTGGGCCTGCCGGCGGACGGCGCCTTCACCCTCTTCCTCGTCGGCCGCACCGCCGGCTGGATCGCCCACGCGCTGGAGCAGCAGTCGA
>JBFWXJ010000472.1:0-4630 GCA_050187535.1 Alphaproteobacteria bacterium | reverse complement strand
GGTCGTCGAAGACCTTCTTCTGTTCGGCGGTCAGCTTGTCCTCGGGGATCTCGAGGATGCGGACGGGTCCCTCGGCCATGATGTCCTCTCTCTGTGTGGCGGCGTGCGGCGCCGGCGATTCCACCGGCCCCAGGCGGCGCGCGACGAAGCCGGATCGTGCGCTGCAATCTATGATCTCCCGCCCCGGGAAATCGAGCATCTTGGGCCCGGCGCCGGGCGCGGCCGCCGGACGACGATCGCGCCCCCCTGTTCCGAGGCAGAGGTCCAGTGCCGGCCGGCCTGGTCGCGCGGCTGGGGATTTGCCGCGAAAAGCCGCGCCGGCGTAGGATTCGCTTCCGACGGGCATGACCGCGCCGTCCATGGGCCGCGCGACTCGCGCGACAGCGCGGACCGACGCGGCAGGCGCCGCAAGGAGAGGCAAGACGCACATGCGGGTACGGCTGGCGATCGGGCTGCTGTCGGCGGCGGAGAGCCTGGGCTGGATCGGCCGGGAGGCCGGCATCTTCGAGCGCCACGGCATCGATCTCGACATCGTGCGCAGCGAGACGACGGGCGCGGTGGCGGCGGCCGGCCTCGCCGACGGCGCGTGGGAGCTGGCCGAGGTCGGCGCCGCGCCGCTGGTCGAAGCGAACTTCCAGGGCCGCGACACGGTGGTGGTGCTCGCCGCCGAGCCGTACAGCTCGTCGTTCATGGTCGGGCGGCGCGGCATCGATGCGCCGGCGAAGCTCGCCGGCGGGCGGATGGGCGTGCTGTCCAAGGGCGGCCAGACCGAGCTCGCCACCCTGGCGATGCTCGACCGCTGGGGACTGCGCGAGTCGGTCGCGTTCGTCATCCTCGGCCAGTCGCGGCGGGTGCTCGAGGCGCTGGCCGCCGGCGAGGTCGATGCCGGCATGCTGACCGCCGATTTCCGCTTCCTCGGCGAGCACCGGCACGGCTTCCACGTGCTGGGCGACGTCGGGGCGGAGCTGCGTTATCTCGGGCCGTGCCTCGGCGCGGCGCGCCACTGGCTGCGCGCGACGCCCGATGCCGCGGCGGCCGCCCTGCGCGGCTATCTCGAGACGATCGCGCTGTTCAAGGCCGACCCGGCGCGCGTCGTGCCGCTGCTCGGTCGCTATCTGGGCATCGCCGAACGGCCGGTGCTGGAGGCGATCCACGCCTTCTACGCCGCCAGGTTCGCCAGCGACCCGCGCCCGCCGCGGGACGGCATCGAGCACCTGATCGCGACCTACGCGCCGCGCTATCCCGCCGCCGGCGCGCGGACCTTTGCCGACGTCACCGACGCCGAGGCGATCGAGGCCGCCCTGCGCGCCCGCGCCTGAAGCACGGCGGCAACGGCGCCAAACGTGACCGCAGGACCGCCGCCCCGCTCCGGTGCCGTCGCAAACCCCGGCGAGCGCCGCCTAGACCGAGGTCCTCACCTTCCCCTTCTCGGCCCGCATCGCGTCCTGGCAGGCGTCGACATAGTTGAGCTTCGGGTCGAGCAGGATGGAGACGGAGCGGACCTTCTGCTCGACCGGGTCGCGGCCGGGCGGCATGACGCCCTTGTCGCGCAGCGCCAGGGCGGCCTTGCGCAGCCGGTTGCGCGTCATGACGATGCCGTAGTCGGTCGACACCAGGTTCTCGCGGGTCCGATCGCAGATCGGGCCCATCGATTCCTGCAGGCTGGCGTCCTGCATCGCGAAGCCGGCGACGCCGGAGAAGGTCTCGCCGCGCTTCTGGGCGGCGCGGTCCATCAGGTAGTCGTTGGCCTTGTTCTGCACGGCCCGGAAGGTGCCGGGGATGTTCTCGCTGTGGACGCCCTTGCCGTCCATGCACGCCTGGCGCTCCGCCGCGGTCAGCGGGCGGTCCGGGTGGTAGTCGTAGCTCCAGGTCCAGCAGTTCTCGTCGTCGATCGGCACCCAGAAATGGCCGTGCTGGGGGTGGTCGGCGCGCGGCGGGATCATCGTGAAGCACGGCATCACCCACTGGGTGATGCGCCAGTAGTGCATGCCCTTGGCGTTGCGGCGGACGCCGATATAGAGGCCGCCCTCGGACTCGGCCACCTCGAACACCGGCCGCATGTCGCCCATGTTGAACTTGTTCGCCTCGGCGCCCTTGAACAGCGGGTCGCGCTCGAGCTCATGGGCATGCAGGAACGAGACGTGGCTGGAATCGATGCCGCCTTCGAGCGCCTGCAGCCAGTTGCATTCCTGGATGCGCTTGGAGGTGAAGGTCTGCTCCGGCGCGACGGTGGCGAATTCCCACGCCGGCTCGGGCGGGCGGGTCGCCGGGTCGCCCATATAGGTCCACAGCACGTCGCCGACCTTGATGAGGGGATAGGCCTGGAGCTTGACCTCGTCGCAGAACTTGCTGTCCTCGGGCTCGGACGGGATGTCGAGGCAGCGGCCGTTCACGTCGAACTTCCAGCCGTGATAGGCGCAGCGCAGCCCGCCGCGCTCGTTGCGGCCGAACCACAGCGACACCCGGCGATGCGGGCAGAACTCCTCCACCAGCCCGTAACGGCCGTCGCTATCGCGGAACGCGATCATCGCCTCGCCCAGCAGCTTGAGGCGCACCGGGGGGCAGTCGTCCTCGGGGAGCTCGGACGCCAGCATCGCCGGGAGCCAGTACTGGCGAAACAGGGTGCCCATCGGCGTGCCGGCATCCGTCTGCGTCAGCAGGTCGTTCACTTCCTTGCGAAGCATGCGTCGTCTCCCTGAGGCCCTCTCACGCAGTCCGGCGGCCGATATACCCCCGTCTTCGACAGGGTGAAACGGCACAAGAATTGACGGCCGGACCTGTATCGGGCGCGGCCGCCATGCAGGTTTGGCGCGCCGCGACCGGATCTGCCGAGGCTATAACGATAATCGGCTTGAACACAGCCCGAAAATCGGGACTTTTCGCCTCAGAGGCCGGGCCGTTCCGGCCGGGCGCGACAGAGACCTCCGACCATGCCGTTCGCCGAAATCGACGGGATCGAGACGCGCTACGAGGTGCTGGGCGACGGGCCGGCCGTGCTGATGTTTTCGCCGGGCGGGTTCGATGCCCGGTGCGAGCAATGGACCGACCTCGGCGTCTACAAGCGCATCAGGCTGCTGGACCACCTGCCCGCCCGGTACCGGTGCATCCTGTTCGACCGGCGCGAGAACGGCCGGTCGGGCGGCCGGGTGGAGCGGATCACCTGGGACCATTTCGTCCGCCAGGGCGCCGGCCTGCTGGACGTCCTGGGCATCGAGAAGGCGCACATCATGGGCGGCTGCATGGGCTGCTGCCCGGTGGCGGCGTTCGGGGTGACCCATCCGGCGCGCACGCTCTCGATGGTCCTCTACTGGCCGGTGGGCGGCGCCAAATACCGGATCGGCAGCCACCGGCGCTTCGCCACCCATCTGGCGTTCGTGGCGGAGAACGGCCTGCAGGCCGTGGTCGACCTGGTCCGCAGCCACGACAAGAGCTTCTCGCAGGATCCGCGCGGCGGGCCGTGGGGACAGCCGATCCGCAACGCCGACGCCTTCGCCCGGTCCTACGCCGCGCTCGACCAGGGATGGTATGTCCAGACGGTCACGGCGATGTATCGCGGCCTGTTCGACCGCGACACGGCGCCGGGGGCGGAGCCCGAGGACCTTCTGGCGCTGAACCTCCCCAGCCTGGTCGTGCCGGGCAACGACGAAGCCCACGCCGCGTCGGCCGCCCACTACCTTCACGAATGCCTGGGCGGCTCGGAGTTCTGGGACGCCGCGGTGGAGGCGCAGACGGAAGCGACCGCCCCGAAGCGCCTCCTCGATTTCCTGGACGGCGTCGCGGGCTGACCGCCGCGCGACGGTCAGGCGACGACGTTCAGGACCGGCTTCGCGAAGAGGTCTTCGAGCGCCATGCGCGCGGGGATGATCTTCTGCGTCACCGCATGCGCGATGAGCCGTTCCAGCGTGTCGCGGTTCGGCGCGATCCCGAACGGCAGCGGATCGGGCATGACGTCGAGGGCGGCGAGGTGCACCTTGTCGACGCGGTCGAGCTTGGCGATGCGCCCCGCCTTCAGGTCGTCGACGTAGAGCCGCTTGGACGCCGCGAAGGCGTCGAACAGCTGCACGGCGACGTCGGGTTTCTCCGCCAGCAGATCGTCGCGCACCACCACGAGATGGTTGATCGGATAGAGCCCGCGCGTCTTCAGCGCCGACACCGCCGCCGCGAACGGATCGGCGTACATCGTGGCGACGTCGGGATGATCGACCTTGGTGCCGACCGCCGCGACGAGCTTGCCCGACGAAAGCCGGCCCTCCAGGTCGCCGTCTTCCAGCGGCTGCACGTTGGCCGGCGGGCGGTAGTCCGCGACATGCTCGTCGCCCGACGGCGCCCAGGTGATCGACGACAGGTCGACGTCGAACTCTTCCTGGATGATCGCCCGGTTCCAGACCCCGGTCGTCACCGTGTACCCCCGGTTGACCCCGACCCGCTTCCCCGCGAGGTCGGCGGGCGACTTCAATCCCGACGGGACGTGATGCAGGATCGTGTCGTGATGGAAATCGCGCACCAGGAAGATCGGCAGCGCGGTGAACTTCACGCCGTGCGCCTTGGCGCAGATATAGGTGGTCAGCGCCATCTCGCAGACGTCGTAGGCCAGCTCCCGCACCATCCGGCGGAAGGCGTTCACGAGGAC
>JBFWXJ010000471.1:0-4633 GCA_050187535.1 Alphaproteobacteria bacterium | reverse complement strand
GCGCTGCCGTACCAGCACGTCGGCCAGGCTCATCTGACCACTCTGACGCTCGCTCATCGATCCGCCTCCGCCGATCGACCATACGAATCACAACCCCTAGACTTCTGCAAACCTCCCGCTCGCGGGGCGAGGGAGACGATCGCGACGCGATGCTGGCACGGCGCGACCAAAGTCTGGCAGGGTGCCGGTCCCTTCGACCGCCACAGAGGAAGCCGCGCGAATGGATGGCGCGAGCATCGATCGTTTCTGCCGCACGCTGCCCAGGGCGACGCGCATCGTGCAGTGGGAGGGCGTGATCGTCTTCAAGGTCGGCGGCAAGATGTTCTGCATGCTGCCGCCGCGCGAGAAGAAGCGGCGCGAGGCGTGGTTCAAGGCCGACGACGCGCATTTCGACTCGCTGAAAGAGGCGCCGGGCTTCCGCCCCTGCCCCTATCTCGCGCGCGCCCGCTGGGTGGCGGTGGCCGAGCCCGAGGCGCTCGACGAGGACATGCTGAAGGCCTATCTGCGGCGCGCCCACCAGGTGATCGCCGCCAGGCTGCCGCGCAAGACGCAGCTCGCGCTCGGCTTCACCCCGCCGCCGCGCGCCACCGGCAAGCGCCGCTCCGCCTTCGATGAGCCGTTCTGATCGCCATGGGTTCAATACCGTTCATGCCTTCTCCCCGCGAAGGTCAGGGGCCGCGGACGGCCCCGAGGGAGAAGGTGCCCGAAGGGCGGATGAGGGGCTTCGCGGAGCCTCGACAACGTCCATGTCAGGTGTTGCGCGAGGAAGCCCCTCATCCGCCTCGCTGGCGCTCGGCACCTTCTCCCCGCCTGCGCGGGGAGAAGGGAGACACACCACCATGAACCACATCCCCTTCGTCGAGTTGGGCTCCTATCCCGTGCGGGCCGGCAACGCGGTGCGGCCGCTGATCGACGGCACGCCGGTGTTCCGCCGCATCTGCGCGGCGGTCGAGGCGGCGCGGCACAGCGTGTGGATCTGCGCCGCTTTCGCCACGCGGGACTTCCGCATGCCCGACGGCCGCGGCTCGTTCTTCGACCTGCTCGATGCCGCGCAGGCGCGCGGGCTCGACGTGCGGGTGATCTTCTGGCGGCCCAACACGCAGGAGGGCAACGTCACCGCCTTTCGCGGCACGGCGGCGGACCGCGAGTTCCTGGGCGCGCGCGGCAGCCGCTGGCGGGCGCGCTGGGACCGCTCGCACGAGGCCTATTGCCAGCACCAGAAGAGCTGGCTGATCGACGCCGGCCGCGAGGGCGAGATCGCCTTCGTCGGCGGCGTGAACATGACCCTGCGCGGCGAGAGCGTGCCGGGCCATCCCGGGCCGGACCAGCGCCACGACGCCTATGTCGAGATCCAGGGCCCCGCGGCCACCGACGTGCACCACAATTTCGTGCAGCGCTGGAACGAGGCCAGCGAGCGTGGCGTCGATGACGGCCATTGGGGCCACAGCGGCGAGGACCAGTTGCCCTTTCCCACGCAGCTCTCGCCGGCGCGCGGCCGCACGCCGGCGCAGATCCAGCGCACCGTGCATGCCGGCCGCTACCGCGACGGCACGGCGACGCCGGGCGGGCGGGCCTACGACATCGCAGGCGGCGAGCGCTCGATCTTCGAGCAGTACCTGCGCGCCATCGAGGCGGCGCGGCGCACGATCTACATCGAGAACCAGTCGGTGCCGATCGTCGCCGTCGCCGAGCGGCTCGAGGCGGCGCTGCGGCGCGGCGTCGACGTCAACATGCTGGTGCCGGCCGAGGTCGAGCCCTTCGTTCGCGAGGCGCGGCGCAAGGGCGAGCGCAAGGCGCTGTTCGCGCAACTCGCCGTGCTCGATCGCTACGCCAACTTCCGGCTCGCCGGCATCCAGGGCCACGACGCGACGGGCGAGCCCTACCACATCTACGTGCACGACAAGCTGATGATCGTCGACGATGTGTGGGCGACGATCGGCTCGTGCAACCTGCACGCCTTCTCGCTCGAGGGCAGCACCGAGATGAACTGCTCGTTCCACGATCCCGACATCGCGCGCCTGCTGCGCTGCGAGCTGATGGAAGAGCATCTCGGCCGCGACGTCGCCGCGCTCGACGAGCGCGCGGCGATGGCGCTCTTCCGCGAGGTCGCCGACGCCAATCGTTACCGATACGATACCGGCGCACGCGACTGGCACGGCCTGGTCTATCGCCTCGACGCGGCGACGTATGGAGAATAGGACGGGTGTCGAATAGGCACTTGGCTTGCATGCGCCATCCCGCCGACAATCCCGTCGCCACCATCGTTTCCCGGAGTTCCGCCTCATGCTCGACGACAAGGCCCTCGATCTGCTGTTCCGCGAGGCGCGGACGCACAATGGCTGGCTCGACAAGCCGGTGAGCGACGCGCAGATCCGCGCGATCTACGAGATCCTCAAGATGGGCCCGACCTCGTCGAACTCGCAGCCCGCGCGCTTCATCTTCATCCGCACCCAGGAGGGCAAGGAGAAGCTGCGCCCGGCGCTGTCGGCGGGCAACACCGACAAGACCATGGCCGCGCCGGTGACGGCGATCGTCGCCTACGACACGCAGTTCTACGAGCACCTGCCGAAGAACTTTCCGCACAACCCCGACGCCATCAACTGGTTCAAGGGCACGCCGGCGGCGGCGCCCACCGCCTTCCGCAACGGCAGCCTGCAGGGCGCCTACCTGATGCTGGCGGCGCGCGCCGTCGGCCTCGACATCGGCGCCATGAGCGGCTTCAACAACGAGCTGCTCGACCAGGCCTTCTTCCCCGACGGCCGCTTCAAGTCGAACTTCCTGTGCAACATCGGCTACGGCGACCCGTCCAAGCTCTTCGGCCGCAGCCCCCGCATGTCGTTCGAGGACGCCTGCACGCTGATGTGACGCGATCCGTTCGCGACGAGCGATGCGCGAGCAGGCCGGGAAATTCCGCGTTCCGGGTTGACAAGGTTCCAGTCGAAGCCATCCTGAGATGCCGGATCTGGCATCTTGGGCGACAAGGCACCGATGTTTCCCGCCTCGGTTCTGACGACCGTCAATGCGCCGTACAGCAGGAAGCTGAGTGCGCAGGAGCTCGCCTATTGCCTGACGCATCCCGAGGCCGCGAAGGCCGCGCCGGGCCACATGTCGGCGTTTCTCGGCGAGATTTCGCCGGGCCTGCAGAAGTCCTTCGCGCATGCCTTCGACATCAGCGACGCGCAACTCGCGGCCGCCGCAAAGGCGTTCGCCGAATACTCGGGTGAATCGTACCCGCTCGCCGCGTGAGCGGGCCGGACCCTTCCTGGGCTCGGCTGTTTCGCATCGCCCGTTCGCTGATTCGTCAGGTCAATGCCAACGACGCCGTCATCCAGTCGTGGTCGTTCGGCGGCGGCACGGCCATGATGCTGCAGATCGACCATCGCGAGAGCCACGATGTCGTAGACGATGACGAAGTCGCGCCCGAAGCCGTTACCGAGTTCATTGCCATGAAGCCTCATTGCCAAGGCTCGCGAATCGCACCTCGCGACTTCTTCGATATTGCAGCCGCAGCAACGCGTGGCCGACAAACAATCGTTGACTCGCTGAAGACAGTCTAGGTTCATTCGCAGCGAAAAGCCGAGATTCGAGGCGTCGATCGGCGAGCCACGCCACCGCGTGGAAAGGGAGGATCGCCATGCGCAATTTCACCGAGGAGAATCTCACCGAGGAGGTCGTCGCCCGCATGGGCACGGATTGCGATCCGCGCCTGCGCGAGGTGATGGGCAGCCTGATCCGCCACATGCACGCCTTCGTGCGCGAGGTCAGGCTGACGCCGGAGGAATGGATGAAGGGCATCCAGTTCCTCACCGAGGTCGGCCAGTGGTGCGACGACAAGCGCCAGGAATTCATCCTGCTGTCCGACACCATGGGCGTCTCGATGCTGGTCGACGCCATCGCCAATCCCACCGTCGGCAACACGACGGAGTCGACGGTACTCGGCCCGTTCTTCCGCGAGAACCCGCCGATCGTCGCCAATGGCGGCGATATTTCTCCCGGCATCGCCGGCAAGCGCGTCGATGTCGATTGCCGCGTGCTGTCGGAGGACGGCACGCCGATACCGGGCGCGCAGATCGATTGCTGGCAGGCCTCGCCCGACGGCGGCTACGATTCGCAGATGGGCGACGGCTCGCAGCACAACCTGCGCGGCCGGCTGAAGAGCGACGATCAGGGCCGCTTCTGGTTCCACACCACCTTGCCGGCCTGCTACCCGATCCCCGACGACGGGCCGGTGGGCGAGCTCTTGCGCCAGATGGGCCGCCATCCGTGGCGGCCGGGCCACCTGCATTTCTGGGTCCAGGCGCCGGGCCACCGCCAGGTCATCACCCATCTCTTCGTGCAGGGCGACAAGTACCTCGAATCCGACGTGGTCTTCGGCGTGAAGGACTCGCTGGTCTGCGATTTCGGCGCCGCCAACGATCGCGGCAGGCTGAGCTACGATTTCCGCCTGAAGAAGGCGGCGTAGAGCAATGTCCAGGCGAGTTGAATCACCTCTGTCATCCCGAGCGAAGCGAGGGTGTGGATTCACATTCGAAGTGCAACACCCTGGCAAAGAAGACTTCGGCCGGGGATCGGAAGTGAAGGCATTTGCGCGGCGTGTTGTTGTAGGCGGCGATCCGGGCGGCGAGAAGCTCGT
>JBFWXJ010000470.1:0-4671 GCA_050187535.1 Alphaproteobacteria bacterium | reverse complement strand
ATTCCTTTCGCCGCGGGGCGCCCACCGTCTGGGCGAGCGCGAGAAGCAGCGAGGTGACCGCGATCATGATCGTCGAGATCGCGGCGATGGTCGGGTCGATCTGGTCGCGCAGCGCGGCGAACATGCTGCGCGTCAGGGTCGAGTTGTCGCCGCCCGAGACGAAGAGCGCCACGATCACCTCGTCGAAGGAGGTGAGGAAGGAGAGCACGGCGCCGGTCGCGACGGCGAAGCGGATCTGCGGCAGCGTCACAAGGAAGAAGGCGCGCACCCGCGAGGCGCCGAGGCTGCGCGCGACCATCTCCTGGCTGAGGTCGTGGCTGCGGAGCGCCGAGGTCACGACCAGCAGCACGATCGGCACCGCCAGCATGGCATGCGCGGCGACGAGCCCGGCCAGCGTGTTCACCAGCTTGACCTTCACGTACGCGTAGAAGACGCCGATGCCGACCAGGATGACCGGCACGATGATCGGCGTCACCAGCAGCACGAATACGATGCGCCCCCAGCGTACCCGCGCGGCGAAGAGGCCGTAGGCGGCCGCCGTGCCGAGCGGCGTCGCCACCAGCATCGTGAGGAAGGCGGCCTTGAGCGAGGTCGCGGTCGCCTGCATCCATTGCGGGGAATCGAGATAGCTGCGGTACCAGCGCAGCGACCATTCCCGCGGCGGGAACTCCAGGTACTGCGATCCCGAGAAGGACATCGGGATGACGATCAGCGTCGGCAGCACCAGGAACGCCATCACGAGCACCGCGACCGCATAGAGCCACAGCCGCCGACCATGGGTGACCTGCGTCTCCGTCGCCGGGCGCGCCAGCCAGCCCATGCCTCAGTGCCCCGCGCCGAGGATGCGGTCGAGGCGGATCAGCCGCGACGCGATCCACAGCAAGCCCAGCGTCAGCCCCAGCAGCACGACGCCGAGCGCGCTCGCCGCCCCCCAGTTGAAGAAGAGCTCGATGTCGGTGGCGATCCGGTTGGAGACCATGATGATGCGCCCGCCGCCCAGCACCGCGGGCGTCACATAGAAGCCCAGGCACAGGATGAAGACGATGAGCGCGCCGCCGACCAGGCCCGGCAGCGAGAGCGGCAGGAACACCTTCCAGAAGGCCGCGACCGGACCGGCGCCGAGGTTGGCGGCGGCCTTCAGGTAGTCGCGGTCGATCGCGCGCATGGAGCCGTACACCGGCAGGATCAGGAACGGCAGCATGATGTGGACCATGCCGACCAGCGTGCCGTTGAGGTTATGGACGAGCGCCAGCGGCTCGTCCCACAGCCCGAGGCTCATCCCCCACTCGTTGATCAGCCCGCGGCGCTGCAGCAGGACCAGCCACGCATAGGTGCGCACGAGGAGCGAAGTCCAGAACGGCAGCAGCACGCCGATCATGCAGAGATTGGCCGCCCGCCGCGGCAGCTGCGACAGCACGTAGGCGAAGGGATAGCCGGCGAGGATGCAGATGCCCGTGGTCAGCAGGCTCACCTCGAACGTCGTCCGGAAGGTGCGCGCGTAGGACGGCTCGGACGCCATCCGGTAGTAGTGCCCGAGGCTGAGCGAGCCGTCGTCGGCCAGGAAGGAGAGCCAGAAGAGCCAGCCGACCGGCAGCACCATGCTGACCATCACGAGGATGACCGCGGGCGAGGCCAATCCCAGCAGCGCCAGCCGCTCGCGCGCGGCATCGCGCGCCAGCCCCGCTGCGTTGGGGCGATGGGCGGCCTCAGGCATCGGCGAGGATGACCGTGTCTTCCGGCCGGAGCCCGAGCCGGACCGCATCGCCGGGCCTGGGCGTGCGGGCCATCGCGCCGACCGCCGCCACCGCGCGAACGCCGATCCGCGACCCGTCGGCGAGTGCCGCCTGCAGGAGGATGCTGTCGCCCTGGTAGACGACCTCCTCGACCCTGCCGTCCAGGACGTTCAGCCCCTTGCCCGCCCCGTCGCCCAGGATCGCGACCCGCTCGGGCCGGATCATCAGCAGGCAACCACCCGGTGGCGGCAGGGCGCCCGCGACGGCGAGCGGCCCGCCCGCCCACGTCGCCCGGCCGCCCGCGACGGTCACCGGCAGGAAGCTCGATTCGCCGACGAACTCCGCCACGAAGCGGTTGGCCGGCTGCTCGTAGATGCGCGCGGGCTCGTCGAGCTGCATGATCCGGCCGCCGGCGATCACCGCGATGCGGTCGGACATGGTCAGCGCCTCGCGCTGGTCGTGGGTGACGTAGACCGTCGTCATCCCGAGCCGCTCGTGCAGGCGCCGGAGCTCGATCTGCATGCGCTCGCGCAGCTGCTTGTCGAGGGCGGAGAGCGGCTCGTCCATCAGCAGGATCCGCGGCTCGAAGACGATGGCGCGGGCGAGCGCCACCCGCTGGCGCTGGCCACCCGAAAGCTGGTCGACCCGCCGCTCGCCATAGCCGGCGAGCTGCACCAGATCGAGGGCCTCCTCGACCCGGCGCGCGACCTCGGCCCGCGGGGTCGCGCGCAGCTTCAGCGGGAAGGCGACGTTGCCCGCGACGCTCATGTGCGGGAACAGCGCATAGTTCTGGAAGACCATGCCCACGTCGCGCTTGTGCGGCGGGCGGCGGATCACCTCGTCCGGCCCGAACAACAGGCTGCCGTGGTCGGGCCGGGTGAAGCCCGCCAGGACCATCAGCAGCGTCGTCTTGCCGGACCCCGACGGGCCCAGCAGCGTCAGGAACTCGCCGCTGCGGACGTCGAGGTCGACGTGGTCGAGGGCGTGGACGCGCCCGTAGGTCCTGGTGACCCCGCGGACGGTGATGGGCAGTGCCGCGGCGCGGGCCATGGGCGACGGTTCCCCGGTGGAGGCATGGCCGCCCGGCGCAGGATGCGTCCCGCGCCGGGCCGGTCGAGAGGATGCCGCGCGGCGACTACTCGGTCAGCATGTTCTGGTAGGCGGCCGCCGCCTTCGCCTCGTACTGGATGTACCACTGCAGGTCGACGGTCAGCTGCTTGGCCGCATTCTCCGGATGGGACGGCAGCCGCTTGGCGTAGCCGGGCTCGATCGTGCCGAGCTCGTAGGCCTTCGTGTTGGTCGGCCCGTAGGTGATGTACTTGGTGAACTCCGCCTGATAGGCGGGCTTGCTGATCTCCGCCAGGAAGCGCATGGCGAGATCCTTGTGCGGCGCGCCCTTGGCGATGGCGTAGCAGTCGTTGTCGAGCAGGCCCTGGTTGAAGGTGTAGGCGACCTTGGCGCCGTCCTTGGCGATGACGTCGAACCGGCCGTTCCAGCCGGTGATCATGTCGACCTCGCCGTCCTTCATGAGCTGGGCGTGCTGGGCGCCCGACGACCACCACACGGCGATGTGCGGCTTCAGCTCCTTGATCTTCTTGACCGCCCGCTCGATGCCGCCCGGCTGCGACAGCACCTTGTAGACCTCGGCCGGCGGCACGCCGTCGGCCATCAGGGCCGGCTCCAGGGCACCTGCCACGGCATTGCGGTAGGAACGCTTCCCCGGGAACTTCTTCACGTCCCAGAAGTCGGCCCAGCTCTGCGGGCCCTTGTCGCCATAGGTCTTGGTGTTCCAGGCGAGCACCGTGGAGAACACGTCGCCGCCGACGCAGTACTCCTGCGCCATGCCCGGCAGGAACGAGGAGACGTCGATGACCTTGTAGTCGAGCTTCTCGAGGATGCCCTCCGCACCGGCGCGCGCGGCGCTGCCCGAGCCGCTGGTGACGACGTCCCAGGTGACGGCGCCCGCCTTCACCTTGAGGCGCAGGTCGGCGATGCCGGTGTAGGTCTCTTCCTTGACCTTGATGCCGAGTGCCGCCGCCGCCGGCTGGAAGAGCGCCTTGCTCTGGCCCGCCTGGTAGGAGCCGCCGAAGGAGACCACCGTCAGGTCCTGGGCGGACGCACCGGCGGCATGGGCGAGGACCGCGGCGACCGCGGCCGGCAGGAACTTTCCGATCATCCCGTTATCTCCCTGTCTGGCTCGTTCGGCCCGTCCCGGGGCGAGGCGGGTCATGCTGCGATGATCGACGGCGATTTGGTCCGGCGGAAAGGGCCACTCTGAACCGTTGAACGTACCATTTAGGACTCCGGCCTCTTTAGGACTCCGGCCTCTTTAGGACTCCGGCCTCTTTGGGACTCCGGCCTCAGCCGAGCGTGCTGATGCGGTGCTCGGCGCGCGCCAGCCAGTCGGGCGCGATCTCGACCCCCCAGCCGGGCTCTCCCGGGATCGTCACGCGACCGTCCTTCACGGTGAACGGCGGATTGCGGAAGAGACCGTCCTGCCACGGGTAGTAGTCGAGGCCCTCGATCGAGAACTCGAGGTAGTCGCCGGCGATGGGGATCGCGCCCAGCAGGTGCATGGTGAAGACCGTCACCATCGAGAGATTGGCGCTGTGTGGCGTGCACGGCAGGCCGGCGGCCGCCCCCATCGCCGCCACCTGCAGCGTGCGGTGCAGGCCGCCCAGGTAGCAGACGTCGGGCTGGATGATGTCGACGGCCTTCATCTCGATCATGTGCTTCCAGGTCGGGATCATGCAGTCCTGCTCGCCGCCGGTGACGTCGAGCGACAAGGCCTCGCGCACCTCCCTGGTCTCCTCCAGCTCCCAGTAGAGGCAGGGCTCCTCGAAATGGACGACGCCGTGGTCTTCCAGCAGCCGGCCGACCTCGATGGCACGCTTCGGGCTGAAGGCGCTGTTGCCATCGACCAGCAGCGTCGCCCCGT
>JBFWXJ010000469.1:0-4700 GCA_050187535.1 Alphaproteobacteria bacterium | reverse complement strand
ACGACCGTCGCCCGGTCGGCCAGCGCTCGCCAGCCGTCGAGGTGATGCTCGGTCACCCATCCGGCGCCGACCAACCCGATTCTCTTCATTGCTCGTTCCCCCCGTTGCGCAGACGATCGGGACGGCGGCAGCGCCTGTCAACAGAACGGGTGCCCTACCGCCCGAACGGGCAGCCGCCGGTCGTGATTGTTGACACTTCGACGCGCTGTTCGCACGCTCCTGCCGCCCGCGGGGCGAGAGGGGAAGGGTTTGCCGGCATGAAGAAGGGTCTGAGGTCGCGGCTGACGAGCTACGGCGACGAGGCATTCGCGCTCTTCCTGCGCGGGGCGTTCCTCAAGTCCGCCGGCTACGACGACGATGCCCTCGACAAGCCGATCGTCGGCATCGCCGCCACGGGCTCGGACTTCAACCCCTGTCACGCCACCATGCCGCGGCTCGTCGAAGCGGTGTCGCGCGGCGTGCGCGACGCCGGGGCGCTGCCCTTCGTGTTCTCGACGATCTCGCTGCACGAGAGCTTCATCCACCCGTCGACCATGATCCTGCGCAACCTCATGGCGATGGACACGGAGGAGATGCTGCTCCGCCAGCCGGTCGATTCCGTCGTTCTCATCGGCGGCTGCGACAAGACGGTCCCCGCGCAGATCATGGGAGCGATCAGCGCCGACGTGCCGTCCGTCATGCTCGTGGTCGGCCCGACGGTGACCGGTCGCTTCGAGAACGAGCGCCTCGGCGCCTGCTCGGATTGCCGCCGGCTGTGGGCTGCCCACCGCGCGGGCGAGATCGACGACGCGCAGCTCGCAGGCTCTCACGGCCGGCTGGTCTCGAGCCACGGCACCTGCACGATCATGGGCACCGCCAGCACGATGGCGGCGATGGCCGAGACGCTGGGCCTGATGCTGACCGGCGGGACGTCGATCCCGGCCGTCCACTCGGAGCGCCTGCGGCACGCCGAGGCGGCGGGAAGGCGGGCCGCGGAGATGGCGATGCTGGGCGGCCCGAAGCCACGCGACGTCGTGACGGCAGCCTCGATCCGCAATGCGGTCACGGTGCTGCAGGCGCTGGGCGGATCGACCAACTGCATCATCCACCTTGCGGCCATCGCCGGCCGGCTCGGCATCGCGCTCGACCTCGACGAGGTCGACCGCATCGGCCGCGAGACGCCGGTGCTGATCGACGTGAAGCCGGTGGGCAAGAACTACATGGAGGATTTCCATGCGGCGGGCGGCCTGCCGGCGCTGATGAAGCGTCTCGGGGACCGGCTGGACCTGTCCGCGGCGACGGTGATGGGCAGGACCCTGGGCGAGGCGCTGGCCGGCGCGCCGGACTGGTCCGACGAGCGGATCATCCGGCCGCTCGACGTGCCGATCTCCCATGGCGAGGCGCTGGCCGTGCTGCGCGGGTCGCTGGCGCCCGACGGCGCGGTGATCAAGCGCGCGGCGGCGACGGAGGCGCTCATGCGCCACGAAGGGCCGGCCATGGTCTTCGACGACATCGCCGACCTGATGGCGCGCATCGACGACCCCGAACTGCCGGTCACCGCCGAGCACGTCCTGGTGCTGCGCTACGCCGGCCCCGTCGGCGCGCCCGGCATGCCCGAGGCCGGCGGCATCCCCATCCCGAAGAAGCTGGCGCGCGCCGGGGTCAAGGACATGGTCCGCATCTCCGACGCGCGCATGAGCGGCACGGCGTCGGGCTCGATCGTGCTGCACATTTCTCCCGAGGCTGCGGTCGGCGGGCCGCTCGCCCTGGTGCAGGACGGCGACCGCATCCTCCTGGACGTCGCCCAACGCCGTCTCGATCTCATGGTCGACGAGGCGGAGCTGGCGCGCCGACGCGCCGCCTGGTCTGCGCCCGCACTGCCGCCGCGCGGATATTCGCGCCTCTACGTCGACCACGTCATGCAGGCCGACAAGGGCTGCGACTTCGACTTCCTGCTGGGCGAGCGCGCCTCGTAGGAACGTCTAGAGGCTGCCCATTTCGTCACGGATGAAGGCGAGCTCGTCTTCGTAGGCCTTGCGCATCGTCTGGACGAACGCATCCGCCAGCCGGCTGCGCGGCCGGTGCTGTGGGATGAGCAGGTAGCTGCGGTAGGTCACCGCGGGCTCGAACGGGCGGAAGACGATCCCGCGGCCGACGAAGTCGCGCAGCGCGATCGGGTTGACGATCCCCGCTCCCAGCCCCTCCGCGATGAGGGTGCAGATGGTCGCGGTGAACTGCGTCTCCAGCGACAGAACCCGCTCGACACCGTGGGCCTCGAAGATGCGGTCGACCTGGCCGCGCACGTCGTCGTCGATCGACAGCGAAACGAAGTGCGCTCCGGCGAGGTGCTTCGGCCGGATCACCTTGTGGCGTGCGGCGGGGTGGCCGGGCGGCAGCGCGCACACGCCCTCGAAGGTCGCGAACGGCTCGACGTCGACCCCCGCCAGCTCACCGACGTTGGACGCGAGCCCGATGTCGCATTGCTGCGCGCCGGCCCATTGCACGATGGTCGGCGTGCCGCGGAGCTGGAGCGAGATGGTCACGTCGGGATGATCGCGGCGGAAGGCGGCGATCACCCGCGGCAGGAATCCGTTGCCCAGCGCGGGCACGGTGGCGATGCGCAAGCGCCCGCGCCGGAAGGCCTTGATGTCGCGGGCCGCCTGCTGAAGGCGCTTCAAGCCGGCATTGGCGCGCTCGACTTCGGCGTGCAGCGCATTACCGTCGTCGGTGGCGAGCAGGCGGCCGGCCCGGCGCTCGAACAGGACGAGGCCGATCGAGGCCTCGAGCTGGGCGATGAGCCGGCTGACATTGGGTTGGGAGACGCCGAGGGCGGAGGCGGCGGCCGTCATCGAGCCGCAGTCCATCACCGCGCGGAAGGCGTCGATCTGCCGGAGGTTCATGCGCCGCCCATATCACGAGTGAATGCGGTGGTGAAATGTTGATATTTGACCGAATGGGTTTCCCGGACCAGCCTGCGAAGCGCAAACGCGCGAGGGGCTGAAGCGGGATGATCGGCGACATCGTCTACCTGAACGGCGAGTTCGTGCCCAAGGACGAAGCGAAGGTCAGCGTCTTCGACCACGGCTTCATCTACGGCGACGGCGCCTTCGAAGGGCTGCAGATCGTCAACGGCCGCATCTTCCTGCTGCGCGAGCATCTGCGGCGGCTGTTCGATTCCGTGCACTATCTCGGCTTCGACATTCCCATGACGATGGACGAGCTGCGCCTCGTCATCGCCGAGACGGCACGGCGCAACCGCCTGGAGAACGGCTATGTACGGCCGATCATCACCCGCGGTGCGGGGCCGCTCGGCATCCGCAACATGGATCAACTGGGCGCGCCCACGATCGTCGTCATGGCGCAGCACGAGAGCATCGAGGCGCGCCGCAAGAAGTGGAACAGCGGCATCACCGCGCAGGTCGTCTCGGTCAGGCGGATGCCGCCTGCCGGGCTCGATGCCCGCGCCAAGACCTGCAACTACATCAATAACATCCTGGCCTATCTGGAAGCCAAGGCGGCCGGCGCCGAGACGGCGCTGATGCTGGACGCCGACGGCTACGTGGCGGAGGCCTACAGCAGCAACATCTTCATCGTGAAGGGCGGCAAGGTCGCCACGCCCGAACTGGGCCACATCCTGGGCGGCATCACGCGCGGCACGCTGATCGACATCTGCCGGCGCATCGAGGTGCCGGTGGTCGAGACCAGGCTCACCACCTTCGACCTGCTGACCGCCGACGAAGTCTTCGAATGCGGTACGATGGCCGAGGTGCGGCCGCTGGTGCGGATCAACGGCCGTGCCATCGGCGACGGCGCCCCCGGCCCGATGGCGCGCCGGCTGCACGGCGTGCTGCGCGAGATGATGGAATCCGGTCTGCACGGGGAGCCGATCGGCAACGCATGAGCCGCGCGGGGCGCGGTGCTGGGCAGCGAGGAAGGGGAACGACGATGGGGATCGCCGGACGGGTGAGAGGTGCGCTGGTCGCGTCCATGGTAGCGACCGCTGCGTTGAGCGGAGCGGCGTCCGCCCAACAGACGGTGCGCGTGGGCATTCACGGGGCGGACATCGGATCGCTCGACCCGCACATGTCGGCACAGACGATCGACAATGTGATCCATGCGTGGATCTACGGCGGCCTCGTGCGCTTCCCGGCCGGCACGATCGATCCGGCGAAGATCGAGCCCGACATCGCCGAATCCTGGACGAAGAGCGACGACGGCCTCGTCTGGACCTTCAGGCTGCGCCCCGGCGTCAAGTTCCACCACGGCTATGGCGAGGTGACGGCGGATGACGTCGTCTACTCGCTGAAGCGCGCGAGCGTGCCGAAGACGTCGGCCTTTTCCAGCGACTTCAAGTCCTTCGACAAGGTCGAGGCGCTCGACCCCCATACCGTCCGCATCACCCTGAAATCGCCCGTGCCTTCGCTGCTCGGCCACCTTGCCGGTCAGCGCGCGATAGAGCGCGAGGTGGTCGCCGAGTGCATCGGCGATCGACCGCACCGGCCGAATGCCGGCCGACAGCCGTTGCCAGGTTCCGGGATCGGTCGCCCGCACCATTGCGTCGGCCAGGGCCGTGGGGTCGCCGGCACGAAAATGTATGCCGTCCACGCCGTCGGTCACGCGCTCGGCCAGGCCGCCGATTCCCGAGCAGATGACGGGGCGGCCGTGGTGGAACGCCTCGTCGACCACGAGGGGAGCGTTCTCCCACCAGATCGACGGGGCCA
>JBFWXJ010000468.1:0-4700 GCA_050187535.1 Alphaproteobacteria bacterium | reverse complement strand
TCTGCGCGAAGCCGATCGTCGCCGTCAGCGGCGTGCGGATCTCGTGGCTCATCGAGGCGAGGAACAGCGACTTGGCGGCGCTCGCCTCCTCGGAGACGCGCTTGGCCAGCTCGAGGTCGCGGGTGCGTTCGTCGACGCGGCTCTCCAGCTCCTGGTTGGCCTGGCGGACGGCGCGCTCGGCCATGCGGCGCGCCGTGTCCAGCCGCTCGATGTGCCGTGCGGCGAAGATGAGGAGCGCGCTCAGCACCGAAAGATACGCGACCGTGGACAGTGCGAGGGCGGTCGGCTCGTCGAGGCCGTAGGACTTGATCGCGATCAGGACCAGCGAATCGGTGACGACCGGCACCACGACGACCGCCGGCAGCAGCATCCGCGCGATGCGCGCGCCGGGGCCGTCGCCGGCCAGGAAGCCGAGCGGCCCGTGGCGGCCGCGGCGCGCCAGGGTGGCGACCGAGAGCGCCATGATGGCGATCGCAGTCGGGATGGCCATCGAGCGGAACGCCTCGATCGGCTCCAGGCTGTGCAGGTCGTAGACGTAGGTGGTGGCGGCGAAGGCGCCGACGAGGCCGGCGAACACGGTGGCGACGTCGGCGATCGCCAGCAGGACCCGATCGCGCGCCGTCGCGCCGAGGACGCCCGCAGTCCCCAGGGCCGCGAGCGCGATCGACGTCACCATCGACGGCGGGCCTTGGGGTCCGAGGACGAAGGAGACGGCGCCGGGAATCCGGGAAAGGCCGAAATCGACGTCGAACAGATGCTCGACCACGAAGGCGGCACCGGTCAGGCCGCCCGCCGCCGACAGCAGTGCGGCCATCCGGCGCGACGCCGGGCCCAGGGCGACGCCGGCACCGAGCAGCAGCACGGCCGCGGCCGTGCTCGCCTTCATCGTCGGCAGCCCCGGCACGACGGCGCTGAGGATCTCGATGTCCGTGGCCCAGCCGACCATCGCCACGACGGCGATCACGGCCGCCGCAGCAGCGAACGCGTGCCCGGTGCCGCGCATGCGCAGCTCCCACTCGGCCGCCGCCGCGGTGGCGACGTCCGTCAACACGCTCCTCGAACCGACATGGTCAGGCGGCCGGCCATCGCTCCCCACGGGTGGCGGCAGACGGTAGCAGGACCCCGGTGGCCGGGTCCACGCGTGACGCCGGCGATCGTCACGCGGGGATGTCGGCGAACCGCCGGACATGACTGCCCGGCGAGAATTGCGCGAAGCTCTGGGTCCAGCGGTGGTCGGGCCAGAGATAGTCGACGCTGCCGGCGGCCGGCCGGTAGGCGGCGGTGTAGACCGTGCGGAACCAGCGCTGCGCCCCGTGCTGGTGGAGCGGTGGTGCCAGGAAATCGGCCGTCAGCGCGCCCAGGTCCCCGGCTTCCGCCACCCGGTCGCCCAGCCACCGGCGGCGCTCGACCGAGCGCACAGCAGCCGCCTGCTCGGGCCACACCACCTGCTCCTGATGGTTGGTGCATACCGCGTCGGCGACGATCGCCGCCTCGCGATCGTGGCCGACGAAGACCGTGGCCACGTTGCCGGCCCGGTCGACGAGCGTGACGTTCTGCGCCATGAAGACAGGGATGCGCGCGATCGCGGCCGCCGCCTCGGCGACGCCGGCGCAGGTTTCCAGCACGTAGCGCAGCACCAGCACGATCGAGAAGCCGCACCCCGTGCCGGGGCGTCCGCCGAAGGTCAGGCTGGCCGCCAGCCCGTCCTCGTTCATGCCGTCGAGGCAGCCCCAGGCGGCTTCGCCCATCACGATCGTCCGCCGCCCGAGCCAGCGCCCCGCCGTGATCCGTCCCGCGGTGAATCCCGGATCGAAGTCGTAGTTGCGCACCAGCGCCGGGCCGCCGTCACCGCGCCACACGGCCTGGCTGCAGCCCGGCATCACCGGCGGCGGGCACCAGAGCGAGAGGCAGGAATGGGCGACGGGATCGTCGCCGGCGAGATGGCAGAGGCGGTCGTAGAGCGGCACCAGCTCGGGCATGTGGCGCCGAATGGCATCGCGGCCCTCGTGCGGGCTCGGCCGGGCGTCGATGCCTTCGGAGAGATACCAGGCGCGCGTCGCCGGCCAGTCGCGCCGGAACGCCGCCGCCCAGAGCGGCCCCGGCTCGTTTTCCGCCACCGCTTCGAACGTCAGCTCCATCGCCGCGGCCCGTCGTTGACCCGGGCCGGAACGCCGGGGGAGTTCCGCGCGGTTTTCAAGCGCCCGCGTCGCGGCCGGGCAGGACGATCGGCTTGCCGTGCGGGGTCGCGCGCACGGCCGCGTCCCACGCGTCGCGGCGGTCATGGAGTTCGGTCGCCGTCACCGCTCCCTTGGCCGTGGCGAGGCGCTCCAGCGCGGCCAGCCAGTGGCGGTAGTAGGTGTCGCCGCGGTCGGGGTCGCCCGCCGCCTGGGCGCGCGCGATCTCCCCGGCCAGCGTCTCGGCCCACTCGTTCCAGGTGAAGAGGCCGCGCTCGTGGAGCCGCACCGTCATGGCGAAGGCGGCCGCTTCCCACGGCTCGCGGAAGACCGGCCCGTCGGCGTCGCGCGGGATCGCGGGCAGGCGGTCGAGGTCCACGGTCATGCCGCCTCCAGGTAGTCATCCCAGAGGTCGACCAGCACGCGGTCGTGCGGCGAGGCATCGGGGCCCCACAGCGTCTGCGCGGTGAAGCGCACGGCGTAGCAGCGCTGCGGCGATTCGCCGGTGCCGGCGGCGTTCGTGTCGGGGAAGACGAAGACGCCGTGGTCGCGCTCGATCACGCCGACGCGGCCGCGGACGTAGCGCGGCATCCGCGTGTGGCCGCGCGGGTGCAGGTTGCGCACGCGCACCGCGTCGCCGACCCGCCAGGACGGCGCGGCATTGGCCGGCCGGCGGGCGGCGCGGCGCTGCCGGAGGCGGCCCGGCACCTCCGCTCCCGGCACGGCCGCGACCGGGCCTGGCCCGGCGGCGGCCCCGCTCGCCAGCTCGCCGGCGGCGACGAGGCCGCGCTCGACAAGCAGGCGCTCCAGCCCGCGCAGCCAGTGCTGGTAGTAGGTGCTGGCGAGGTAGATCGCGGGGTCGGTGTCCTCGCGGGCGAAGCGCGCCATGTCGATGTTCCAGCGCCCGAGCATGCCGCAGGCCAGCGTCACCGCGAAGACGCGGCGTTCCCAGGGATGGTGGAAGAGCGGCTCGTCCGGGTCGGGCGCGATCGGACCGAAGCCGTGCATGCCCCCGAGGTCGTGGGCGCCGTCCATGGCCTCACCCCGCGTCCGGCCGGCGCGGCTCGCCGACGCCGATCATGCTGTCGCGCGTGACCAGCTCGGCCAGCGCCGCCTCGTCCATGCCGTCTGTGCCGGGCGGGCGCTGCGGCAGCACTAGGTAGCGCAGCTCGGCCGTCGAATCCCAGACGCGCACCTCGATCTCCTCGCCGACCGCGACGCCGAACTCCTCCAGCACCGCGCGCGGCTCGCGCACCGCGCGGGCGCGGTAGGGGGCGGACTTGTACCAGGTCGGCGGCAGGCCCAGCACCGGCCAGGGGTAGCAGGAGCAGAGCGTGCAGACGACGACGTTGCGCACGCGGTCGGTGTTCTCCAGCGCCACCATGTCCTCGCCCTGCCGGCCGACATAGCCGAGCTCGGCGATCGCCGCCGAGGCGTCCGCCAGCAGGCGCTCCCGGAACGCCGGATCGGTCCAGGCGCGCGCCACCACATGGGCGCCGTTGCGCGGCCCGACCCGCGTCTCGTAGGTCTCGATCAGCGCGTCGAGCGCGGCCGGGTCGACCAGGCCCTTATCGACGAGGAGGGATTCGAGCGCCTTCACGCGCAGCTCGACCTCGCTCCAGCGCTGCTCGTCGTCGTGGTCGTGATGGTGGTGATGGCCGTGGCCGTGGCCATGATCATGCGCGGTCATGACGGCAGTTTCCCGCCCCGCGGCAGCGAAATCAACGTCCGGCGGGGGCACCCGCGAGAAGCCGGTCCCAGGCGATGCCGGCGGCGGGATCGGCGCCGGCGGCGAGCCAGGGCATGCCCGCGCCGCCCTGCACCGGCCGGTCCGGCCCGTCGCCCGGTGCCGCGATCGTGGCAACCGCGGCCGCGTCCGGCCCGTGCTCGGCCCACCAGCTGCGCCCGACGGCCGCGGCGACGGCGGCGGCCGCGGCCGTGCGCCGGGCCGGGTTCTCGTCGCGGCCCGCGGCGGCCAGCGGCGACGGCGCCAGGCTGGCGACGAGCGAAGCGAGCGCGCGCACGGCGGCGCGCGCCTCCGGCTCCGGCGCCACGAAGCCCATGACGACCTGTACCGACCACGCCTCGCGGCCGGAGCCGGGATCACCGTCGGTCGCCGCCAGCACATAGGTGGATAGCCGCCCGTCGCGGCCGGTGCAGGACATGGCGACCTCGCCGACCTCCAGCCCGACAGTGGACGGCACCGGCATCAGCCCCTGCTCCAGCGGCTGCTCGAGGTCGGCGCGCCGCCGGCGATAGGTGGCCATCGGGTCGCCGGCGCAGCGGCCGGCCAGAATCCGCATCCCGTGCACCTCGGCATAGCCGAGGCCCGGCATGTGCCGGGCGACCAGCACGGGCGTGCCGTCGGCATGCCGGAAGGTGGCGCCTTCCTGGAACCCGGCCGCCTTCAGGCGCTCGGTCGGCAGCAGGAAGAGCGGCAGCTCCGGGTCGCCCAGGAAGATGCGCACGCCCTCGGGCGAGGTGGCGGCCAGATGCCATGCCGGGGCGCCGTCGCGGCCGATGCGG
>JBFWXJ010000467.1:0-4702 GCA_050187535.1 Alphaproteobacteria bacterium | reverse complement strand
GACGAGGGCGATGATGCGGGAGGGCCAGCCGCGGTTCGCCTCGTCCGACGAGCTGCTGTCCTCCCTTGAAAAGCCCGACAGCCGGTAAGCGCGCTCGCCCGCCGCGCAAGGCGGACTACGCCAAGTCGTTCCAGAAGGACTGGGAACGGCTCGACCGCTCGGGCCGCTACGATATGCGCCGCCTGAAGGAGGTCTTTCTCCTGCTCATCGCGAACGATGCGCCGCTCGGGCCGGAGTGGAAGGATCATCCGCTGAAAGGCGAATGGTCCGACCATCGCGAATGCCATGTCAGCGGGGACTTTCTTCTCATCTATCAGGTCGACGATACGCACGGGAAAAGCGGCGCGGTGATCTTCACCCGTATCGGGACCCACAGCGACCTGTTCCAGGAATAGCGGTCACACATAGACCCTGGGTATGTGGTCGCGCATGCCGCCGTGGAAGGTCGTCTCGTCGATGCCCCAGGCGGCGGCGAGCTGCGGCAGCGTGATGGCGGCGTCGCCCTGGCGGCCGACGAGGGCGACCTCGTCGCCGGGGCGGGCTTCGGGGATGTCGGTCAGGTCGATGCGGGTGTGCTCCAGATGGACGGGGCCGACGAGGGGCGCCATGCGGCCCCGGATGAGGGCTACGGCGGCCTTTGGGAGCGGGCGCGGCAGGCCGTCGCCCCAGCCGATCGGCAGCACCCCGATGGTCATCCCGGGGCGGGGAACGAAGGGCGGTGAGGCGCCGTCGGCATCTTCGGGGCCGACCGGCTTGCGCAGCACGAGGCGCGTCTTGAAGCCGACCAGTGCCGGACGGAAGGTCCCGACGCGCGCCGGCCGCTCGGAGCCGCTCAGGCCGTAGAGCAGCCGGCCGGGGTCGACGCCGGTCAGGTCCATTTCCGGGTGGTCGAGCACGGCGTTGGTGCTGGAGACCATGGCGACCGGCACCGGCACGCCGGCCGCCTTCGCGGCGGCGACCGCCGCCTGCATGCGCGCGAACTGGTCGCCGTAGTTCGCCGATCCGGCCGCCGCCCCGTAGCTGAAGAAATGCCCGTAGAGCCCGGCCGACCGGAGATTGGGGCGGCGGCGCACCGCGTCCAGCAATGCCGGCAGGCCACCCAGCGTGGCACCCGCCCGCAGCAGGCCGACATCGACCTTGAGGAAGACCGGCCGCGGCCGCGTGAAGGCGGCGCCCCAGGCTTCCGCTTCCTCGGCCGTCGACAAGGACGGGATGAGGTCGAGCGCCTCGACGGCGTCCGCCCGGTCGGGCAGGCAGGTCGGATAGAGCAGGATGGGCGCGGTGACGCCGGTGGCACGGATGGCCGCCGCATCGTCGATGTTGCCGACCGCCAGCCCGTCCGCCCCACCCTCGACGCACACGGGTGCGACGGCCGGCGCGCCGCAGCCATAGGCGTTGCGCTTGAGGCAGGCCCAGATCGCGACCTTCGGGCCGACGAGGCGGCGCAGCTCGGCCACGTTCCCGCGGACGGCGCCGAGATCGATCTCGTACCAGGTCGGCCGCAGGCCGCGCGGCGTCGCCATGAATGGTCCCCTCAGGTCAGGCGCAGATGACGCAGGAAGTTGCGGAAGCGGTCGGTCGCCGGCGCCGTCAGCATGTCCGGCCCGCCCTCCTCGACGATATGACCGCCGTCCATGAAGACGATGTTGCGGCAGACCTCGCGCGCGAAATGGACCTGATGGGTCACCATCATCATCGTCATCCCCTCGGCCGCCAGCCGGGCGATGACGTCCAGCACCTCCGCCGACCGCTCGGGATCGAGCGCCGAGGTCACCTCGTCCAGCAGCAGCACCTTGGGGCTCATGGCGAGCGCCCTGGCGATCGCGACGCGCTGCTGCTCGCCGCCCGACAGCTCCGCCGGATAGGCCGCACTGCGCGGCGCCAGGCCGACGCGCTCCAGATGCGTCGCCGCCAGCGCACGCGCCTCGGCGCGCGGCATGCCCTTCACCTTGACCGGCGCGACCGCGACGTTCTCCAAGGCCGTCATGTGGGCGAAGAGATTGAACTGCTGGAACACCATGCAGCATTCCGAGCGCATGCGGTTGACGACGTGGCGCGCCTTCGCCGTCCGCCGGCCGCCCTCTTCGTCGTAGCCGACCGTCTCGCCGGCGATGCGAATGGCGCCACCCTCGAACGGCTCGAGGAAGTTCACGCAGCGCAGCATGGTGCTCTTGCCCGAGCCGGACGGCCCCAGCACGCCGCACACGGTGCCCTGCGGCACGGTCAGCGACACCCCGTCGAGGATGACCCGCTCCCCGTAGCGCTTGCGCAGCCCTTCGATCTCGATCATCGCCATCGCTCAGTGCCCCGCCGCCGCGGCGTGCCCGCGCGCCGTCAGCCGCGCCTCGATCCGCCGGCCGAACAGGGTGAGCGGCCAGCAGACGACGGTGTAGGCGATCCACACGATGGCCATGATCTCGAACCCCAGCAGCGTGCGCTCGATCTGCTCCTTGGCGGTGAACATGAACTCGGTCACGCCGAAGAGCGAGACGACGGAGGTCGCCTTGACGAGGAAGACCGCCTGGTTGACGATGCCGGGCGCCATGATGCGCAAGGCCTGCGGCAGCACGATCGCCGTCAGCGCGGTCAGGAACGGGAAGCCCAGCGAGCGCGCCGCCTGGTACTGCTCGCGCGGGACGGCGGCGATGCCGCCGCGCACGATCTCCATGTTGGTCAGCGCGGCGAAGGCGGTGAGCGCGATCGCCGAGGACGTGATCGCCGAGAACTTGAGGCCGTAGAGCGGCAGCACGAAGAAGACCGCGAAGACCTGGACCACCAGCGGCACGCCGCGGATCACCGTCAGCAGCGCGAACAGGATGATGCGCACGGCCCGGCCGCCCCAGGCGTAGAGGCAACCAAGCACGACGCCGAGCGCGGTGCCCAGCACCAACGCGACCAGCGCGATCTCGAGCGTCGCGCCGAACCCCGCCAGCAGCTGCGGCACGACCGGGCGGAGCTGGGCCCAGGTATCGGCCATCGTCAGCGTCCCGCCCTCACCGCCCCGCCCCGCGCAGCTCGGCCAGCTTCATCGCGACCGCCACCAGCGTCGTCATGACGAAGTAGATCGCGGCGAAGACGATGAGGATCTCGAAGCTGCGCAGCGTCGAGGAGACGAGCGCGGTCATCAGGTAGAACAGCTCGCGCACGGCGATGGCGCTGGTGAGCGAGGTGTCCTTCACCATCTCGACCCAGACGTTGCCGAGTGCGGGCACCGCCTGGCGCAGGGCCTGCGGCAGGATGATCGTGCGCTGCGTCTCGAACCAGCCGAAGCCGAGGCTCATCGCCGCCTGGGTCTGGGTGCGGGCGACGGACGCCAGTCCCGCGCGCACGATCTCCGTCACGTAGCCGCCGTTGTGCAGGGCGAGCGCGATCACGCCCGACCAGAAGGCGGAGGGAAAGAGGCCGAGCGAGGGCAGCCCGTAGTAGATGAAGAACATCTTCACGAGGCTGGGGCTGTTGCGCATCGCCTCGACATAGACGGCGATCGCCAGCCGGGTGCGGCGGCCGCCGTGCTGGTAAGCCAGTGCCGCCGCCGTGCCGATCACGAAGGCAAGCGCGATCGACGCGGCCGCCACCAGGGCGGCCGTGCCGGTCGCTTCCCAGATATCCGGCAGCGACTGCCAGATAGGCGCGAAATGAAAGTGGTAGCCGCCCATCGCCGGCGGCTCCCGCGCGGGCGCCGCCCGCGGTCAGACGGCCATGCGCGCCCAGGCGGGAACCAGCTCCTCGCTCTCCAGCCACTTGCGGTGGATCGCCTGCAGCCGGCCTTCCAGCCGCATGCGCACCAGCGCCCAGTTGACGTAGTTGAGCAGCACCTGGTCGCCCTGTTTGATGCCGACGGAGTACTGGTTCACGTCGAGCGGGTTCTCCTTGTCGAGGATGACGCGGAACTGGCCCGCGAACTCGCGCACGATGTAGCGGGCGGGCGCGCTGTCGTTGAAGAAGGCGTCGGCGCGGCCCTGGCGGAAGGCGAGGAAGGCATCCGAGAAGTTCGGATACATGTTGATCTTGGCTTCGGGAATGCCGCTCAGGATCAGGTCCTTCAGCTCGTCGGCCTGGCGCGTCGTCACCGTCTTGCCGTTCAGGTCCTTGTTGGTCTTGAAGGCGGAGTTGGCGCGCACGATCGCGCTGAAATCCGAGTTGCAGTAGGGCAGCGAGAACTCGATCACCTGGGCGCGCGATTCGAAGACGCTGAACTGGCTGACGACGATGTCGACGCGGTTCGAGACCAGGGCCGGCACGCGCTCCGCACCACCCGGGAAGACCTCGAACTGCACCTTGTTCGGGTCCTTGAAGAGCCCCTTGGCGAACTCGCGTGCGAGGTCGATGTCGAAGCCGACGAGGTCGCCCTTGGCGTCCTTGAAGCCGAAGCCGATCGTCGTGCTGCGCGTGCCGACGATGAGGTGGCCGCGGTCGAGGATGCGCTTGAGCGCCGATTCACCGGCGGCCTGCGCGCGGGCGGGCGTCGTCGCGGCGACGGCGCCGGCGGCGAGCGCGCCGGCACCCAGGCCCAGCGATAGAACGTCACGGCGGTCCATCTTCTTCTCCCCCTGTTCCGAGGTTGCCGATGCGGAACGTCCGGCGCTTCAGCCGATCGCGTTGCGGAGCGCCCGCTCCAGGATGTCGGTCGCGTCGTCGAGCTGCGCGTCCGTGGTCGTGAACGGCGGCTCGAAGCGCAGCACGTTCTTGTGCCGGCCGCGCA
>JBFWXJ010000466.1:0-4734 GCA_050187535.1 Alphaproteobacteria bacterium | reverse complement strand
TATTGCACACCTGGGCGGCGATCGCGTCGCCGAGCGCGTCCGCCGCGGCGGTATTGGCATACAGCAGACCGGCGATTGCGAGGCAGATCCGGCGCATCGGGGCTCGTCCTTCGGGGTTGCGGCGGCAATGGTATCCGAGCGGGCGGCGGGGGCAAGCGGGCGACCTTGAGCGGTCGCAGCACCATCGCCTAAGCTCGGGGCATGGCGGAGACGGGCATCGACCGGACCGGCGCCCGCTTGCTGGCGCCAGACGATCTGCGCGCGCTGGCGGTGCGCTCGGACCTTCGCGGCGGGCTGCGGCTCGCCGTCCACGCCGCGCTGATCGCCGCGGCGGCCGGGCTGGTTGCCGCGACGCGTGGCCACTGGACGGTGCTGCCGGCGATGCTGCTGCTCGGCTGGCTTCTCGTGGCGCTCTTCGCGGTCGTCCACGAGTGCATCCACTTCACCGCCTTCCGCACACGCCGGCTTAACAGCATTGCGGCGTGGGCCGCCGCCGTCCCGAGCCTGCTGGATGCCGCCTTCTACAAGCATTTCCACTACGCCCATCATCGATATTGCCAGGACCCGGCGCGCGACCCGGAGCTGATGCCGCCGCCGCCGGCGACGCTCGCCGCCTATCTCCGGCGTATGACGGCGCTCAACTACTGGGAGGCGCGCTTCCGCATCGCCTGGAAGGTCGTCCGTGGCGACTTCAGCGGCTTCGGCTTCATCCCCGAGCGCGCCCGCACCGAGGTCAGGCGATCGATGATCGCGACCTTCGCGACCGCCGCAGGAGTGCTGGTGGCCTGGGCCGCGATCGACCCCTGGGGCCCCGTCCTCTACTGGATCGGGCCGGTTGTCCTGGCGCAGCCGATCCTGCGCGCCATCCTCCTGTCCGAACACACGGGCTGCGCAGAGGGCGATGACGCGCGCACCAACACCCGCACGACGCTGGTCTCCTGGCCGGTCCGGCTGGTGCATTGGAACATGCCGTTCCATGCCGAGCACCATCTCTACCCGTCGATCCCGTTCCACGCCCTGCCGGCCGCCCATCGCCGGATGGCGCCGCATCTTGCCCACGTCGCGCACGGCTATGTGCCGACGCACCGCGCCATCCTGAAGGACCTGGCTTCCGCCCGATGACCGATCCCCGGACGTTCGCGCTCGGCGACTTCCCGTTGCAGAGCGGCATGACGCTGCGCGGCGCGCAGCTCGCCTATACGACCTACGGCACGTTGTCGCCGGCGCGCGACAACGTCATCCTCTATCCGACCTCGTATTCGGCGCAGCATCACGACACGGAATGGCTGATCGGACCGGGCCGGGTGCTGGACCCGGGCCGCTGGTTCGTCGTCATTCCGAACCAGTTCGCCAACGGGCTATCGACCTCGCCCTCCAATGTCGGCGCGCCCTACGACCGCGGCCGCTGGCCCGATGTCAGCTACCTCGACAACATCATGGCGCAGCATCGGCTCCTGACCGAGGAGCTCGGCATCGAGCGCATCGCCATGGTCTACGGCTGGTCGATGGGCGGCCAGCAGGCCTACCACTGGGGGGCGCTCTTCCCCGAGATGGTCGAGCGCATCTGCGTCGTCTGCGGTTCCGCCCGCACTGCGCCGCACAATCAGGTCTTCATCCACGGTGTGCGGGCGACGCTGACGGCCGATGCCGCCTACCGCGACGGCTGGTTCCACGAGACGCCCCTGCGCGGCCTGCGTGCCATGGGCCGCGTCTATGCCGGCTGGGCGCTCTCGCAGACCTTCTACCGCGAAGAGATGTGGCGCGGCCTCGGCTACGCCTCGCTCGAGGACTTCCTGGTCTCCAATTGGGAAGGCAACTACCTGCGCCGCGACGCCAACAACCTGCTGGCGCAGCTCTGGACCTGGGAGCACGGCGACATCAGCATGAACGACCGCTATCGCGGCGACCTCCGCCGCGCGCTCGGCAGCATCCGCGCCAAGGCGCTGATCATGCCGGGCGACACCGATCTCTATTTCCAGGTCGCCGACAACGCCCGCGAGGTGCCGCACATGCCCTATGCGAAGCTGAAGCCCATACCCTCGGCCTGGGGCCACCGCGCCGGCAATCCCGCGACGAACCCCGAGGACGAGCGCTTCATCGCGAAGGCGGTGGCGGAGCTGCTGGCGTCATGAGCGCGCTTCCCGTGATGGCGCCGGGCTCGGGCGGCGTCGCATACGTCGAGGGCGCCTACGTCCCGCTGGAGCAGGCGACGGTGTCGGTGCTGGACTACGGCTTCACCCGCTCGGACGTCACCTACGACGTCGTGCATGTCTGGGACGGCGCCTTCTTCCGCCTCGGCCATCACCTCGACCGCTTCACGCGCTCGCTGTCCGAGCTGCGGATGAACATCGGCATGGACCGCGAGGGCCTGGCGCGCGTGCTGGCCGACTGCGTCCGACGTGCCGGGCTGCGCGAGGCCTATGTGGCGATGCTCTGCACGCGCGGGCGGCCGCCGGCGGGCTCGCGCGACCTGCGGCTCGCCCACAACCGCTTCGTCGCGTATGCGATGCCGTTCCTGTGGATCGGTGGGCAGAAGGGGCAGGCGGACGGCATGACGGCCACCATCGGCTCCTTCCGCCGCATCCCGCCCGAGGCGGTCGACCCGACCGTCAAGAACTACCACTGGCTCGACATGGAACGGGGCCAGTTCGAGGCCTACGACCGCGGTGTCGACACGGCGATCCTGCTCGGCATGGACGGCAACGTGACCGAGGGACCGGGGTTCAACGTCTTCGCCGTGTTCGGCGACCGCATCGCGACCCCCGACCGCGGCGTGCTCGAAGGCATCACCCGACAGACCGTCATCGATCTCTGCCGCGACAACGGCCTGAAGCTCGACGTGGCTCCGATCCCGGGCGACCGCTTCCGCGAGGCGGACGAAATCTTCCTCACCTCGACCGCCGGCGGCATCGTGCCCGTCGTGCGGCTCGACGACCGCATCCTGTGGAACGGCGTGCCCGGCCCGACGACGCTGGCCGTCCGCGACCTCTACTGGCGCCGCCACGCCGATCCGGCCGAGCGCACGCCGATCGACTACGGAGCCTGAAGTCATGCGCATCTATCGGATCGCGGCCATCCCCGGCGACGGCATCGGCACGGAGGTGGTGGCGGCCGGCGTCCAGGTGCTCGACGCGTGCGCCACCCGCGACGGCGGCTTCGCCATGGCCTTCGACCATTTCGACTGGGGCTCGGAGCGCTACAAGAAGACCGGCGCCTTCATGCCGGAGAACGGCCGCGACCTCATCAAGGGGCACGATGCGATCCTCTTCGGCTCCGCCGGAGTGCCGGATGTGCCAGACCACATCACGCTGTGGGGCCTGCGACTGGCGATCTGCCAGCCCTTCGACCAGTACGCCAACGTCCGCCCGACCCGCATCCTGCCCGGCATCACCAGCCCGCTGCGCGCGGTGACCGGGCCGGAGCTCGACTGGGTGATCGTGCGCGAGAACTCCGAGGGCGAGTACGCCGGCGTCGGCGGTCGCGTGCATCGCGGCCTGCCGGAGGAGGCGGCGACGGACGTCGCCATGTTCACCCGCGCCGGCGTCGAGCGGATCATGCGCTTCGCCTTCGACCTCGCCCGCTCGCGCCCGCGCAAGCTGCTGACGGTCGTCACCAAGTCGAACGCCCAGCGCCACGGGATGGTGCTGTGGGACGAGATCGCGGCCGAGGTGGCGAAGGGCTATCCCGACGTCACCTGGGACAAGATGCTGGTCGACGCCATGACCATGCGCATGGCGCTGCGGCCGCAAACCATCGACACCATCGTCGGCACCAACCTGCACGCCGACATCCTGTCCGATCTCGCCGCCGCACTCGCGGGCTCGCTCGGCATCGCGCCGACCGCCAACCTCAATCCCGAGCGCAAGTTCCCCTCGATGTTCGAGCCGATCCACGGTTCGGCCTTCGACATCATGGGCAAAGGCATCGCCAACCCGATCGGCACCTTCTGGTCGGGCGTCATGATGCTGGAGCATCTGGGCGAGGGGCCGGCGGCCCAACGCCTGATGCGCGCCATCGAGCGCGTGACCGCCAATCCCGCGCTGCACACGCCCGACCTCGGCGGCAAGGCGAATACCGCCGACGTTACCGCCGCCGTGTGCGACGCGCTGGCGGGCGACAATCTGTAGGAGCGGTCGCTACTCCCCCCACACCGCCCGGAAGACGCGGACCCAGTTGCCGCCGAGGATCTTGCGGATCGCATCGGCGTCGTAGCCGCGGGCTGCCAGCGCCGGCGCGATGGCCGGCAGCTTGTCGGGCGTCTCGATGCCCTGCGGGTAGTGGTAGGGCGGCGGCGGGTAGCTCGCGGGGTTCCAATGGCCGCTGGCGACCCAGCCGTCGTAGAGGGCGCGCGCCTCCTCGGCCGAGGCGTAGGGGTGCTGCGCCCCGTAGTAATCGATGCCGAGCGCCACGTGGTCCGGGCCGACGAGCTGCACCGTGTAGTCGATATGGTCGATGAAGTCGTCGAGGGTCGGCTTCTCCTTCGCCGCCACGAAGGCCGGGAAGCCGACCATGCCGACGAGGCCGCCCGTCGCCGCCACGGCCTTGATCTGGTCGTCCCTGATGTTGCGCGGTGAATCCTTCACCGCCCTGGGGTTCGAGTGGGAGAAAACGACCGGCCGCGTCGCCATCTCGATCGCATCCATCGTCGTCCGGTATCCCGTGTGGGTGCAGTCGACGACGATGCGCAGCTCGTCCAGCCGCCTGACCAGCGCCACGCCGAACTTGCTGAGCCCG
>JBFWXJ010000465.1:0-4737 GCA_050187535.1 Alphaproteobacteria bacterium | reverse complement strand
GCGCGCGTCGCGGTCCATCACCTCGAGGCTGGCGCCCACCAGCGGCGCCAGGTCGGTCTTGTTGATGACCAGCAGGTCCGAGCGGGTGATGCCGGGGCCGCCCTTGCGCGGGATCTTGTCCCCGGCCGCGACGTCGATGACGTAGATCGTGATGTCCGCCAGCTCGGGGCTGAAGGTGGCGGCCAGATTGTCGCCGCCCGATTCGATGAAGACGAGGTCGAGGTCGACGAAACGGCGGCCGATGTCCTCGACGGCGGCGAGGTTGATCGAGGCGTCCTCGCGGATCGCCGTGTGCGGGCAGCCGCCGGTCTCCACACCGACGATGCGCTCGGGCGCCAGCGCGCCGGAGCGCGTCAGGAACTCGGCATCCTCCTTGGTATAGATATCGTTGGTGACGACCGCGATGTTCCAGCGGTCGCGCATCGCCTTGCACAGGCGGTCGACGAGGGCGGTCTTGCCGGAGCCGACGGGGCCCCCGATGCCGACGCGCAGCGGTCCGTTGCTCATGAGCGGAAGAGCCTCGTGTATTGGGTTTCGTGGCGCATCGACGCCCAGTCGACCATCGGAGACGCGGCGCCGAGTTCGTCGAGCGATGCCGTCGCCGCCCGCGCCGCCACGGCGGAGACGACCGGGGCCAACGCCGCCGTCGCGCGCTGCCCGTCGGTCTGGCCGAGCGGCACGAGGCGGACGCCGGCGGAGACGAGGGCGGCGGCGAAGGCGGTCGACATCGCGACGAGGGCGGCCGGCAGCGGCACATGGCCGGCCGTCGCGACACCCTGGACCACGGCGAGCGGCGCCACCTGTCCGGCGCGCAGCGTCGCCAGCCGGTCGAGCGCCGGATCGGGCCACGCCGCGCGGGTGACGGCGAGGAAGGCCGATCCCTGTTGAGCGTTCTCCAGCGCCAGCTCCGCCGTGGCGCGCAGTGCCGCGGCCAGCTCGGCGATCTCCGCCACGCGATCCCAGTCGCCGGCGCACACCGCGTCGTGCGTGCGGGCCAGCAGCACCGCGTCGGTCCAGCCGGCCCCGTGCGCCAGGACATGGCCGATCCACGCCTCCAGCGTCGCGCGGTCGCGGACGAGCCCGTCCTCGACCGCCCATTCCAGGCCGTGGCTGTAGCTGAAGGCGCCGGTCGGGTAGGCGGGCGAGGTCCAGGCGAGCAGCCGGTGCAGGGCGCCGTCGCCCGCTTCAGTGGCTGTGGCCGTCGTCATGGTGATGGTGGTGATGGCCGTCGCCATGGTCGTGGGAGTGGCCATGCGGGTGGCGCGGGTCGTGGTTGTGCTGGCCGTAGGCGCCGCCCTCGGGATTGAACGGCGCCTCGACCGCGGCCACCACGGCACCCAGACCGCGCAGCATGTCGACGATGACGTGGTCGTCGCGGATGAGGATGCGGTCGTGGCCGATGTCGGCCGGCAGGTGGCGGTTGCCGATATGCCAGGCGAGCCGCGCCAGCGCGCCGGGCGAGGCGGCCGTGACCTCGACCAGCTTCTCCGGCCGGGCGACGACGCGCACCACGCCGCCGTCGGCCAGCGCCAGCCCATCGCCGTCCTGGAGCACCGTCGCCGTCGGCAAGTCGAGCAGGAAGAGCAGCCCGCTCGCCGCCTGCAGCCGGACGCGCCGGCGAAAGCGGTCCTCGAAGTCGAGCACGACGCGGTCGACCGCGCGCGCTTCGTCCCAGCCGCCCTTCGGCAGCACGGAAGTCGCCCGGATCATCGTGTGCCCCGGTGGTAGGGTCCTCGTCCTGAGCCTGTCGAAGGACGAGGCTCTCCGGCCGGCGCGACCTCACCCTTCGACAGGCTCAGGGTGAGGAAACAGTCGCTGGAGTTCGATGCGATCGTCACGCCTGCCTCAGAACAGGAAATAGCGCTGGGCCATTGGCAGCACCGTGGCCGGCTCGCAGGTCAGGTGCTCGCCGTCGGCGCGCACCTCGTAGGTCTCCGGGTCGACGGTGATGACCGGGGTCGCGTCGTTCAGCGCCATGTCCTTCTTGCCGATGGTGCGGGTGCCGCGCACGGCGACCAGCGGCTTGGCGAGGCCGTACTTCTCGGCGATGCCGGCTTCCAGCGCCGCCCGGCTGACGAAGGTGACCGAGCTCGCCGTCAGCGCCCGGCCGAAGGCGCCGAACATCGGGCGGTAGTAGACGGGCTGCGGCGTCGGGATGGACGCGTTGGGGTCGCCCATCTGGGCGGCCGCGATGGTGCCCGACTTCAGCACCATCTCCGGCTTCACGCCGAAGAAGGCGGGCGACCACAGCACGACGTCGGCCAGCTTGCCGACCTCGATCGAGCCGATCTCGTGCGCCATGCCGTGGGCGATCGCCGGGTTGATCGTGTACTTGGCGACGTAGCGCCGGGCGCGCAGGTTGTCGTTGCCCGGCGTCTCGCCCGGCAGGGCGCCGCGCTGGCGCTTCATCTTGTCCGCCGTTTGCCACGTCCGGATGATGACCTCGCCGACGCGGCCCATCGCCTGGCTGTCCGACGACATCATCGAGAGGGCACCCAGGTCGTGCAGGATGTCCTCGGCGGCGATCGTCTCGCGGCGGATGCGGCTCTCGGCGAAGGCCACGTCCTCCAGCAGGCGCGGGTCGAGATGGTGGCAGACCATGAGCATGTCGAGATGCTCGTCCACCGTGTTGATCGTGTAGGGCCGGGTCGGGTTGGTCGAGGACGGCAGCACGTTCGGCTCGCCGCAGACCTTGATGATGTCGGGGGCGTGGCCGCCGCCCGCACCCTCGGTGTGGAAGGCGTGGATGGTGCGGCCCTTGAAGGCCGCCACCGTCGTCTCGACGAAGCCCGATTCGTTGAGCGTGTCGGTGTGGATCGCGACCTGGATGTCCATCTCGTCGGCCACCGTCAGCGCGGTGTCGATGGCGGCCGGCGTGGTGCCCCAGTCCTCGTGCAGCTTCAGGCCGCAGGCACCGGCCACGATCTGCTCGACCAGCGGTGCCGCACGGCTGGCGTTGCCCTTGCCGACGAACCCCAGGTTCATCGGGAAGGCCTCGGCCGCCTGCAGGATCCGCATCATGTGCCACGGGCCGGGCGTGCAGGTGGTAGCGCTGGTGCCGGCCGCCGGGCCGGTGCCGCCGCCCAGCATCGTCGTGATGCCCGACATCAGCGCCTCTTCGATCTGCTGCGGGCAGATGAAGTGGATGTGCGAATCGAAGCCGCCCGGCGTGACGATGCGGCCTTCGCCGGCGATCACCTCGGTGCCGGCGCCGATGACGATGTCGACACCCGGCTGCGTATCGGGGTTGCCGGCCTTGCCGATCGCCGCGATGCGGCCGTCCTTGATGCCGATGTCGGCCTTCACCACGCCGCGATGGTCGAGGATGACGGCGTTGGTGATGACGGTGTCGACGACGCCCTCCGCACTCGTCCGCTGGCTCTGGCCCATGCCGTCGCGGATGACCTTGCCGCCGCCGAACTTGACCTCCTCGCCATAGACGGTGCGGTCGGACTCGACCTCGATCCACAGGGACGTGTCGGCGAGCCGGATGCGGTCGCCCGCCGTCGGCCCGAACATCGCGGCATAGCCGCGGCGGGTGCGCCGGACCGCCATCAGAGCCGCCCGTCGACGAGGGCCCGGAAGCCGATCGCCACCCGGTCGCCGCCATAGGGGACGAGGGCGACGCTGCGCGTCTGCCCGGGCTCGAAGCGCACCGCGGTGCCGGCGGGGATGTCGAGGCGCCAGCCGCGCGTCTTCTCGCGGTCGAAGGCTAGCGCCGCGTTGGTCTCGTAGAAATGATAGTGGCTGCCGACCTGGATCGGCCGGTCGCCGGTGTTGGCGACATCGATGGTCATGGTCGGCCGGCCATCGTTCATGACGACATCGGCCTCGGGCACCGCGACCTCGCCCGGCACCTCGGTGCCGTCGCCGAGCCGGATCGGCTGGTGGACGGTGACGAGCTTGGTGCCGTCGGGGAAGGTCGCCTCGACCTGGATCTCGTGGATCATCTCGGGGATGCCGGGCATCACCTGGTCCGGCGTCAGCACGCGCGCGCCGGCCGCCATCAGGTCGGCGACCGAGCGGCCGTCGCGCGCCCCCTCGACGACGAAGTCGGTGATGAGGGCGATCGCCTCGGGATGGTTGAGCTTGACCCCCCGCTCCAGCCGGCGCCGGGCGACCATCGCCGCCATCGCGACCAGCAGCTTCTCCCGCTCGCGCGGCGTCAGATTCATCGGCGCCCCACCCCCCTGGTCGGCCCGGCCTCGGGCTGCATCATCCGTACCATAGTTCGGGCAGGCGGTGCGGCAGGCCGGCGAGACGCGACCGCACGGCACCGACCGCGCCGATGACCGCGCTGCGCAAATTCCGGGCATCGGCGCCCAGGAAGCGGGCAACCATCACCGGGCCGACCACCGAGGCGCCGATCCGCACGTCCGGCGCACCCTCCGCCACCTCGCGCACGGCGTCCCGCGCGGCCGCGCCGTCGCCGCCGACCAGCACCAGCGTCGCCATCGCCCGCGCGCCCGCCAGCCCCGCCGGCGCGTCGAAGAGGGGTGCCATCGGTTCCTCGAGGCGCAGCGCATCGGCCCACACGAGCCTGCCGCCGACGCGGATGCGCCAATCGTCGGTGAGCAGCCCGCGGCGGAAGGCCTCGCCGCGCGCGATGCGCCCGAAGACCACCATCTCCAGCGCCAGGAGGCGGCCGCCCGGCGCCACGTCGGCCTCGGTCTTCCGGCGCAGCCGCGCACCGTCGAAGAGGATCGTCTCCTGCGGTAGCCATTCAGCCAGGCGCCG
>JBFWXJ010000464.1:0-4738 GCA_050187535.1 Alphaproteobacteria bacterium | reverse complement strand
CGTGATGGACCGGGCCGACTGGGCGCGCATCGAGGCCGGCGTCGTGCAGCGCGCGCGGCTGGCCGACGCGGTGCTGGCGGACGTCTACGGGCGGCAGCGCCTGATCGCTTCCGGCACGCTGCCGCCACATGTGGTGGTCGGCCACCCGCAGTTCCTGCGCGCGGTCTGCGGCGTCGTGCCGCCGGGCGGCGTGCATGTCCATATCCACGCGGTCGACCTCGCGCGCGCCCCCGGCGGCGACTGGACCGTTCTCGCCGACCGCGTCGAGTCCCCGGGCGGCATGGGCTATGCGCTGGAGAACCGGCTGGTCGTCAGCCAGGCCTTCGCCGAGCCCTTCCGCGACGGCGGGGTGCGCCGGCTCGCGCATTTCTTCCACGCGATGCGCGAGAGCGTCTTCGGCCTCGCGCAGAGCGACCGGCCGCGTGGCGTCATGCTGACCCCCGGCCCCTACAACGAGGCCTATTTCGAGCATGCGTTCCTCGCCCACTATCTCGGCCTCTCGCTGGTCGAGGGCGAGGACCTGGCGGTCCATGACGGCGATGTCTGGCTGAAGACGCTGGCCGGGCTCGAGCGCGTCGACGTCGTCTTCCGTCGCGTCGATTCCGTGTTCTGCGATCCGCTCGAGCTCCGCCCGGATTCGACGCTCGGCATCCCCGGCCTCGTCGAGGCGGCACGCGCGGGCCGGGTGGTCCTGGCCAATCCCCTGGGCGGAGCGGTCATGGAGAGCCCGGCGATGGCGGCCTTCCTGCCGGCCACCTGCCGCGCGCTGCTGGGCGAGGAGCTGCTGCTGGCCGGCGTGCCGACGGAATGGTGCGGCACGGCCGCCCGCCGACGGCGCGTCCTCGACGCCCTGCCGCGGCCGGCGCTGCGCGACGCCTTCGACGGGCGGCCGCCCACCCTGGGTGCCGCGGCGCGGCCGGGCGGCACCGACGGCGAGGCCCGCCGTGCGCTGGCCGAGATGCTGGAGCGGCGCGGTGCCTCCTTCGTGGCGCAGCAGCCCGCGACGCTGGGGTTGGCGCCGGCGCTGGAGGAGGGGCGGCTGGTGCCCCGCCCCATGGCGCTGCGCGTCTTCGCCGCCTGGACGCCGGGCGGCTGGACCGTGCTGCCGGGCGGTCTCGCCCGTATCGCGCGCGACGAGGCCGCCGCCCCGGCGCTGTCCATGCAGTCCGGCGCGGCCGCCAAGGATGTCTGGGTTCCGTCGGACGCGCGCGACGACCATTTCACCATGCTGCGCCCGCCCGACCGGCCGCTGGCCATCCGGCGGGGCGGCGACGAGGCGCCGAGCCGGGCCATGGACAACCTGCTCTGGCTCGGGCGTTACGCGGAGCGGGCGGAGGGGCTGGTACGGACGGTCCGTGCCGTGGTTCGCCGCCTCGGCGACGATGCCGAGATCGAGCCCGCGGCCGCCGTCGACCTCGCGCGCCGCCTCCTGGTGCCGCAGGCGCAGGCGAGCGAAGCCGCGGTCGCGGCCGCGGCATCCGGTGACGCGGCACCGCTGGCGCGCGAGCTGCTGGCGCTGGTCGGCGACCGGCGCCACCCCTACGGTCTCGTGCGCCTGCTGGGCAGCGTGCAGCGCACCGCCTGGGCGGTGCGCGACCGGCTGTCGCTCGATACCTGGCGGGCGATCCAGGTGCTGGCGGGCGCGACCGGCGAGACGCCGGGGGAGGTCGGCGGGCTCGCGGCCCATCTGGACATGATCGTCCGGCGCAGCGCGGCGCTGGCCGGCCTCGCCGCGGAGAACATGACGCGCGGCCGCAACTGGCGCTTCCTCGATCTCGGCCGGCGCATCGAGCGCGGCATGGACACCAGTTGGCTGGTCGCGCGCCTGCTCGCGGAGGACGGCGACGCGCGCGACACGGCGCGCCTGCAGCTCGCGCTGGAGATCGCCGACAGCGCGATGACCTATCGCTACCGTTACCTCGGCGTCTTCCAGGCGGCGCCCGTCCTCGATCTCCTGCTGCTCGACGAGGGCAACCCGCGGTCGACGGCCTTCCAGCTCGCGACGCTGGCGGGCCATGTCGCCGACCTGCCGCGGGCCGCCTTCGAGCGTATCGACCTGACGGGCGCGATCATGTCGCCGATGGTGGCCCGCCTCCAGGCGGCCGATCCGCGCGTCGTCGCCACAGCCGATGCCGCAGGCGGGCGGCCCGCCCTCGCGGCGCTGGTCGACGAGACCATCGCCGATCTCGCGCGCCTGTCGGACGCCATCGCGGACGCCTGCTTCCGCCCGACCGTGCGCCGACGCACCGGCTCGGCGCCGCGGCGCGAGGGGGCGTGATGAACTTCCGCATCCGCCATGCCACGACCTACCGCTACGCCCAGCCGGTGGCGCAGTCGATGCAGCTGCTGCACCTAGTGCCCCGCGCGACGCCGCGCCAGGCGGTGCGCGATTCGACGGTCGTCGTGCATCCGCGGCCGACCCAGCGCGTGCTGCGCCGCGACGCCTTCGGCAACCATGTCGAATGGATGGCGCTGGAAGAGGCGCACCTGACGCTGGAGATCGTCGCCGAGAGCCGCATCGTCGCCACGACCATGGTGGGGCCCGACGGCGGCGGCGTGCCGTGGGAGATGGCGCGCACGGGCCTGGAGGCGCCGGCCGACGACGCGACGCGGCGGGCGGTCGACTTCGTCTTCGACTCCCCGCATGTCCGCAGCGCGCCCGAGATCGTCGCCTATGCGCGCAAGAGCTTCCCCGCCGGGCGGCCGGTGCTGCAGGGGGCGGTCGAGCTGATGCGGCGCATCCACGCCGACTTCCGCTACGATACGACCGTCACCGACGCGACCACGCCGGTCGAGCGCGTCTTCGCCATCCGGGCCGGCGTGTGCCAGGACCTGGCGCATGTCGGGATCGCCTGCCTCAGGGCGATGGGGCTGCCGGCGCGGTATGTCAGCGGCTACCTGCTGACCGAGCCGCCGCCGGGCATGCCGCGCCTCGTCGGCGCGGATGCGAGCCACGCCTGGTTCGCCGCATGGTGCCCGCCGTTCGGCTGGGTCGACCTCGATCCCACCAACGACGTGATGCCCGACGAAGGTCATGTCACGGTTGCGTGGGGCCGCGACTACGGCGATGTCGCGCCGATCAGCGGTGTCGTGGTCGGCGGCGGCGATCACACGATCGAGGTCGGCGTCGATGTGGTCCCGACCTGACGGCGGCCGCTCTGACGCATTGGTGATCGGACGTGAGGTGCGCTCTCGCGGCTTCCACGGTAAGCCGATGCCATGACCGCTCGCTCCGCAACCGCCCGCTCCCAGCCCACCCGGCCTCGACCGGCGCGGCCGATAGCGACCCGCCTGCCGTGGAACGACCGAACGGGTGCCTTCTCGTGGTTGAAGGCGGCGACGCTCGTCGCCGTCGCCGTTCCGGGTGTGCTGCTGGCCCTCGATCTCCGCGCCGCACGGCTCGGGCCGATGCCGATCAATGCCGCGATCCACGAGTCCGGCCTGTGGGCGATCCGGCTGCTCGTCGTGTCGCTGGCGATCACGCCGTTCCGCAGGGCGCTGCGCTGGCCGCGCCTGGTGCAGTTGCGGCGCATGATCGGCGTCGCGGCCTTCGCCTATGTGGCGGTCCATCTCGTGCTCTACGTCATCGATCTCAAATACGACCTGGCCAAGGTCGCGTCCGAGATCGTGCTGCGCTTCTACCTGACGATCGGGTTCGTCGGGCTGCTGATCCTGGCGGCCCTGGCCGCGACCTCGACCGATGCGATGATCCGCCGTCTCGGCGGCAAGCGTTGGCAGACCCTGCACCGCGCCGTCTACGTCGCCTCCGTCCTCGCCATCGTTCACCACTTCCTGCAGTCGAAGCTGAACGTGACCGAGCCGACCATCCTGGCCGGCATGCTGATCTGGCTGCTGGCCGCGCGCCGCATCGACGAGCTGGATTCCGTGTGGCGGCTGGCCTTGCTGTCGGTCGCCGCCGGTCTGGTCACGGCGGCGGGCGAGGCGGCGTGGTTCGGGCTCGGCACCGGCGCCGACCCGATGCTGGTGCTGGCCGCGAACCTGCAATTCGACTTCGGCCTGCGTCCGTCCTGGTACGTGCTGATCGCCGGCCTCACGGTGACCGCCGTCGTCGCCGCGACGAACGCCTTGCGCATGGTGCGTCAGGCCCGCCTCCGCTAGCATCCCGCACCCCCGGTCCGGGGTGCATGGCGAGGGCATGGCGGAAATCCTGAGGACGATTAGCCCGGTCGACGGCCGGGTCTATTGCGAACGGCCGCTGGCCGCGGCGGCGGAGATCGAGGCGGCGCTGGCGGCGGCCGACAAGGCGGCCGTCGGCTGGCGCGCGACCCCGCTGGCCGAGCGCCAGGCGGTGCTGGCGCGCGCGGTGGCCGCACTCGTCGCCGGCAAGGACGGCGTCGCCGAGGAACTGACCTGGCAGATGGGCCGGCCGATCGGCCAGTCGCCGGGTGAGATGCGCGGCTTCGAGGAGCGGGCGCGCTTCATGATCGAGGCCGCACCCGCGGCGCTGGCCGACGTGGTGCCGGCGGAGAAGGCCGGGTTCCGCCGCTGGATCGCGCGCGACCCGCTCGGTGTCGTCCTGGTCGTCGCCCCCTGGAACTATCCCTATCTCACCTCGGTCAACGCGGTGATCCCCGCGCTGCTGGCGGGAAATGTCGTCGTCCTCAAGCATTCCCACCAGACGCCGCTGGTCGCCGAGCGCTACGCGGCGGCGATGGCGGCGGCCGGCCTGCCCGACGGCGTCTTCCGCCATCTCCACCTCTCCCATGCCGACACCGAG
>JBFWXJ010000463.1:0-4751 GCA_050187535.1 Alphaproteobacteria bacterium | reverse complement strand
ATGCTCATCGCCGACTCCCCCCTCTTACTGCGTAACGGCGGCAAGGCCGAGGCCGCGCGCCTTCTGGCGGATCAGCCCCAGCACGGTGTCGATCGCCGGCGTCGCCACGCCGAGGCGACGACCATATTCCGATACCGCGCCGATGATGGCGTCGATCTCGAGCGGGCGGCCCGCCTCCAGGTCCTGCAGCATCGAGGTCTTGAAGGCGCCGGCCTTGGCGCCGATCTCCAGGCGCTGTTCGATGGTCAGCGGGAACTGGATCCCGTCGGCACCCACCAGCGCCTGGGCCTCGCGCATCATCGCCATCACCAGGGGCCGCGTGTCCGGCTCGGCGATGATCTTGTCCATGGTGGCGCCGGTCAGCGCGCTGATCGGGTTGAAGGCGAGGTTGCCCCACAGCTTCAGCCAGATGTCGCGCCTGAGCTCGGTGCTAGCGCGGGCCGCGATGCCCGCATCGGCCATCGCCGCCACGATGCCGGCCAGCGTCGCGTCCTCCGCGCCGTTGGGCCGGCCGAGCACGAAGGTGTCGTCGCCGACATGCTCGATGATGCCGGGCCCGGCGTTGCGGGCGTTGACGTAGGTGACGCAGCCGACCACCCGCTCTGGCGCCACGGCGGCGGCGATGGCGCCCCCCGGATCGAGTGCGGAGCCCTCGCCGGCGGCGGACGCGAGGTACCACCAGGGAATGCCGTTCTGCACGAAGACGATCGTCGTGCCGGCGCGGCTGAGCGCGGCCAGTGCCGGCACCAGCATCGGCACCGAGTAGGCCTTGACGCAGACGAAGGCGGCGTCGGGCGCGCCGAGGGCGTCCGGCGCCTCGACGACGGCCGGCCGCACCACGGTGGTGCCCGCTTCGTCCTTGCGCGTCAGGCGGATGCCGTCGGTGCGGATCGCGGCCGCGCGGGCGCCGCGCGCCAGGACGGATATCTCGTGACCGCGCCGCCCGAGCATGCCCGCGAGATAGCAGCCGACCGCACCGGGGCCGAGGATCGTGAACTTCATGCGCTTGCCCCTTCACGGGTCGTGGTTGCCGTGCCTGCGCCCGTGAGCACGCGGAGCAGCAGGTCCGGATCGACGTTGTCGCCGGTCGCGACCGCGACGACCGGCATCGGGAATTCCCCCGGAGCGGCCGCCAGCAAGGCGGCGATCGGTGCCGCGGCCGCACCCTCCAGCACGAGCCGGCACTCGCGGAAGGCGAAGCGCATGGCATCCGCGATGGCGTCCTCGCCGACGAGGCGGATGTCGTCCACCAGGTCGCGGACGAGCGGGAAGCTCCAGCGATTGGCGAGCCCGATGCCGCCGCCCAGCGAATCGGCGAGGCTCGGGTGCTCGGGCACGATGATCGGCCGGCCGGCCTCCAGGCTGCGCAGCATGGCGGGCGAGCGCTCGCTGCCGACCGCGACGATGCGGATGCCGGGCCGCATCGCCTTGGCCGCGACGGCGATGCCGGCCACCAGCCCGCCGCCGCTGAGCGGCACGACGATGGTGCCGGTGTCCGGCACGTCCTCCAGGATCTCCGGCGCGATGGTGCCCTGGCCGGCGATGATCGCGGGGTCGTCGAACGGGCTGACCATGACGAGGCCCTCGGCGGCAGCCCGCGTCTCGGCGCGCGCCATCGCCGCGTCCTGGTCGGCCCCACCCACGTCCATCTCCGCGCCGAGTGCGGCGATCGCCGCGACCTTGTCGGCCGGCACCAGCGCCGACAGGCAGACGACGCAGCGGATGCCGAGCCCTCGCGCGACATAGGCGACCGCGCGGCCGTGGTTGCCGGTGGAGACCGTGACGACGCCGCGGCGGCGCGCCTCGGCGTCGAGCTGCAGCAGGTGGTTCGCCGCGCCCCGCACCTTGAAGGCGCCGGTCGGCTGCATCGTCTCGATCTTGAGATGGACCGGCCCGCCGAGGTGCCGCGCGAGGGCGGCCACCGGCTTCAGCGGCGTGCGTACCGCGATCCCGGCGAGGCGCCCCCGCGCCGCCGTCACATCGTCGAGCGTGACGGCGTCACATGGACCGTCGCTCATGCGGCCAGCGCGTAGGACGACCGGCGCGGGTCGCCGCCGCCCATCGCCAACCCGTCCGCCCGCCTGACGATGCCGTTGACGCCGCCCATCAGACGCGACCATGGGCCGACCCGCCGCGGCGCCCAGCCGGAAGCGGCCAGTGCCGCATCCCATTCCGGCGGGCAGCGGTCCTCCAGCATCACGTCGGTGCCGGTGTCGTGCCGGAGGCGCGGCCACTCGATCGCCGCCTGGATGTCGAGCCCCTGCTCGACGAGGCGGCGCAGGACGAGCGCCAGCGACTGCGGCTGTCCGTGGTCGCCCGGTGTCGCGAGTGTCGTTACGGCCCCGTCCTCGGGGCCGGTCGCGATCGCCGGGCAGAGCGTGTGAAACGGCCGGTAGCCGCCCTTGAGCCCATGCACGGGGTCGTCGTCGAGGCGCTCCAGCCCGGCGCGGTTGTGTAGCACGATGCCGTGCTCGGGCACGGCGACGCCCGACCCGAACTCCTCGAACAGCGACTGCACCCAGGAGACGGCACGTCCGTCGCGGTCGACGACGACGAAGGTCGAGGTGTCGCCGCCGCCGGCCAGCGCCATCGTCGCCAAATCAGGTGCGGTCGCCGCCAGCCGCGCCGGCTCCAGCACGTCCGCCGGCAGGGCGATGCGGCGCGGGTCGGCGCAGTACGCGTCGCGCAGCGCGAAGGCGCGGACCTTGCGGGCGAGATGGCCATTGGGATCGAGCAACGGCTCCGAGGCTGGCCGGTCGGGGGCCATCTCGGCCAGCCGCAGCATCGCCAGCAGGGCGAGGCCCTGGGAATTCGGCGGAGCCGCATGCACATGCCGGCCGCGCCAGGGCATCGAGAGTGCCGGCACGAACGCCGTCGCATGATCGGCGAGGTCGCTCGCGTCGAGCAGGATGCCGGCGGCGCGCCCGGCCGCCAGCCAGTCGCGGGCGAGCGGCCCCTCGTAGAAGGCGCGCCAGCCATCGGCTGCCAGCCGCCGCAGCGTGCGGGCCGCCATCGGCTGCTTCAGCCGCTCGCCCAGCACGCGGCCGCCGGGCGGTCCGAACATCTGCGCCAGCGCCGGGTACTCGGCCGCGAGCGCCGCGTAGACCGGGCCGTTGAAGAAGCCCAGCGCCGAGGCGTCCATCGGGACACCTTCCTCGGCGAGCGCGATGGCCGGCTCCAGGAGCTGGGCGAACGGCAGCGTGCCGTACCGCGCCGCGGCTTCGCCCATCGCCGCGACGAAGCCCGGCGTCGAGACGGCGAAGGGGCCGCGCATCGGCATCGTCGCGTGGCCGTGCGCGCGGATCGCGGCGACCGACGCGCCGCGGGCGACGGCGCCCGAGCCGTTGATCGTCACCACGTCGTCGGGTGCCCGCGCATAGAGCGCGATGGCGTCGCCGCCGAGGCCGTTCATGAAGGGGATGGCGATCGCCAGCGTCGCCGCGGTGGCGACGGCCCCGTCGATCGCGTTGCCGCCGGCGCGCAGCATCGCGACGCCGGCCTCCGCCGCACGGTGGTGCCCGGCGACGACCATGCCGCGGTCGCCCATGACGACGGGGCGGTGGGCCAGCGACGGCGGTGCGAAGGGCGGGGTCATGTCGCTGTTTCCTCGGACGAGCGGGTCCTCATGCTGAGCTTGTCGAAGCATGAGGCTGCACGAGCCGGAGAGCCTCGCCCTTCGACAGGCTCAGGACGAGGAAACACGACAAGGACGGGAAGCTGGCTCATTCGGTCATCCCCGCGGCGTTCATGAGCTGGCGGACCCGGTCGCAGGCGGTGTGGAACTCCGGCAGGCGCATGACCGAGAAGTCGCGCGGCCGCGGCACCGGCACCGGGACGATCTCCATGATGCGGCCGGGCCGGGGCGTCATCACCACCACGCGGTCGCCGAGCAGCACCGATTCCGTGATGCTGTGGGTGATGAACAGGACCGTCTTGCGCGTCTCCATCCAGATGCGCTGCAGCTCCATGTTCATCTGCTCGCGCGTCAGCGCGTCGAGGGCGCCGAACGGCTCGTCCATCAGCAGGAGCGACGGGTCGTGGACGAGCGCCCGGCAGATCGACACGCGCTGCTGCATGCCGCCCGACAGCTCGTAGGGCTTGCGCTCGGCGAAGCCCGAGAGGCCGACCAGCTTGAGCAGCGCATCGACCTGCTGGCGCATCGCCGGGTCCTTCGACCGGCGGATGTCGAGCTGCAGCTCGACGTTGCGCCGGACCGACCGCCAGGGCAGCAGCACCGGCGTCTGGAACACGATGCCGATGCCGGGGTCGGGGCCGGCGATCGGATGGCCGCCGATCTCCACCGACCCCGTCGTCGGCTCCATCAGGCCGGCGATGAGCCGCAGCATGGTCGACTTGCCGCAGCCCGACGCGCCGACCACCGAGACGAACTCGCCCTTCTCGACGTCGAGGTCGATGTCGAGAAGGGCGTCGACGCGCTCCGCCCCGGAGCCGAACGTCTTGCCGACGGAGCGAAGCGCGATCGCGTGCGTCATCCGAGCCCGCGTCAGGCCGGCTGGTAGGCGTTGGTGAACAGCTTGTCGAGCGGATGCGCCTTGGGCAGGCCGGCGAACTGCACGAGGTTGTCCTGGGTCGTCTTCCAGTCCTCCTCGGCCATCACGCCGAACGGCTTGCCCTTGGTCGCCGTCGTCACGTAGCTGTCCTTGGAGAGCTCGATCTGGCGCATCAGGACCTTCTTGTTGCGGGCTTGGTCGGGCAGGCGCTTGATCAGCAGGTCGACCGCCTTCTCCGGA